>CANQXU010000201.1 GCA_947627865.1 uncultured Paenochrobactrum sp. | reverse complement strand
GTGGAAAAAGGAGCATTCCAACATTCTTTAGTCAATAAAAAGACAGGGCAAATAGCCATGCTTTGGCAGCATGATGCCACAAGTCCGATTGGTACTTGGCAAATTATTCGCGAGGATAGCCAAGGGCTTTATGTTGAAGGGAAATTGGCTACACAGGCCCGGCAGGCGCGCGATATTTTGGCCTTAATATCAGCAAAGGCACTGGATGGTCTTTCTATAGGGTTTCGCACGGTGAGGTCTCATAAAGATCCAACAACGGGCTTGCGCCATATTAAGCAGGCAGATTTATGGGAAATCTCTCTTGTGACATTTCCAATGGCTGTAAATGCACGCATTACACAATTGAAGTCTCAAAAATGTCTTTCAAATTTGAATGCAAATCACGGTGCTTTGCCAAGTGTAAGCCAAACACATGATACAGGACCAAGCAAAGACCACATAATTAACGGTCTCAAACAATTAAGCAGACAATATACGCGCCGACGGTTTTGATAGGCACATTTAAATTCTCTTTTTCTTTTAAATAACGACTATCCAACCATAAGGAATACCTATGCAAAATCTGAAGAACTCTGCGCTTGAAACAAAAAGCATGGAGACGAAAGCGCTCGCCCATAATGCAGAAATTAATGGCGCATTTGATGAGTTTATGGGGGCATTTTCCGCTTTCAAGGAAGCGAATGACGAGCGGCTGCAAAAAATCGAAAAACATGTCGGTCAGGATGTCTTGGTAACGGAGAAGGTTGAACGTATTAATAGCGCACTGGATGAACAAAAGCGCACGCTCGACAGTTTGATTTTGAAAAATGCCAGACCAGCATTGAATAACAGCCACAATATATTGGCTGATACGGAACAAAAATCTGCATTTAATACCTATATGCGCTGTGGCGATGAGCAGAAATTGCGTATGTTTGAAAGCAAGTCGCATTCATATGGAAGCGGGCCGGATGGCGGCTATCTTGTTCCTTATGAATTGGAAGCGGAAATTGGTCGGCGCTTGGCTCAAATATCGCCTATTCGTTCCATCTCATCGGTTCGTCAGGTGTCATCGGCAGTTTTAAAGAAGCCATTCTCAGTCGATGGTCCGGCAACTGGCTGGGTATCAGAAACGGCTTCGCGCCCGCAGACCGAAACATCAAAACTAGCCGAGATGCAGTTTCCGACAATGGAAATTTATGCGATGCCTGCCGCAACCAGCACTTTGCTGGATGATGCAGCAGTGGATGTCGAACAGTGGATTTCTGATGAAGTGGAAGAGGCTTTCGCGATACAAGAAGGCAAAGCATTTATTAGCGGCGATGGCGTGAATAAGCCAATGGGCTTTTTATCATATGACACAGTTGCGGAGGAAAGCTGGAGCTGGGGTAAACTTGGCTTTGTAAAATCCGGCAATGATGCAGGATTAGCGGACACCAACCCTTCTGACACACTCATCGAACTGATCTACTCGCTCAAATCAGGTTATCGTCAGAATGCCAGTTTTGTGATGAACCGTAAAACTCAAAGTCAGTTACGTAAAATAAAAGACAATGATGGCAACTATCTCTGGCAACCTCCGACTTCTGTTGGTGATAAAGCTTCCTTTATGGGCTTCGCTTTAACCGAAGCGGAAGATATGCCGGATATGCAGGCTGACAGTACGCCAATTGCTTTTGGCGATTTCAAACGCGGTTATTTAATTGTCGATCGTGTCGGTATTCGTATCCTTCGCGACCCTTATTCTGCAAAGCCTTATATTCTTTTCTATACCACGAAAAGAGTTGGCGGCGGCGTTCAGGATTTTGATGCAATCAAACTTCTAAAATGCGCAGCCTGAGTAATATTATATCTTTTAAATTCATTAAAACAATGGGTTATGCCAGTGAAGCAGCATGACTGCTAACTGGTAATATTTACATCCTGACGGTATTGGCAGGTGTAAAGCATACAGGTTTCTGCTGTGGTTTATCAGCAGATATTTGAAGTGATGATTGGCTTTACCACAGGTTTATAAAAGGGAAATCCACATGACTATGCAATTGATTACGGCGCCGGAGCTTGAGCCGGTGACGCTGGCTGATGCACGCTCTTTTTTAAGAATTGATACATCGGCGGATGACGAAATTTTACAAAAATTATTAACCACTGCACGTGAGATGGTGGAAACCAGAACCGGTCTTGCGCTTATAACGCAATCTTGGCAATTGAAAATTGCCCGATGGCCGCGCTCTGGTCGGTTGGCTCTTTATCGCTTTCCTGTACAAATGATCGAGAAGGTGACAGCGCGTGATAGTGCCTTGAACCTCATTGAAATTGATCCTTCAGAAATGCATTTGCAGCTTGCAAACAGACCGCATCGCTTATGTTTTACAAAACGTGGCAATTCATCCGATATTATTGATATTACGGTTGATTTCACCGCAGGATTTGGCAGCACACCGGATAAAGTACCTGAAGCCCTTAAACAGGCAATCTTGGTATTGTGCGGCAATCTGTATGAAAATCGTATATTTGCTGATTGTGCGTCGAATTCTTCCCTTTTCCCGCCAGCCTGTGAAAGATTGATGGGGTTGTGGAGACAAATTTCACTATGAATGTGATGTTTATCGACCCAGGGCGGATGCATCACAATTTGCTTCTGGAACAGATGCAGCCCCAAAGTGACGGGCTGGGTGGTTACCAAGAAAAGTGGATGGAAGTCCGCCAATTATGGGCACAAATAACGCCTGTTTCGGTTAAGAGCCGTTTTTATGCCGAGCAGCATCATCAGGATATAACACATCGTATAACGATGAGATTTGCACCTGAAGTATTGCAAGGGATGCGGCTTCGCAAATTGCAACGCTCTTTCCTTGTTCTGAATTGCTATGATCCGGATGAAACAAAGCGTTATTCAATTTGTTTGGTTCAGGAGGTTATGTCGTGAATATCACCATGAAAATGACCCTTGCTCATGTGGTACAGGCTTTAAAAGTTAAAGCATTATATTTTAGCGAGCTTTACCAAACTCAACCCAAAACATTGAAGAAGCTCAATAAAAGTCAACAAATTTCGACAAATAACGCGCCGGAGCGGCATACATGACCTCTGCATTGCTCTTGCAACAATGGTTGTTTGATAATTTGTCACGGCAAGCAAAAATATCGGCGCTCATTGGCAAGGATAAGGTTTTTGATCATGTGCCTACTCAAACATCATTTCCTTACATTACGCTTGGACATAGTCTGATTTATGATTGGAGTACCTCTTCAGATCACGGTGAAGAGCACTTTCTGACCATTCATATTTGGGCCAAAGGCACTGGCCGCAAGCAGGTGCTGGAAATAATCAGTGCGGTTTCCGATGCTCTGGATGTAGCTGAAGCAGAACAAGCGGGTTTTAACCTGATCAATCTGACATCCATGGGTATGGAGGCACGCTATGAAGATAGCCGTAACACCTATCATGGAGTTATGCGCTATCGTGCCGTTACAGAGCATATCAATTAATTTCTAATAACATCAAAGAGTTATTCTCCTTGTGATTAAGGGAATAATGCTGGCTATCCTTCAAAAGGAAGTATGAATGTCTGCACAAAGAGGTAAGGACATATTGCTCAAACTTGCCAATAAAACCGGCAGTTTTGAAACTTGCGCTGGATTGCGCACAAAGCGCATCGCTTTAAATGCGGAAAGTGTTGATGTAACCAATGCTGATTCAGCCGGGCGGTGGCGTGTTTTGCTGGCCGGCAGCGGCGTGCAAAGAGTATCCGTGAGTGGTTCAGGCATTTTCAAAGATGCTGCTTCAGATGGTTTAATTCGCGAGATTTTCTTTAATGGCGAGATCGAAAACTGGCAGATGGTGCTGCCCGACTTTGGCACTATAGAGGGTGAGTTTCAAATCACTGCTCTAGAATATGGCGGTAATCATGATGGTGAAGTCACCTTCGAGATTGCGCTGGAGTCTGCGGGCGAAATGAAATTTACGGTTTTACCATGATGGTGAATCGTCACCGTGGCGAAGTTTCCGCCAAAATTGATAACCGGGATTGGACATTATGTCTTACATTGGGTGCTCTCGCAGAGCTTGAAAATGCCTTTGAAGCTGCAAGTTTGCCACAACTGCTGGAAAGGTTTTCAAGTAGTCGTTTGTCAGCTTCCGATATGATCAAGATCCTATGCGCAGGTCTGCGCGGGGGCGGCCATAGCGTGACGCTTGATGATGTTGCAGATATGCGCGTCGAGGGTGGTGCTACGGGGTTTGCTCATATTGTCACGGATCTGCTGACGGTCACTTTTGGGCTGGATAATGCAAAGGCATCAGATCAGGTGATGCAAAACCCCATTTAGCCGCAACTGATGCAAGCAGTGCTGAAAAATCTGGCTTTTCTTGGCAGACTTTGATGCGCATCGGTTTGGGTGAGTTGCGGCTTTCTCCGGACATATTTTGGAAAATGACCCCGCGCGAACTGGCTTCCATCACAATGCCGGTTGAAGGATTTGGGGCGGGGATTGGCCTCGTCTGTCCCCGCGATATTTTCGAAACATTGATGTCACAATTTCCCGATGAATAAATGATGGGTAAATATGGCTGAACAAGAAAATATGACAGTCATGATTGATGCTGATATGTCGGCATTTGATCGTGCGCTCAATGAGCTGCAAAAGCGCTCAAATACATTTGGCAGTAGTTTAACTTCTGCAATGAAAGATTCCATATTAAGCGGCAAACAACTTGATGATGTTCTGCGTCAGTTGGCCGGTAATATGGCATCCATGGCATTGACCTCTGGACTTAAACCCTTGCAGGGAATGATGTCGGGACTTTTCTCAGGCGTGTTGGGTGCTCTTGGTGGTGCAACACCCTTTGCCAAAGGCGGGATAGTCTCCAGCCCGACATATTTTGGCATGGGACAAGGGGGACTGGGGCAAGTGGGCTTGGGACTCGCTGGAGAAGCGGGAGCAGAAGCAATTTTACCCTTAGCCCGCGGATCAGACGGTAGATTAGGCGTTGCAACAGGCTCCGGTGGTCGCGCTGTCAATGTTGTGTTTAATATGTCATCACCGGATGCATCATCTTTTCGAAAATCTGAAGCACAATTAACGGCCATGCTCGCCGGAGCTGTCAGGCGTGGGGCACGCAGATTATGAGCAGTGAACCTTCAGCATCCTTTCATAATGTCAGGTTCCCGTTGGGGATTTCATTTGGTGCCACTGGCGGGCCGGAATGGAAAAATGAAATACTGACGCTTGTTTCTGGTCATGAAAAAAGAAATGCTCGCTGGGCACACTCACGTCGTCATTATGATGCCGGAACAGGCATCCGCTCCTTGGTTGATTTACGCCAAGTGCTCAGCTTTTTTGAAGCACGCCGAGGTTCGCTATATGCATTCCGGTTTCATGATCCCTTTGACAATAAATCTGCAAACTACAATGCGGAAAACTCCGCCTATGACCAAAAGCAGATCATCTCAGATGGTAAAACTGAATGTTTCCAGTTAGTTAAAAATTATGAAGATTACACGCGTCCCATAACTAAGCCCGTGGAAAAGAGTGTCAAACTCGCAGTTGATGGTGCGCCATTTGATAATTTCGAGGTTGATTATCTTTCTGGAAATATCAGTTTCTCGCCTGATGATATTCCGCATGCGGGTGCTGTGATAACCGCTGGTTTTGCATTTGATGTTGCGGTTCGTTTCAATACAGACCAACTTTTGGCCAGCATTACCAGCTT
>CANQXU010000200.1 GCA_947627865.1 uncultured Paenochrobactrum sp. | reverse complement strand
AATTTACCTGCAATAATACCGTATAGGCTGACAAAGCAAAATAACGCCATGCCCACACGAGTGCGGGTGCGTTTAGTGTTTCGGTTTCCTGCACTCACAATCGCCAGTTTGTCGGATTTATTTTTATCCGGACCTGACAGATGCTGGTCGCTTTCTTTTTGTTGACGTTTACGGCGAAAAATGAACATCAGCGTCTCACTCCTGCCGTTTTAATCATATCCAGATCTTGTGATGATCCTGCCAGCAGGTCATCACTACCAAATATAATCTTGTCAATATCATCAATAGGACGCAGCGGAATGTCATCTACGCTCGTGATCTGTAGCGCTTCTATTGGCTTCAAGCCCAGCTCAGCATCATAAACCTCAACGAGGTTTTGCAAACGGCCGGGCTGCGTCAACAAGCTCCAATCAGCCCTCAGAAGACGGATCGTGTCTTCCTCATGCCTGATTTCACGCTTGAGCTTGTTAATCACCGCTATTTGTTTTTCCGCGTCATACTTAATTTTATAAGTGACAGTTGCTGCCACTAGCATTGCCGCGATCAAAATAATGTCGAATGTGCGTAGCACCGGCTCAGCTCCTACTCAAATCACTCGTATCAGGTAAACGTGGCAAGCCAAAAATGCCCAGATCTTCTCGAAAAGGTAATGCTTGGGTACGAATTCCAGCCCGCAATTTTGCAGAACGCGAGCGCGGATTGAGCGCTTCCTCTTCCGCATCCGGACCAACGGCTCCCTTAACCGCCAATGTAAAGCTGGCAAGCTTTTCATGTGTTTGCGGAAGATGACGCGAACCGGCCTGACCACCAACGCGATCAGCAAAAAACCGCTTCACCATGCGATCTTCCAAAGAATGGAATGTAACAACAACCAAACGCCCGCCCGGCTTCAATATTCTCTCGGCCGCAGTCAGCGCATGCGCCAATTCACCAAGCTCTTCATTCACATAAATACGTAAAGCCTGAAAAACACGCGTTGCGGGATGGATCCGGTCTTTCGGATTGCGACCAACCAAGTTTTCAATAGCATTGGCCAGCTCTAAAGTGCGCGTAAAAGGCTGCGCATCGCGCTTTGCAACGATCATGCGTGCAATACGTCCAGCGTGACGCTCTTCACCCAGAAAATTAAAAATACGCGCCAGATCACCTGTCTTCAGGCGATTGACAACATCAGCGGCACTTGGACCCGACACCGACATGCGCATATCGAGTGGCCCATCCTTCTGGAAGGAAAACCCCCGCTCCGCTTCATCAATCTGCATGGAAGAAACGCCAATATCCAGCACGACACCGTCTGCCAGAACATCAGCGCCCTTAACATCAGCAAACACTTTATCAAGTGCTGAAAATCTGGACTGAACAAGATTAAGCCGAGGCGAATACGCCTGCACCATCGTTTGTCCAGCGGCGATAGCTGTCGGATCACGATCAATGGCAACAAGCTCTGCACCAGTATCAAGTATAGCACGTGAATATCCGCCAGCGCCAAATGTGCCGTCGATAAAAACCTGCCCTTGCTGCGGAGCCAATGCACGCATGACTCCTGACAACAATACCGGTATGTGGCGGTTGTGCCCGCCTTCGGCTTGAGAAGTGTCTCCGCCGACATCCGCCATCGTGCCCTGCCTTTCTTGTGCAGCATTGTGCACGCTTTACTCATGCAGCCTCGCAAGACTGCAAACATTCAACTCAACAAATTCATTAAGGTATCGGCCTTACTAAGGCGCAGCTCCCCTATTTGAACTTTATCGCTGATTAAGCTTAATGAACCGTTAGTTTCTGGTGCAGTCGGCACTTTATTCTCGACAATTTGTCACGATACAAATCTCATCCGGCGTATAACCGAATAAGGTTTAATAGATCTATAAATCTCAAATGATAAGAAGTGTCAGTCGGCCTGTAAGCCGGGTTCTGTATGGCCGAACCGAAGTTCAACGTGGCAGCCATTCATCTGGGACGGATGTCGCCACCCGCCTCTTGCAACCAACCCGGACAGCCAATCTGGAAACCGATCGTCATTTCATAAGAAACAACATGCTGTCCCTATTCGGTCTTGCTCCCAGTGGGGTTTACCTTGCCATTACTGTTACCAGCAATGCGGTGGGCTCTTACCCCACCCTTTCACCCTTACTCCACACAGTCACTGCTCAGCAGTAACAGTTGAAGCGGTTTACTTTCTGTGGCACTTTCCCTGAGGTCGCCCTCGCCGGGTGTTACCCGGCACCGTATTTCCGCGGAGCCCGGACTTTCCTCACCTGCCGCTTTTCAGCATATGACAGGCGCGGCTGCCCGGCCGACTGACAAAGCCGTTAGAAGCGGTTTACACTTAAAACGCAACTGAAAAGCGCTATTCGCCTGACATTTTACGCTATTTTCACTGCTTTTATGCAGCTTTTGTATAATCCGCCTCACTCAAAGCTTAGAAATTGCGCATATAGGCTTTAACTTTATCGCAATATTTTGCTGAGGTTGGGTTCATACGCTTGGCGCCATGACCAGCATTATATTTTAAAATTGTGCCGCAAGTGGAACCACCGCCGAGCTGATGCGCCTTGGCAAGATATTTCATTCCATACTGAATATTGGTAGCAGGATCATACAATCCTTTGGCCGAGCCACTGTAACCAAGGCCGCGAGCCGTTGCCAGCTTGATCTGCATCAGGCCAATTTCTCCGGCACGACCCAATGCATTCGGCTGAAAATTGCTTTCGTGACGCACAACCGCATGTGCTAACGCAGTCGGAACACCATAATTGGCGGCATATTTATTAATAAAATTTGAATATGGGTTTGTATTCTTTTTACCACCCAGTTTCTTTGGGTTTGCGATTGCTTTTTTAGCAACGCTTCTGCTGCTTTGTGGGAGTGATGCTTTTTGAGCAGCAGGTTTAGTTGTAGTTTTTTTAGTCGTCGGTTGTTTTTTCGCTTTAAGCAGATCGGCAAGATTGGTCGGCTCTACTGTCGCTGCTTGAGATGTTGCAGACATTGCTGTTACCGCAAACATAGTGACAAGAGCTAACGAAAATATAAAATCACGCTTCATAATGTTCCACTTACAGGACGGCGCGTAATATCACGCCATCCACTTCCTTTAAGACACAGCCGCAATCACCCCGTAAAACTATGTCTTACAAGTGAAAAGCTGTTTGTTTTAGTGTTACCGGTGGCCGATAGTTTTTTCGGCTGCACCACAAATTCCCGTCTGGCAGTCACATTTGCTGTAACGCCAAAACAATCGAATGCTGTATCCCCTGAAAATGCAGCCAAAGATTGTTATGGGAAGTAAAATTACCTTACAGCCGGTAACAATAAAGGAAAATAATTTTTGAACTCTTTATGATTCAATTAGTTAATCATGCCATTTTTTTATTAGATAACAGCTGATAAAGCGTCTGAATCGTCGAGATATCGGCAACTCCGTCAACTTTATGGCGCCGGAAATGTCTTTGAAACGCCTTTACGACCACTTCAGTCTGCTCATCAAACTCACCGTGAATCAGAATCTTGTAGCCATAAAATGCAAGCATTGATTGCAATGCTTCAATAGGCTGCCCTGCATCACCACGTGAGAAAAACCGCCCGCTACTGATCATTACAGGTTCAACAAAATGCCCAATACCGGCTTTTGCCAACTCTTCCCAAGGGAACCATTCACCTGGATCAGTCTTGCGCTCTGGCGCGATATCAGAATGCGCTAAAACATTGGCGGGTTCAATATTGTGTCTTTGGCATATATCTTTGCACAATCTGATAAGTGCAGCGATCTGAAGATCAGGATAGATTTCAGGATTTTCCAGATTGCCAGTATTGACAATTTCAATCCCTATTGAAGTTGAATTGATATCTTTTTCACCCTGCCAAAAACTGGCTCCAGCATGCCATGCACGTGCCTTTTCATTCACCATTTGCACAATATGGCCATCCTCATGCACAAGATAATGGGCAGACACCTCGCGCAGCGGATCTTTTAAAATCTCCAAGGCTTCTTCAGCTGTGGGCAGGCCGGTATAATGGAGAATAAGATGCTTTATCTGCTTGTCATCTTTTCTAAGTCCATAATTGGGTGAAACGTCAATAGACGCAGACGCATAATCAGGCACCAATAATTGCAAGGCTTTCAATGCTGCTTGCTCTTGCTCAATTGGCATTGTCCTGTCAGCTGAACTGCTCATGTTTATCCTTCATCCTTTTTCTACGCTCTACAGCGGAAAACTCTTTTTCAATCTCGGCCCAAGCATTGTTAATTTGTGAAATACGATGATTGGCAATGGTGATAAATTCAAGTGGTACACCTTGCGCAATCGCACGGTCAGGATGGTGTTTCTTTACAAGTGAGCGATATTTTTTACGAGCTTCTTCATAACTGATCCCGCGCTCAATTTCTAAAGCCTCATAAGGGTCCTGACCACCTAAATTAACATGCCGCGCAGCTATCCGCTTAAAATCAACCTCGTCAAAACCAAAGATTTCAGCGACACGTTGCAAAAACTGCAATTCGCTCTCATGGACATAACCATCTGCTTTAGCGATATAAAACAACCCATCAAGAATATCTTCAAGCAATGCACAGCCAGCTTCATCATCGCTGCATAGCCCCGCAAGTTGGCGCGCATAAACTTCAAATCCAGCCACATCTTGCTGAGCAAGCTGATAAAGCCTTGAAACATTTGCGGCTTCTTTTTCAGGCACAGAGAAAATATCGTAAAAAGCCTGCACTTCATTGGCTGAAACAAGACCATCAGCACGAGCCATTTTGGCTGACAGCGCAATCATAGCAATAGAAAATGTCACACGTCTGCGGGTTTGGGCATCACCTTCAAAAATTGTCCGAACAGCTTCAATAACACTCGAAAAAGCATTCGAGGCCACAGACGATAAGAACTCTCCCAGACGCATCCAAACAGACATGACAAACCAATACTGAAGGTCAGATTATAATGAAACTGCTAAATCAAACAGATAACATTGATCTGTTTGATTTCACATCGTTTTTAACTTGCAGTACAAATTTTATTCTTTTGGTTGTTCTGCAGCAAATGCCCGCTTGGCCACGACTTCTGCCGCATCTCCCGCCTGCTTGATCTGCTCTGCTGTTTGACCCGTTTGTTTTGCTGCCGCCTCTGCATTATCACGCGCACGCTTGATTGCAGCTAGAACCTCTTGCGGAGACATGACGCCAGAATTTTCTTTCATCGCATCAATAATATCCGGCTTATCAAGAGCTTGCTCATTGCTGCCCTCACCAGAAGATTGCGATGAATTCACTTCGGTATTTTGCGGTTTAGTTGCATTATCGTCGTCACTTTTGCCGCAAGTAACGAGTATAATTAATGCAAAAACCAGAACGATAGATGAGAAAATTTTCTTAAGCATATAAAGGCTTTACCCTATCGAAACCGAGATGAAAACAGAAAGATGGTTTTATTGATGTTCACTCTATAGGCAAATGAATAAAAACACACGCCATATCGTGAGCAAAAACAAGAATCCCCAATTAACAAGCAGGCTCTCTAAATAACTAGAGAGCCGCTCATTTCCATAGCCAATAAGTTTTAATAACTGATACTGGTTATTTCAATTTGCCGGTGCCGGAGATGTCCCCCCATCTGATGGTGAAGTTAATGGTGCCGGAGCTGCAGGAGACGTTGATGCAGGCGGGGCTGCAGGGGGTGCTGTGGGAGATACTGGCTCCGTCGTCATATC
>CANQXU010000199.1 GCA_947627865.1 uncultured Paenochrobactrum sp. | reverse complement strand
TGAAATACGGATTAACAACCAATAATATTCTCGGCCTTGAGATCGTCTTGATGACTGGCGAGATTATCCGGCTGGGCGGCAGGCATCTTGATAGTGAGGCATATGATTTTCTCGGGCTTATAACCGGTTCTGAAGGCTTGTTATGTGTCGTAACGGAAGTGACTGTACGTATATTGCAAAAGCCTGAAACTGCGAGAGCTGTGCTCATCGGTTTTCCATCAAGTGAGCAGGCCGGACAATGTGTAGCGGAAATCATCGGTGCGGGGATTATTCCGGCAGGTATGGAAATGATGGATAAACCAGCAATCCATGCTGCTGAAGCATTTGTTGAGGTTGGCTATCCGCTTGATGTCGAAGCGCTTTTGATTGTTGAACTGGACGGTCCGCCTGTGGAGGTTGATCAATTGATTGCACGCGTTGAAGGCATAGCCAACAGGCATGGTTCGACAACTTGCACGCCCTCGCAATCAGAAGCGCAGCGCAATGCTTTTTGGGCAGGAAGAAAAGCCGCTTTTCCGGCAGCGGGGCGCATATCGCCAGATTATTTATGCATGGATGGCACAATACCGCGCAAAGAATTGCCTAAGGTATTGGCGGGAATGCGCGCGTTTTCTGAAAAATATGGATTGCGTGTTGCGAATGTTTTCCATGCCGGTGATGGTAATTTGCATCCTTTGATTTTGTATGATGCAAATATTGAAGGGCAGTTGGAAGCCGCGGAAGCTTTTGGAGCGGATATTTTGCGGCTATGTGTGCAAGTGGGTGGTGTTTTATCCGGCGAGCATGGGATTGGTATTGAAAAACGTGATTTGATGGGGGAAATGTTTAATCAGACAGATCTTGACCATCAGATGCGAATAAAATGTGCTTTTGATGATCAGCAATTGTTGAATCCGGGCAAAATGTTTCCGCAATTGCGTCGTTGTGCTGAATTGGGGCATATGCATGTGCATCGCGGCGATTTGGCTTTTCCGGATATTCCGAGATTTTAGTTTTACGACCTTGATAATGCATCTTGTAAAGTGACGGCTGAGAGTGTGGAGACCTGCGTTTCATGAGTGTTTTTAAGCCGCAAGACGAAGCCGAAATCATTGAAATTGTGCGCTGGGCGCATGATAATTTATCGCCTGTAGAAATTATTGGACATGGTACTAAAAGATCGATTGGCCGCTTTGTGGATGGTGGTCATGAGGTTGATATGTCACTGCATACAGGCGTCACGCTTTACGAGCCTGACGAATTGGTACTGAGTGCTAAAGCGGGCACTTCATTGGCTGAAATTGAAATATTACTACGGCAAAACGGACAGTGTTTTCAATTTGAACCGATGGATTATGGGCCGCTATTGGGACAAGCCGCTGGGCGTGGCACGGTGGGCGGTATGCTCGCGTCAAATTCCAGCGGCCCACGTCGATTGAAATCTGGCGCTGCACGGGATCATATTTTGGGTGTGCGTGCGGTGAGCGGCAGGGCGGAGCTTTTTAAATCTGGCGGGCGTGTTGTAAAAAATGTTAGTGGCTATGACGTTTCAAAGCTTATGGCAAATTCATGGGGTACACTGGCGGTTTTCAGTGAGCTGACTTTTAAAGTTATGCCGGCAGCCGAAACAAGCGCGAGCGTTGTTGTATCCGGATTGGATGACGAAGCGGCAGCTAAAGCAATGGCAATGGCGATGGGATCACGTGAGGAGGTCGCATCGGCGGCGCATTTACCAGCCAGCAATGTGTGGATGTTTTTAAAGGGGGCATTGGGGGCGGAGCCTGCAACTTTGCTGCGTGTTGAAGGGATCGAAGCGTCAGTAAAACATCGATGCCAAAAGCTGTGTGCGCTGCTTGGCGGTGATAGCTATATTCTGGAAGAAGAAAGTTCTCGGCAAGTTTGGCGGGAGATACGCGATGTATTGCCATTTTGTAAGGCTGGAGATCAGCGTGTTGTTTGGCGGGTAACGATGCCGCCAATGCAGGGCTGGCGGATGGTTGATGAATTGCGGCGTTATGCGGGCGTCGATGCTTATTACGATTGGCAGGGTGGTCTGATCTGGTTGCGCATGGAGGCTGAGCCAGAGGCGCGCATTTTGCGGGCGTTGATTGAGCGACATGGTGGTGGCCATGCCACATTAATCCGTGGAAATGAACAAGTCAGAGCTAGTGAAGAAGTCTTTCAGCCGCAAAATCCAGCTTTGGCTTCACTCACAGAGCGCGTAAAACTGCAATTCGATCCGTACCAGATATTGAATCCTGGGCGGATATATCCAGCGCATGCAAAGCAGGAGGCGGAATATGCAAACGCATTTTAGGCCGGAACAATTGGAAAATCCTGCAATTGCAGATGCGGAAAAGAATTTGCGAAAATGCGTGCATTGCGGCTTTTGTACAGCCACTTGCCCGACTTATGTGGCTTTGGGCAATGAATTGGACAGTCCGCGCGGGCGCATTTATTTGATTAAAGACACACTGGAGAATGATCGACCGGCAGATGCGACTTTCGTAAAGCATATTGATCGTTGTCTGTCATGTCTTTCCTGTATGACAACTTGTCCTTCTGGCGTCAATTATATGCATTTGATTGATCATGCTCGCGATCATATTGAAAAGACTTATAAAAGACCTCTAGCGGACCGCTTTATCCGTCGGATTTTAGCTGCTGTTTTGCCATATCCATCGCGGTTTAAAACGGCATTGGCATTTGCCAAGATTGGCCAGCCTTTTAAAAAGCTTTTCAAAAATAGTGCAAGCTTGAAACCACTTGGTGTCATGCTGGAAATGGCGCCAAAAAAACTTTTAAACCCAAAAGAGCAACCGGCTGATATTGGGAAGGGGCTAAGTTTTAGCAAAAACGTGATTGTGCTGGGTGGCTGTGCGCAAACCGTGCTTGATCCTGCAATCAATGATGCTACGCGACGTTTACTTAATCGGGCGGGTATCGGCATAGCCGAAATCAAGAATGAAGGTTGTTGTGGTGCGCTGGTGCATCATTTAGGTCTTGAAGAAAAAGCGCAAGCTCAGGCTCGCCATAACATCGATTTGTGGTGGCCGCTGATTGAGGCAGACAATATTGATGCAATCATAATAACTGCCTCGGGATGCGGAACATCGGTCAAAAATTATGGGTTTATGTTTCGCTTAGATGAAAACTATAAAGACAAAGCGCAGAAAGTTGCAGCGCTTGCACAGGATATCACTGAATATCTGACAAAAATTGCACTGCCTTTGCCGCAAGTTTCTGACGAGACAAAAATAGTTGTCGCTTACCATTCAGCATGTTCCATGCAGCATGGTCAAAAGATTGTGCAGCAACCTGTGAGCTTATTGGAGCAAGCAGGCTTTATAGTCAAAGAGCCGCTGGAGGGGCATTTATGCTGTGGGTCTGCCGGAACTTATAATATATTGCAATCTGAAATCGCGACAAATTTGCGGGACAGAAAAGTTCAAAACATATTGGCAACGGGTGCGCAGGTGATTGCATCGGGCAATATTGGCTGCATTGTGCAGATCGGCAGTGGCTGTAATCTGCCTATAGTGCATACAATTAAGCTGCTGGATTGGGCGCATGGCGGGCCAAAGCCTGAAGAACTTGATCATATTCATTAAAAAAGCGGCTTTTAATGAAGCCGCTTTAAATCACAATGGCATCGACAAACTAGCCAAATATGCTTGGGTCCGGACCAATACGGCCATTGGGCGTATCCATATTGCCAATTGTTTCCAAATCTGAACTGGTCAGGTTAAAGTCAAAAATATCGAAGTTTTCTTTAATGCGTTCTGATGATGATGAACGTGGAATTGCGATATTTCCAATTTCCAATTGCCAGCGTAGAATGATTTGCGCGACCGACTTTTTATGAGCGCGTGCAATGGTTTTCAAGGCTTCATCTTCAAGGTTTTTACCTTGCCCGAGCGGGCTCCACGCTTCGGTCACAATATCATATTTTTTGTGAAGTTCACGTAGCTCATGTTGTTGGAACAGCGGATGCAACTCAATCTGATTGAGCACAGGTACAATATCGGTTTCTTTGATCAAACGCTCCAGATCTGCTTTTCGGAAGTTTGACACTCCAATTGACTTAACCAAACCACTTTCTTTAAGTTTAATCAAAGCGCGCCAGCTATCTAAGTATAAATCCTTTTCAGGCACAGGCCAGTGGATAAGATATAAATTGACATAGTCGGTATTCAGCCTTTTAAGGCTTGCATCAAAAGCTTTGAGTGCCGATTCATAGCCTTGATCGGTGTTCCAAAGTTTAGTCGTCAGAAAAATATCTTCACGCGCAATACCTGATGCTTCAATGGCTTTCCCCACTTCCGTTTCATTTTCATAAATTGCAGCAGTGTCAATATGACGATATCCCGTATGAAGTGCTGAGCTGACCGCATCTATGGCCGTTTTTTCTTTTAATTGCCAAACACCCAAGCCTAATTGAGGGATTGTATTTCCGTCGTTCAGTTGAATGTTTTTAACGCCATTGTTTGCCGCATTCATGGTCAAACCCTTCCATTGATATTATTTTTATTGCCTATGATAATCTGCCAGAATTTTGAGAAGATGCAAATTTAGAAACTATATAAAAGAAGTTTTTTATTAACGTCACTCAATGAATGTTATGTGTAAACCAATTGGGCAGATTGTTTTGCTAGTGATGTGAAAGATAAAGTGGAACTCTTAAATGAGAAGCAAATTATGACCCTTCAGACAAATATATCAGAAAAACTGAACACAGGGCTAATGCGCTGTGATGATGGGCTGGTTCGCTGTGCCTGGCATGGCGGGTTGGAGGATTATCGTGCTTATCATGATCATGAGTGGGGGCTGCCAATGGCGGATGATTACAGACTATTTGAAAAAATATGTCTGGAAGGGTTCCAGTCCGGTTTGTCATGGTTGACAATATTGCGCAAAAGAGAAAATTTTCGTGCAGCATTTGACGGGTTTAATTTCCATAAAATAGCGCATTATAATGAGATCGATATTGAACGTTTGCTCGCTGATAAAGGGATTGTCAGGCATCGTGGCAAAATCACCTCAGTGATTAATAATGCAAAACGTGCTATTGAACTGATAAATGAAAAAGGGAGTTTGGCCGCTTATTTTTGGTCGTTTGAACCGCAGAGCAATGAACGTCCGCACATTGTTGACTATGAAACTTTGATGGCCAATCCCACGACGCCAATTTCAGTAAAACTATCCAAAGACTTGAAAAAACGTGGCTGGAGTTTTGTTGGGCCGACAACGCTTTATGCTTTTATGCAGGCAATGGGGTTGGTTAATGATCATATCGAGGGGTGTTCGTGTCGGGAGCCATTGGAAGCCATACGCAATGCTTTTAAACGCCCTGTTTAATAAAGCCTTGTCATCAAGGACTTAATATTTAAACTTACAACAATGATCAAAGTAAAAGCCTATAAAGCTTAATATAAGAGTTGAGCGTCCACCTTGGAATTGATGAGCCTAGTTGTTTTTGCCGGAATGCTGACTGTTGCTGCAGCCAGCCCCGGGCCCAATGTCGCTGCAATCGTTGGACGTGTGCTCTCTAAAGGACATAAAGGGGTTTTACCATTTATTGCAGGATTATGGGTGGGGGATGCCGTTTGGCTTTCTCTAGCCGTGTGGGGGTTGGCTGCATTGGCGCAATCTTTTAATCTTGTATTTATTATCATAAAATATCTTGGGGTTGCTTATCTGCTTTATTTTGCTTGGAAAATGTGGACGGCACCCGTTGATGA
>CANQXU010000198.1 GCA_947627865.1 uncultured Paenochrobactrum sp. | reverse complement strand
GGTTCAGGAGCGCTTAAAGTTTATATTATCAAAAGTAGCTTAGTTTTCGCTTGCTGCCGCAAGCTTGTCACGTTCGGTTCTTTCTTTACGGCGATATGCCGCGACACTGAATGGCAGAAAAGCCAAATATCCAAGTGCCGTAAGGCTAAGCATATACCAAGTATAACTCACCAGCAGTCCGACATAAATGACTACGCAAAGAATAAGAGGCGCAACAATATCGCGTCGGATGCCACTACCAACACCCTTGCCGTTATAAACGGGCAACTGGCTGATTAGCAGGAACGCGATAATTATCGTGTATGCGGCTGTTATCATTGCCAAACTATAAGTCGGTATGAGCCCTAAGAAACCCAGATAGACCGGAAGCAATACTAATAATGCGCCCGCTGGTGCAGGCACACCGACAAAATAGTTATTCTGCCAGACCGGACGATCAGGATCGTCCAGCATGACGTTAAAACGTGCCAATCGCAAACAACAAGCAATCGCGTAAATGAGTGCTGCAGTCCAGCCAAAGGCACGTGCCTGATCCAGCATATAGGCATAGAGAACAAGCGCTGGTGCGACGCCAAAATTGACGATATCAGCCAGAGAATCCATCTGTGCGCCAAATTTTGATGAGCCATTCAGCATTCTGG
Organism: uncultured Paenochrobactrum sp.; assembly: GCA_947627865.1. GTDB lineage: Bacteria > Pseudomonadota > Alphaproteobacteria > Rhizobiales > Rhizobiaceae > Paenochrobactrum. The sequence goes on along the minus strand of CANQXU010000198.1, from coordinate 5,080 downwards.
CTAATCGGCCATCGAGTGCATCAAGAAAGGCTGCGATCATAACCATCGCAACAGCCAGCTCGAAGCGGTTCTCAAATGCTAGCCTGATACCAGTTAATCCTGCGCAAATGGCCAATGCAGTGACAACATTGGGTAAAACCAGTCGTATGGGAAAATGCGGGAGCTTGCTCACGCGGCCCTCTTCAGGCTTATCCACGTTATCAGGTGTGGCATTCCCCATATTCTTAACCAATTCTCACAACAGGTTCAGAATATTGGCTTTCAAATTCTGCCAATATTGTTTCACCTGCAACGGCTGTTTGTCCTGCTGCAACGCGCGCTACAGCACCTTCTGGCAAATAAACATCCACGCGTGAACCAAAGCGGATAAGACCGAAGCGCTCACCCACCGACAAAACCTCGTCTTCCTTTGACCAGCAAAGAATCCGACGTGCTACCAGACCGGCAACTTGTACAACGCCCACCTTGCCATGTGGGCTATCAATCAGAACACTGTTGCGTTCGTTCTCTGTACTTGCCTTATCCAAGTCAGCATTGAGAAACTTGCCCGGCTTATGCTCTATTTTTTCAATTTCACCACGCACAGGTGCGCGATTGATATGCACTGAAAACACATTCATAAATACGGAAATGCGAAGTCGTGGCTCGTCGCCCAAACCAAGCTCGGCTGGCGGAACTGCCGGACCAACAGCAGAAATTTTTCCATCTGCCGGACTGATGACCAGACGGTCATCCAAGGGTGTTACCCGTTCCGGATCGCGATAGAAATAGATACACCAGATGGTCAGTACCATACCCACCCAGAATAATGGATTCCACAGCCACCCCAGAATGAGTGAAACAACAAAGAAACCGGCAATAAACGGATAGCCTTCACGGTGGATAGGCACAAAAGTATTACGGATTGTATCTGTAAGGCTCATCGAACTTCCTCAAATTTTGCTGATTTGTACCCCATTCTCTTCAGAACTGAAACGACTTTCGGCTTAATTTTATAAAATTAAGCCGAAGAATGAGGATTATCAGGTCAATTTACAGATTTTATCACTCAGCCGCAGGCGTGCCACGCTGAATAACACCCAATTCATCACTTTCACGCACTTGCCGTAAACGCTCTTCAGCTTCTGTGGCCTCACGCTGACGATCCCACATGGAAGCATAAAGACCTTTTTCCTTCAAGAGATCAAAATGTGTGCCGCGTTCGACTATAGTCCCTTCCCGCAGAACAATAATTTCGTCGGCACTAATAACAGTTGATAAGCGATGGGCAATAACCAATGTCGTACGCCCGCGACTGACCATATCTAATGACTGCTGAATTTCTTGTTCCGTTGCAGTGTCCAAGGCTGAAGTGGCTTCATCCAAGATCAGAACTGGCGGTGCCTTTAAGATCGTTCTGGCAATTGCAACGCGCTGTTTTTCACCGCCTGATAATTTCAGTCCGCGCTCACCCACCATTGAGTTAAAGCCCTCCGGCAGATGCTTGATAAAGGTGGAAATTTGGGCCAGATCCGCTGCTTCTTCAACCTCTTCGAGACTGGCATCAATGCGTCCATAGCGGATATTATAGGCGATTGTATCGTTAAACAGCACTGTATCTTGCGGTACCATACCAATGACATGACGCAGCGATTCTTGCTTTACATCACGGACATCCTGTCCATCTATGCTGATGCTACCAGATTGCACATCATAAAAACGGAACAAAAGCCGAGAGATTGTAGACTTGCCCGCACCGGACGGGCCAACGATTGCCACGGTTTTACCTGCAGGAACCTCAAAGCTAACACCTTTCAGAATGGGACGGTTAGGATCGTAGGCAAAATGCACATCATCAAAACGGATGGAACCATTTTCAATTTTTAATGACGGAGCATCGGCCTTATCCTTAACTTCCTCTTTAACATCCAGCAAATCAAACATTTGCTCGATATCTGTTAAACCTTGTCTGATTTCACGGTAGATAAAACCAATGAAATTAAGCGGGATAGAAAGCTGCATCAGTAAAGCATTGATAAAGACAAAATCGCCCAGTGTCTGCGTGCCGTTTTTAACTTCGATAGCCGACATGACCATTACAATGCCCATGCCGATGCCGAAAATCAGCGCTTGTCCAAAGTTCAACCAGCCAAGTGATGTCCATGTTTGGGTTGCCGCTTTTTCATAGCGCGACATAGCCTCATCAAAGCGTTTGGCTTCCATTGCTTCATTGCCAAAATATTTGACTGTCTCAAAATTGAGCAATGAATCAACAGCTTTGGTGTTAGCGTCAGTGTCAGATTCATTCATGTCACGACGAATGGAAATGCGCCAGTCACTGGCTTTGATCGTGTACCAAGTATAAGCAACGACCGTGAGTGCAACCACAGCCAGATAGCTAAAGCCGTATGTTACAGCAAAAATAATGGCTGTCAGCGCGAATTCCAGCACTGTTGGGGCGGTATTTAGAATCGTAAAACGTACGATTGTTTCAATACCCTTGGTTCCACGCTCAATAACACGCGACAGACCGCCGGTACGTCTTTCCAGATGGAAGCGCAGCGATAGCTGATGCATATGCACAAATGTTTTATAAGCGAGCTGCCGTACAGCATGCTGGCCGACACTGGCAAATAACGCATCGCGCAACTGATTAAGGCCAGCTTGAATGATACGCGCCGCATTATAAGCAACAACTAAAATGACGGCACCCGTCAAAATTGCCGGCACAAAATCGGCAACGACCAGCTCACCATTCAGCGAATTTGTGACCCATTTAAAGAAATACGGAACCAGTATCAAAACGATCTTGGCCAGAACAAGAAAAAGACTGGCCCAGATAACACGCATGCGCAAATCAGGTCGCTCTGAAGGCCACATATATGGCCAGAGATTCTTTAATGTTCTTAATGTCTGTCCAGATTCCGCGGAAACCGTTTTGCCAGAACTCATTATCATACTACTTTCAAGTTTTACGGAAACAGTTTGTCCGCTTAATATCAGCTGTCATAATGGCAGTTTCCTTGTACACACAGATCCATCAACTGCTGCATATGCTGCTCAATGACTGCAAAACAGTCAGGATTAATCTGGTAAAGTGAAGACTGCTTTTCGGATTTATAAGTAATAAGACCAGACAGAACCAAAACCTTTAAATGCTGCGACACTGTCGATTGCGCCAGATCGAGACGGTTCACAATATCTTTGCAACAGCATATATTCTCCATCGCCAATTGCCGAAGAATCGTCAACCTGACCGGATGAGCAAAAGCCGCATAAATGCCGACAGCTTGCTGATCATTGACAGCCTCTGTTTTAAGGTCACAAATCTGCTTATTAAATTCTTTCATCGTCATTTAACGATATAGCAACTGGTATCTCATTACAATAAAATATCCAGATAAATTTGATTGCATTAAAAAACACCGCCTATAGCGGTGTTCCTTAATCATAAAATGTTTGCCCCAGAGATTCTCAGATATTTATTGCGCCAGCTCTTTCAGCACTTTACTAGTTTCATCATCATTTAATGGCACTTCTGGCATCGTAAACACTTGCCCAGGCCAAATCAGATCAGGATTATTAATTTGATCCCGATTGGCAGAGTAGATAGTTGTGTAACGCGTGCCACGTCCATAATTACGCTTGGATATTGTCCATAAATTATCACCCTTACGAATGATTATAGAACCATGCGCCCGCTCTAATGCTGCTTCTTGGTTTGGCTGCTCATCACTCAACGAAGCCTGACCTATTTCTGCGTTTTTCGGTGGTTGAACATCCATCTGCATAAGTTGCTTAGCGGGCGCGACAGCAGAAATATTTTGACCCTCTTCGCGGTGAAACGGGACACGGGCCGTCGCAATAATTGCGTTTTTTTCGTCCAGCAAATCTGCTCTGATAATATAATCGCCGACTTTAAGCGGCTGGTGGCTACGCACTAAGAAGCGTTTTTCAGCAGAAATTTCGGAACTGCCTAAAACAATATCATTTGCATAGACATTAACACGCTTCCCTAGCAGTGCTCGTCCCGCCACATAAATCGTGTCCCCTTCAATTTCAACTGCTTCGACGCTAATTGGCCGATCTTCAGCAAGCTGATCTTTGGGTGAGGCTATACTGTCTGTCTGGCCTGTTGAAGAAGCACCATTATTATTGGTTATATTATCAGAATCTAGCGTGTTCGCCCCCTGATTATTCGTATTATTCTGGATATGGCTTACTTCTTTGTTCTCTTCTTTTCCTTGCGGCAAGGAGATCATGCGGCTTGCTTGTCCCGGCTCTTCCACTAAAGCGAGTAAGTCACCTTTATCAGTTTGTGGCACCGAAACAATCGCGGTCTGCAAAGATGTCGCTACCTTGCCATCTGGGCTAGTTGCCCGCAGAACAAGCTGATAATCGCCAGATTTTAGCTTATCATCAAAGAGCACAACGAAGTCACCGTTTTCATTGGCTTCGGCTCTTCCCAAAATTGACGAGCCGCTCACAACTTCAATGGTGGATTTCGGGGTCGCCCTCCCCGCGATAACGACATCACCATCAGGCTCTACACGCAAAACATCAAAAGACGGAACTTCGATTTTCAAGTTTTCTTCAAGCGCACTGGCTGCAGAACTGTTATCCGTATTTACAACATGCGCATTATTTTCGCCCACGATGTCAGACTGTCCAGAACCATTGGAAGTGGTCGTCTTATCATCCGGTTGAGTAGAATCATCCTGTTTCGGAGACTTGCTCGCAGCAGAACTACCACTTCCATCCTTAGACGAAATGTCAGGCTCTGTATCAGCTTGTTGTTCATTCGCAGCTTTGCCGGAACCAGATATTGCAGACGATGATGAACTGGTAATATCACTCACAACAGATTGCGGTGTACAAGCACGAAACCCGATAATGCCAATAATTATAACCAGTATGAATCCCAGTAGTGCGTATCGCCTTTTTTCCATTTTTCTTATGGTTCCTGTTCCGGACGATTTCTTTATGCTGTAAAGCTTTAATCATATTCTCACAAGGAAGCACACATGGCAAAGTTTAACAACAACGTTAATAAAATAGGATATTTAGAATAAATCTTATTAATTTTAGACCAAACAACAGC
>CANQXU010000197.1 GCA_947627865.1 uncultured Paenochrobactrum sp. | reverse complement strand
ATACATGTCAGTAAGAAGCCCATAATCTTGGTAATGGCTTGCATGCCATGCTCACCAAGCATTTTAGCCAATCTGTTCGAAAAAAGTAAGGCAATATAAGCCAGCACAGTACAAAACAAGATTCCAGAAATTACAACAATATACCCTGCTGTAATTTTGTTGTTGGGTATTTGTGATGTATAGCCCATCACCACCGCAATCGAGCCAGGCCCGGCCAGACTTGGCATGGCCAAAGGAGAGAAAGAATAGTCTAAATCAGCGCTTTTAATATTCTCGGAAGTAGCTTCAACTCCCTTTGAAGAATCCGTCCCTGAAAAGATCATCCTTAATGCTATAATCAAAATTATGATGCCACCGGCCACACGGATGCCGGCCAAGGAAATGCTAAACGTCTTGATAATACCATTACCAAGCAAAAGAAATGCAACCAGAATCGAGAAAGCAAAAATACAGGTTTTTCTCGCCTGTTCGCGCTTCCTCGCGACTGTCATATGCTTGGTCAGTGATAGATATAATGGAATAGTCGTTAACGGGTTCATGATTGGCAGTAGCCCAAGAACAACAAGAACGAAAAAAGTAGAAAACTCGGTAATATACGCCATATTAAAATCAAACCATTATGGAAATAAGTATTATCTGGGTTTTGATAAAAAACATTGAATAATATCAGGTTAATTCAACAGTTTAAAATAGACCTATTAATATTACCTTCATTGAGCGAAGGATATGATTGACAATTACAAACTTATAAAATCTTATGCTTCCGCAGGAGGATTATCTTTTAAAGGCATATTGCTTATAACAACTCCCACGCACCTGACTTTGCTTTGATTAAGATCAATGCAAAGAGCTTATTGTTATGTATCATAAGAACCAACAAATAAGACAGACTGCCCCCAAAGGCGCTTACAATGGAGTGAACCCTTTATGTCTATCCAGCTTCAACTTACTGCTTTAATCGGCTCGATAGCTTTTATTGTACTGATTGGAATGGGTTTTATTGGTATTCTCGTTATTCCCCAATTGGCAGCAAAGCCAGTTTATCCGATGATCATTGTATTGATCGCCAGCGCTATTATCTCACCCTTTTTATCGTGGATTATTGCGGCAAAGATACAAACCCTTAAATAAAAATCGACTTTACGATTGAATGAACAAGGCGCAGATATAATCTGCGCCTATCTTGTTTGCCCCATCCATCTATAACAGATTAAATTAGCTAAACATATTATCGCCCTGCTCATCAATGATTTGGCGACCCTTATTAAAAGTAATATTAGCGGCATCATCAATGGACGGACAACGATCTGCCCTGATGAAACGATGCTCTTTAAGCTCACCATCAATCACTTTGGAAATAACACCGCAAACCTGATACTGGCCACTATCCGCAAAAGGGACTGCAGTTACAGTATAATCTTTATGCTCTATCTTTCCCGCTTCTTTTGCCTGCTCTGGTGCTTTTTCAGAAGACCCGCCGAAAAGTTTTTTCCAAAATGACATCGTGATCATATCCTGTTTGTTTCACCAATTATCAATAACATAAAGGCACTGGAATCCAGTGCCTTTATTAATTTCGAATATTCTCAGCATCAGCTCTTAACTGTCAAGGAAGCTGCGCAGCTTTCTCGACCGGCTAGGATGCTTAAGCTTGCGCAATGCCTTTGCTTCGATCTGACGAATACGCTCACGCGTTACCGAGAACTGCTGACCTACTTCTTCCAATGTATGGTCAGTATTCATGCCAATACCAAAGCGCATACGCAGTACACGTTCTTCACGCGGTGTCAGCGACGCTAGAACACGTGTCGTTGTATCGCGCAAATTCGCCTGAATAGCTGCATCAATTGGCAGAAGAGCATTCTTGTCTTCGATAAAATCACCCAGATGTGAATCTTCTTCATCACCAACAGGTGTTTCAAGCGAAATAGGCTCTTTGGCAATTTTGAGAACCTTGCGAACCTTTTCCAAAGGCATCGCAAGTTTTTCTGATAGCTCTTCCGGCGTTGGCTCACGACCAATTTCATGCAACATCTGACGGGAAGTTCGAACAATCTTATTGATTGTTTCGATCATATGTACAGGAATACGGATCGTACGCGCCTGGTCTGCAATCGAACGGGTGATCGCCTGCCTGATCCACCAAGTAGCATATGTCGAGAACTTATAACCACGGCGATATTCAAACTTATCAACCGCCTTCATAAGCCCGATATTACCTTCCTGAATAAGATCAAGGAACTGCAAGCCACGGTTGGTGTATTTCTTGGCAATCGAGATAACCAGACGTAGGTTCGCTTCAACCATTTCCTTTTTGGCAATAGCTGCTTCTCGCTCACCTTTTTGCACCTGATTAACGATGCGGCGGAATTCACCAATCGAAATCGCAGTTTCTGTGGCAAGCATCTGAATTTCAGAACGCAACCGATCAATAGCTCTGGCTTCTTTGGTCGCAAAATCCTTCCAGCCCTTAACACTCAAGCCGGAAATACGCTCGACCCAATTCGGATCAAGCTCATGGCCCTGATACTCTTGCAAGAATGCTTCACGGCGGACGCCACAAGATTCAGCAAGGCGCAGCAAACGGCCTTCATTTTGCACCAAACGCTTGTTAATATCATAAAGCTGCTCAACCAGCGCCTCAATACGGTTCTGGTTCAAAGACAATGATTTAACGGCCAAAATAAGCTCGCTCTTGAGCTCTTTATAACGGCGCTCTTCATTGGTAGAAAGACCAGCTGTTGCGGCCAGACTGCCTTCCACTTGCTGATCCTGCAGCTTACGCAATTTGCGATAAGTTTCTGCAATCTCGTCCAGTGTTTCCATAACTTGAGGACGAAGTTCAGCCTCCATCGCAGCAAGCGACAGATTGACTTCATCTTCTTCCTCTTCGTCATCATCCTCAATATTGGCTTCACCGCCAACATTGGTAACGTCATCATCATCTCTGGTAGAGCGACGACCGAGCTTTTCGTTAGCGCGCTGACGGCTTTCTTCAGTATGCTCGACAATCGGTGCTTGTTTAGCTTCCGGTCCAGCATATGTAGCTTCAAGATCAATGATTTCTCTAAGAAGAATACGCTGCTCATTCAGCTCTTCGCGCCAGATAATGATTGCCTGAAAAGTCAGCGGACTTTCACAAAGTCCTGCAATCATCGTTTCGCGGCCAGCCTCGATACGCTTGGCAATAGCAATTTCGCCTTCACGCGATAGGAGCTCCACCGCCCCCATTTCACGCAAATACATGCGAACAGGATCGTCTGTGCGATCTGTAGGCTCTTTTTTGGTCGTAGTAGCAGCCAGAGCAGTGCCAGCCGCATCAACCAGATCACCACCGGCTTCAGCTTCTTCTTCGTCGCCGTCGTTGCTTTCCGCTTCCTGCTCATCTTCTTCTACAACATTGATGCCCATATCGGACAGCATCGCCATTGTATCTTCAATCTGCTCGGATGTGACTTCTTCGGATGGCAAGACTGCGTTCAACTCGTCCATCGTGACATAGCCACGTTTTTTGGCGAGTTTTATCATTTTCTTGACAGCGTCGTCAGAAAGGTCGAGAAGTGGCCCGTCCGTCGCGCCTTCACGCTCGACTTCAGCTTCTTCGTTTTCTTTCACCTTCGTTGCCATATACTTATCTCCAAGGCGACAGCGTCGCTTCGTTACAGAATTCGATAAGGTGGACGCATCCGCGAATGTAATTCGCAATTTGTCTTCGTATTTAGCGACTAACCGATTTCCCGTTAATGGATGCTTAACCCTTGAGCTTATATTGAGATATGTGCTCTTTTTCCTACGGTTTGCATGACATAGCATGCATAATTCGTCATTAATCGCTCTTTCAACGTCACCTTATGTTCAGAATCGTCCATGATTCCCGTTCATCAATAGCTGATAACGCGACTCATCTGATTCGCGCAAAAAAAGCGAATCATTTGTTGCCACATGCACGCAGCAATGTAAAAAATAACCCTAAAACCCGCCTGCCGGACGTCCGGAAGACAGGCCAAACCCGTCTATGAGTGCTTCTGTAGCATCTGTATGGCGCAATTCGTTCTGAATTTCGAGAAGTCGGTTAAATGCTTCTCCCGTTTCGTCATTGACCAGAGCAGCTTCTACGGCACGTAACTCTTTATGTAGTGTTGTAGCGCGTTGATGCAAGTGCACAGCCTGTTTCAGCGCATCCCGAGCATCATTTTCTGCAGCTTTCGGCATTGCAGTCCATAATCTTGCTCTTCGCACCACCCCATCCAATTGCTCCAGTAATTCGCTGTAACCAGCGTTGATCAATGACTGGCGCATCGCTATGCCATCTTCAACATGGCCTTCGGCGAGAGCATCAAGCACTGCCAGATGCATCATTTGCACACTGGCATGCTCAAGTTCCAGTGCTGCCATTGCCTCAAAGTCTTCTTCAAAAAGCCGCGGATGATTGATCAAGGTCATCAAAATTGCTGTTTCACGCAAAGGAGGTGTACCCGAACCCGGCCTGCCTCCTGCGACAAGGCTTGATCGCATCAAACTATCGGACACATTAAGCCTGCTCGAAGCATTGCCCCGTTGATTATTATTAAAGCCGCCACCGCCCTTGCGCTGCTCATAAAAATTGCCGCGCTGGGGACGTTGAGGCGTGAAAAAGCTTCTCGCCCGCTCACGCATATCTTGCTGATAATAGCGCTTGATATTCTCATCAGCAATTTTGGACGTTATTTCTCTTAATCGACTATCGAGCTCTGCCTTCTTTTCAGGCGTATCGAAAACGGCTCCCAGTGTTTCTCTGCTCCACAAGCGATCAGCCAAAGCCTGCGACTGAGCTAAAACCTCGCGCATAGCCGAAACACCGCCATCCTTGATCACATCATCAGGATCACGCCCCTCCGGCAAGACTGCAAACCGCAATGACTGGCCGGCTTTCAATATAGGCAATGCGATATCGACCGCACGATTGGCCGCGCGTTGGCCTGCCTGATCACCATCAAAACATAATATCGGCTCCGGATGCATCCGCCACAAAAGCTGCATCTGATCATCGGTAAGTGCTGTACCCAACGGCGCGACTGCTTCTTTGATACCGGCCTGTGCGAGTGCAATCACATCCATATAGCCCTCGACCACAATGACCGGCTTGGCCTCCTCACCCGCTTGTGCTTGCGATGCTTTTCGAGCGCGCAAGGCATTATACAAGATCCGCCCCTTGTGAAACAATTCTGTTTCAGGCGAGTTCAGATATTTAGCCCGTGCTTCTGCGGACATGGCACGCCCACCAAAAGCAATGATCCTGCCGCGTAAATCTTCGATCGGAAACATGATTCTGTCGCGAAATCGATCATAAGCAACGGGAATATCTGAGCCAGTAACGATCAAGCCACAGGCTTCCATCTGATCCAGCCCAACACCTTTTGATGCCAGATACTCCCGAAGATGGCTGCGACCATCAGGAGCGAACCCCATACGAAATGCACGTTGTGTATTGCCGCTCAGGCCGCGATCACGTAAATAAGCCCGCGCTTTGGCTCCCGCTGAAGCTTGAAGCTGCTCTTCAAAATAGGAACAGGCAAGTCCCATCACATCATAGAGAGACGCTCTGACTGCTTCGCGTTTTTCAGCTTCCGGATCACGTTCGGGCATAGAAACGCCGGCCATATCGGCAATACGCTCCACCGCTTCGGGAAAGCTCAGCCCGTGATACCTTGCGCTCACCACGGTGCAAAGATTCAGCGTTCTTCCGTTAAGCTGT
>CANQXU010000196.1 GCA_947627865.1 uncultured Paenochrobactrum sp. | reverse complement strand
ACGGCAAACCGCACATTCTTATAATTCGTTAAATCTCTATGTTTTCCGTCACTTATGGTCATTACTTAAATGCTCGTTTTATTTATACGCTCTGGCAATCATTTTCAGGCAAAACTGAATAGTTCAGTGCAGTTATCTAACATGTTTCTCTTGTAAAAGAGACAAGAAACTTCGACGCCTTTAAACACATGAATTCTTGCGATTAAAAGACATATTGTCCGCTTGCTAAACTAGCTTAGTTTCCATAGCACTAATGGTAAAATAAAAAAGCATAAGCTTTGGGAACGGCTTAACTGGAGGATGATATGAAGAAAAGACTGATTGCCACCCTATCCGCAAGCATAGCAATAACTGCAGTAATTAGCAGTTTTGCAATAGCACAAACAAAGGCTCCTTTATCAATATTACGCGTCCAAGATGCTGATAATTATGATCCCATTCGCTCAACGGCTACGGCTATGGTTGAGGTGATGGCTATGCTGGGTGATACACTCGTATCAATGGACTTTGATCTTAAAACAGTTCAGCCTGGCCTTGCTGAAACTTGGGATGTGTCTGAGGATGGGCGCACTTACACATTTAACTTACGTAAAGATGTAAAATTCTGCGATGGCCGCCCTATGACTGCAGAAGATGTTGTTTACAGTCTCCAGCGTTGGCAAGACCCAGAGAAACGCTCACCTACGGCCTTTCGCGGTGGGCTTGTTAAAAATATCTCGGCAAAAGATGATTATACTCTCATCTATGAATTAGAAGAGCCTTATTCTGATCTTTTACCGCAACTGACCATGCCTTTCTCAACAGTTATCGATAAGAATAGCGTTGAGGCGCTTGGTGAGAATTTCGGCGTTCAAGGGTTTAATGCAACTGGACCATATTGCTGGGAAAGTTGGCAGCCGCGACAGGAAATGCGACTATCCAAAAATCCACATTATAATTGGGGGCCCTCATTCTATCAAAACCCAAGTCCGCAAATTGATGAGATAGTTTGGAAAATTATCCCTGAAGCGAACACAATGATGGCTGCTATTCAGTCACGCCAAGCTGATGCCAGCTATACAGTTGCTCCCATCGCATTCCAGATGATGGAACAGACACCAGGCATAAATATCTCAAAACAAGACAATTATACCTATGACATGTTTATGGGTTTTAAAGTTGATAAACCTGTTGTTTCAGATCCTGCCATCCGCAAAGCAGTCAATGCTGCCGTCAACAAAGAAGGGATCACACAGGCCAATTATTTTGGTTATGGAAAAACTCTTAAAAGTCTCCTCAACCCGTCTGTTATGGATTTTGATGAAAAATCCATTGAACTAATGCCTATCTATGACCCTGAAGCTGCCAAACTGATCTTGGAAGAGGCCGGCTGGAAACTAGGTAGTGATGGTGTGCGTGAAAAGGATGGCCAAAAAGCCAGCTTTACTGCTTATGGACTGCGTGCCAATCGTATTGCCACAGCAAGCGAAGCAATGCAGGCAGATCTGAGAAAAGTTGGTATAGACATGAAAATCCAACTTTGGGATCCTACCGTTGGCTGGGGTAAGCTTGCAACGCAAGAATTTGATGCGTTTTTTATAAACTATCCTGCAATGACCGCACTCGAAGCGATCGGACTTTACTTTCCAAGCCGACAAATGCCAACTCCGAACCGGATGAACTGGAATGATTCTGAAACGGATGAACTGATCAGACTAGCATCAATCACAACCGATGCGAATGAGCGTAAAGAGGCTTTGGCAAAATTACAGCGCAAGCTAACTGAGGCAAATGTGTGGGTGCCCCTATCAAGCGAGCCTATGTGGCTGATCACAACAGATAGAGTAGAGGGCGCCAGAGCTCATGGGCTTTATGGCGGTGGTATTTATAAGGGGCTGGATATGAAGTTAACACGCTAAGTGCATGTGATCTAATACAATTTCAACCGATAAAAAAGGCAGGCTTAAATACTTGCCTTTTTCTTTAAGCATCACTCAAAATTACCGCCTTGAATGACACTTAAAGGATCATTTTTAATCCATTAAAATATCTGATTTTGACTGTGTGATATGTATAGCAGCGATAATAAAAGCCCTTACGGGCTTTTATTATTTGAGGTTTAGTTTTTCTTCAATATTTCTTGATTGTGCTCCCCCAGTTTTGGAGAGCGGTGATCAAGATTGAGTTCTGCATCGGAGAAGCTAATCGGTGTTCTGACACCAGCAATCCCATCAGGCACTATTTTCATATTACGGGCGATAAATTGCGGATCTGAAAACACATCAGCAACTGTATTAATCGGGCCAGCCGGAACTCCAACTTTTTCGAGTGCGGCCAATAGCTCATCACGTTTCCAAAGCTTTGTTTTCTGCTCAAGCAAAGCTGTCAGTTCATCACGATGTGCAACGCGCTTTGCATTGGTTTTAAAATTATCATCCGATGCCAATTCGCTTAATTCAAGCGTTTGGCAAAGACGTAAGAACTGCCCGTCATTGCCACATGCAATGATGAAATAGCCATCTTCAACTGGAAGTGTTTGATATGGCGCGATATTTGGGTGAGCGTTCCCCATCCTCTTAGGTGATTTGCCTGATGCCAGAAAATTCATGGCTTGATTTGCAAGAACGCCCGTCATGCAGTCGAAAAGAGACATATCAATATGCTGCCCCTTGCCTGTTCTCTCCCGCATAATCAACGCAGATTGAATGCCGATAACGCTATAAAGCCCAGTGAAAATATCAACAAATGCAACGCCGATTTTCTGCGGCTCCCTATCAGGCTCGCCTGTCAAATCCATGATGCCGCCCATGCCTTGGATCATGAAGTCATAGCCTGCCCGTTCAGCATAAGGGCCAGTATGGCCAAAGCCTGTGATAGAGCAATAAATTAACCTTGGATTGACCGCTTTCAAGCTTTCATAATCCAAGCCATATTTTTCAAGCCCGCCAAACTTAAAGTTTTCAATCACTATGTCCGCATCTTTAATCAAATCAATGACGATTTTTCGGCCTTCTTCAGTGCGGAAATTTGCTGTAATGGATTTTTTTCCACGATTGCATGCATGGAAATAAGCTGCTGACTTCTCCCCGTCGACTTCGATGAAAGGAGGACCCCAACTACGGGTATCATCTCCCTCCTCGCTCTCGACTTTAATAACTTCTGCTCCAAGGTCAGACAGTGTTTGCCCTACCCAAGGCCCAGCAAGTATACGCGCTAGTTCTATGACTTTCAGCCCGGCTAAAGGTGTTCCGCTCATGACTTCCTCTTATAAAAAAGCCCGCCCTGTGAGATAACGCAGAGCGGGTATGAAGCATCAAGATCTTAAGTCATCAAATCAATAGAATGCTTGAAGACCAGTCTGGGCACGACCCAATATGAGTGCGTGAACATCATGCGTGCCTTCATAAGTATTCACTGTCTCAAGGTTTTGGGCATGACGCATAACGTGATATTCGATTTGAATACCATTTCCACCATGCATATCGCGGGCATTGCGGGCTATATCCAGTGCTTTGCCACAATTGTTACGCTTAACAATAGAAATCATATCCGGCGCCATGCGGTCCTGATCCATCAAGCGACCAACGCGCAGCGATGCCTGCAAGCCCAGTGTGATCTCGGTCATCATATCGGCAAGTTTTTTCTGATAGAGTTGCATGCCAGCAAGTGGTTTACCAAATTGTTTTCGGTCCAAACCATACTGACGTGCACGGTGCCAGCAGTCTTCAGCCGCACCCATAACACCCCAAGAAATCCCGTAGCGCGCACGGTTGAGACAACCAAACGGCCCTTTAAGACCCGACACATTCGGTAAAAGCGCATCTTCGCCAACTTCCACACCATCCATCACAATTTCACCTGTAATGGAAGCACGCAAGGAAAGCTTTCCGCCAATTTTAGGAGCGGATAAACCTTTCATGCCCTTATCGAGTACGAAGCCACGAATTTCATTATTATGAGCTGCTGATTTTGCCCATACAACAAAAACATCGGCAATCGGCGAGTTTGAAATCCACATCTTGGAACCGGTCAAACGGTAGCCATTTTCCGTTTTTTCTGCACGGGTTTTCATGCCGGATGGATCTGAGCCCGCGTCAGGCTCTGTTAAGCCAAAGCAACCAATCAACTCACCCGAAACAAGCCCAGGCAGATATTTCTGTTTCTGCTCTTCTGAGCCATAAGCAAAGATCGGATAGATAACCAATGACGATTGAACACTCATCATTGAGCGATAGCCGGAGTCAACACGTTCAACTTCACGGGCAACAAGCCCATAAGCCACATAGGAAGCGTTAGCCGCGCCATATTCTTCCGGAAGGGTAATGCCGAGAAGGCCGGATTGCCCCATCAAGCGGAATAGCTCAGGATCAGTTTCTTCATCCATATAGGATTTTTCAATGCGTGGCATCAGCACATCATCGGCAAAACTACGCGCCGCATCGCGGATCATGCGCTCGTCTTCTGTTAATTGATCGTCAAGAAGTAGCGGGTCATCCCAAACAAAAGCATTACGAGCCATGAAATTATTTTCTCCCTAATTTAATTGCATGCATTATGCAAATAATGAGAGCAGACAACAATCTCTGTTTACTCATCAATCTATTACATTTAGGAATAGATTATGTTCGCAATGTCTCGCCGTTTATTACCCTCCACAACAGCGCTGGCTGCATTTGATGCAGTTGCCAGACATGAGAGCTTTTCACAGGCTGCGCATGAGCTGTCCCTGACACAAAGCGCAATCAGCAGGCAGATATTATTGCTGGAAGAGCAGTTGGGGGTAAAGCTGTTTGAAAGGACCAGCCGCAATGTTGTGCTAACGTCTCATGGCGCCAATTATTGGAAAAACATTGCTCCGGCATTAACCTCAATACGTACCGCCTCTCTGAATATGATCAGTCAAAATACGAGTAAGACGCTCAATCTGGCATTTCTGCCAACATTTGGAACTCGTTGGCTCATACCTCGAATACCGCATTTTGTGTCCAAGCATCCTGATATTATTTTGAATTTTGCAACACGTATTGGCCAGTTTGACTTTGAACGTGAAGGCTTAGACGCAGCCATACATATCGGCCAAACAGACTGGCCGGATGCCGAACACGAATTTTTGATGGAAGAAGAGGTTATTCCTGTTTGCAGCCCTGCTTTTTTACAAAGCCACCCGATTTCAAGCCCGGAGAATCTCGCTAAACTGCCGCTTTTTCATATGACATCAAGACCAGGTGCATGGCAGCAATGGTTTGCAAGTCTCGATATTGATACGCCAATAAATACGGCCATGCGTTTTGAGCAATTCTCGAATGTTGCTCAGGCATGCATCGCCGGGATTGGCATCGCTTTGATGCCATTGTTTTTGATACAAGCAGAACTCAATAACGGTCAGCTGGTAACTGCATGGGATCACACAATCAAAAGCCCTAACAATTATTACTTTGTAGCGCCAAAATCCCGTTGGGACTTTGACGCCATAAAAGCATTCCGTGAGTGGTTGCTAGAAGAAGTTGCTAATCAGGCAACAAGTTAAAGTTTAAACTTTGGATTGAGCCACCATATAGTTTTGGTAAGCCGTCATAGCAGTTTTATAAGAATCCAATCTTTTATTATGATCAAAGATCATACCAGTGATCATCAACTCGTCGGCACCTGTTTGTCGGGCAAACTCTGCAATTTTTTGCCCGACACTATCTTCACCAGCAATAACTGCGCATGATAAAGATTGCATAACCGCTGCTTTGATCCGGCTATCTAGCTGCTCCTCATAGTCTGCGATCGGCGCTGGCAGTTTGCCTGGTTTATTGGTTCGTAAATTTACGAATGCCTGTAATTGTGATGAAAACAAAATACG
>CANQXU010000195.1 GCA_947627865.1 uncultured Paenochrobactrum sp. | reverse complement strand
CCAAAGGTCATTATCAGGAGCGTATGATTGGTTTAAATGAGCAAAACGAGCTCATTTTTGTCAGTGGCTCTGCTGGTATTGACGAGGCATTGCTCCCCGCTAATTATAATTTTGAACCAGAAGGCAGTATTTTTGAAATATCACCTGCCCGCAGTGCACTTATGCAGCAAATCACTGAAATGCTCTTACAAAATAGTGGTGCTGCTTTGCTTATTGACTATGGTTTTACCACAGCCGGATTTGCCGACACCCTTCAAGCCTTGAAAAACCATAAATTTGATAATGTTTTTGCGCATCCGGGCGAAGCAGATATAACAAGCCATGTTGATTTCTCTGCACTCAACAAAATTGCGGTTGATTTGGGCTGCAGCACACAAATAACCACGCAAGGTGAATTTTTATTGTCATTGGGCTTACTTGATCGGGCAGGTCAACTCGGCCACGGAAAACAGGAAGATATTCAACAAAAGATAAGAACGGATGTGGAAAGGCTCGCAGCACCGGATCAAATGGGAAATCTTTTCAAGGTTTTAATCGTTACATGTAATGAACCCCATCCTCAAACTGAACATTAATATGCCTAATTACGCATCTTTGCCAAGTTTGACGGGTGCTAGGTAAGAACTGATTGAGTGATTGACATTCACTTGCCACTCCACCACCATAATTCGGTTTTGGATATACAGATATGAATGAAACTGACAAGAATTTGCCTCAGCCAATAAAATCGGAACGCTTGGAAACACAAGCAGGTGCCAACGGCCGCCTGATCGTACATGGCTTTTTCAATCGCGTAGGGGGCGTCTCTGCAGGGATTTATGAAGGGTTGAATGTCGGCAGTGGTTCACATGACAACCCAGAGCATGTCCAGCAAAATCGCGACCGCGTCGCCAGCTATTTAGGTGTTAAGCCTGATCATCTGATCACCGTGCATCAGGTTCATTCTGCTGATGTTGTAACAGTGACAGAGCCTTTGGTTTCACCACGTCCCAAGGCTGATGCCATGGTCACCAATGTACCAGGCTTGGCGCTTGGCGCCCTGACCGCAGATTGTGGCCCGATTTTATTTGCAGACCATCAAGCAGGCGTTATTGGCGCTGCCCATGCTGGCTGGCGCGGTGCTTTAAATGGTGTTTTAGAAAATACAATTGAAGCAATGATCAATCTCGGTGCAGTTCGCGAAAATATAGTTGCTGTTTTAGGCCCGTGCATAGGCCCCCAAAATTATGAAGTTGGAAGCGAGTTTAGAGAGCAGTTTCTACTCAAGAACCCTAAATACAGCGAATATTTTTCCCCTTCAGACAAGAGCGGGCATTATATGTTCGACTTGTGGAATTTTATTCTGGATCGTTTAAAGCTCACTGGTGTAAAAGCTGACAGTCTGGCTCAATGCACCTATGCTAACGAACAGTTGTTTTTTTCATATCGCCGTACAACCCATCGCGGTGAACCGGACTACGGTCGGCAGATCGCCGCCATCGCCATTAAGGAGTAAAGCATGGCTCTTCATTTTTCACCTGAAGAATATGCAGCGCGCAAAGATCGCCTTATTCTCAAAATGGACGAAGAAAAATTAGATGTCATGCTGCTTTTTTCGCAAGAAAGCATGTATTGGCTGACCGGATACGACACTTTTGGCTTTTGTTTTTTCCAATGTCTGATCGTCAAAGCAGATGGCACTTTAACATTATTGACGCGCTCTGCTGATTTGCGCCAGGCACGCCATACTTCCAATATTGAAAACATTGTGCAATGGGCGGACCGCGGCAATGCAAATCCGGCTCTCAACCTACGCGATTTGCTCAATGAGATGGATTTACTCGGCTCCCGCATAGGCATCGAATATCAAACGCATGGTTTAACAGGCGCCAATGCCCGTAAACTTGACGATCAACTGCAAAGCTTCGGTAAGCTGATTGACGCCTCAGGTCTGGTTGATCGGTTGCGCTTGCTAAAAAGCCCCGCCGAAATCGAATTCGTCCGTAAAGCTGCCGCTTTAAGTGACGATATTCTTGATGCTGCTTTGAAAGTTACAACATCGGGTGCCAATGAAGCAGACATCCTCGCAGCAATGATGAGCACGAATTTCAAAGGCGACGGGGACTTTCCTGCCAATGAGTATATTATTGGCTCGGGCTCTGATGCCCTCCTCTGCCGCTATAAAGCAGGCCGGAGAAAACTGCATAAGAATGACCAGCTGACATTAGAATGGTCTGGTGTTTACCGCCATTACCATGCACCCATGATGCGCACCATTATAACCGGCAAACCGACCAAACGACATCTTGAGCTTAACGAAGCAGCGCAAGAAGCATTAAGTGCTGTTGAAACAGCGCTCTCATCCGCCTCCACCTTTGGCGATGTTTTTGATGCCCATGCGAAGGTGATGGAAGCCTATGGCTTAACTAAACACCGACTTAATGCCTGCGGCTATTCTGTCAGTGCGCGCTTCACTCCATCATGGATGGACCCGCAAATGTTTGTAGCTGGCAATCCCGATCCGCTTCAGCCGGATATGACACTCTTCGCCCATATTATCATTATGGACTCAGATACACAGACCGCCATGACGCTTGGCCAAACTTATTTAACAACAGCACAAGGTGCTGTGTCATTATCCCGCCACAATACTGATCTGATCATTCAATGATCTTCTGATTCTGTGATGTGTTGGCAATTGAGATATGCATTTTAAGCAGATCTGCTAAACTTAAAAAACATCACGTTCCCCCTCAAAGGAACGTGAACACACATAAGCATATGACTTTAAAGTGAAATTCTGCATATTTTACTGCCCTCGTTAACCACTTCACTCATTTTTATGGTCAATGCATTGCAGTTGCGACTAAACACCCCTTGCAAAGTTGACGACTCTCAGTAAAAGGCCGATTAACAGGAATGTTGAGATTTCGCCTATAATGGGTGAGCTCTCCTGAGTTTTAAAAGTAATTTGGAATCCGCGCATAAACGTGTCCCCATGGGTTCAGGTTTAACGATTATGCGGAATCGCTTTAGCTAGGCTAGCGTCAGAGGCAAAAATATGAAACTTTTCGCGGGCAACTCCAATACGGTTTTGGCAGAATCTGTTGCTAAATACTTAAATGTTCCACTTGGTAAAGCGACAGTTAAGCGTTTTGCTGATCAGGAAATTTTCGTAGAAATTCAAGAAAACGTCCGCGGTGAGGATGTTTTCGTTCTGCAGTCAACATCATACCCGACCAATGATCACTTGATGGAATTGCTCATTATGATTGATGCATTCCGCCGTTCATCAGCGCGTCGCATCACTGCAGTTATTCCTTATTTTGGTTATGCCCGTCAGGATCGCAAACCTGGACCGCGCACACCAATTTCAGCAAAACTGGTCGCTAACCTCATCACTGAAGCTGGTGCAAACCGCGTATTGACCCTCGACCTTCATGCAGGTCAGATTCAAGGTTTCTTTGATATCCCGACAGACAATCTTTATTCCGTCCCTGTCATTGCACGTGATGTTAAATCGACCTTGTCAACGTCCAACTGTATGGTTGTTTCGCCTGACGTTGGCGGCGTTGTGCGTGCCCGCTCACTAGCTAAACGCATTGATGCACCACTGGCCATCGTTGATAAACGTCGTGAACGCCCGGGTGAATCTGAAGTTATGAATGTGATCGGTGATGTAACTGGCAAAGATTGCATCATGTTTGACGATATCATCGATTCCGGCGGTACCCTGTGCAATGCGGCTGAAGCCCTGCTTGAAAAGGGTGCAGCAAGTGTGACAGCCTATATTACCCACGGTGTTCTATCCGGCGGAGCTGTAGAGCGCATTACCTCTTCAAAATTAAAAGAACTGGTAATCACAGACTCCATCCAGCCAACTGCTGCCGTTAACGCCGCTTCAAATATTCGCGTAGTTTCAATTTCCAGCCTGATCGGCGAGGCAATTGCACGCACTGCCGCAGAGCAATCAGTTTCCAGTCTCTTCGACTGAAAACCAGCTTAAAATACACCTCTATAAAGCCCGCAGAACCATCGGTTTTGTGGGCTTTATTGTATTTATCAAGCTATCAACTTGATCATAGCCCCGAGAATAGCGGCGATAAAAATCACTAAAGGCATAGACCAACGTAAATAAGATAAAGCAATCGCTGATAAAGCTGCAATGATAATCGCTATGAAGTCAATGCTATCCAATTGCGGCCAGGAAACATGGAAGATCCCAAAACGTCTTTCGTCTACATGACCAAAAAACACTCTTAGAGCCAGCCATAAACTAAGGTTGGCTATCACACCCACCACTGCGGCAGTCACTGCTGATAGCATCGCGGAGAGCCACTGAGCTTGCCGTAAACGCTCCATGAAAGGCGCGCCAGCAAAGACCCACAAAAAGCATGGCACAAATGTAAACCACAGCGCAATCATGCCTCCCAATAGCCCACCCACCATAGCAGTAAGGCCGGAAAGCTTGGCGCCGCCAACAAAGCCGACAAAAAGCAAAACCAATATCAACGGACCTGGTGTTGTCTCTGCTAGCCCCAGTCCGGTCAACATCTCCCCTGCATCTAACCAGCCATAAAGCTCAATAGCCTGCTGAGCAGTATAAGTCAGAGCTGCATAAGCACCTCCAAAGCTCACTACAGCCAATTTTGAAAAGAACAGTGCTTCGTCAACAAAAACTTGCCCCCGCCCAAACATGGCGAGCAAGATTAAAAGCGGCATTAACCACATAATAGTCCAACTTCCGACCTGCCAGACCAAAGATGAGCGGAGCAAAGATGCCATTGACGTATTGTGAACAGCCGGTGTTGAGCTAATGGCTGATTTTGACCCCTTTACTCTATAAATAATACCGCCCAGAACTGCAGAGCCTATAACAATAATTGGAAATGGAACCTGCAAAAACGCTATCAATACAAATGCTAAAATAGAAACAATAAGCATCAGTCTCGTTTTTAAAATGCGTTTGGACATCCGCCACAACGCATCAAATACAACTGCAAGAACCGCAGCTTTGAGGCCGAATAATAATCCCGCAACCACATCAACATGCCCGAAGTAAATATATATAGCGGACAAAGCCAACATAATGGCCGCACCAGGCAAAACAAATAGCAATCCGGCAAGAAGGCCGCCGCGCCAGCCCTTCATTGTCCAGCCTGCATAAGTGGCTAATTGCATGGCTTCAGGCCCAGGCAATAACATGCAAAAATTCAAAGCGTGTAAAAAACGTTCCTGATCAATCCAGCGCTTTTTGTCGACCAATAAATGCTGCAACATTCCAATTTGCGCAGCCGGTCCACCAAATGAAAAGAGCCCTATCTTACCGAACTCAGTGAATAACTCAGTCCATGATATTTTATTATCTGTCATTTTATTGTGCCTGCCTGAACTTTCAGACAATCTAATGCATTGTTATGACATACCAATAAAGAGAACAATAATAAGTAATAACGTCCAATATACCAACTCACAGGCACATATTCGCAAGTGTTCCATTCAGGATTGCGGTTCAATCTTTTAAAAATAGCGGCACTTAAATTGGCCGCTACTCCATTATTAGTTCAGAAGGCACATCTCCCTCACTCAATGCACTTCGTTTCTTGAGATGCTCAAATAATCGCAAATGTGTATCTGGAATTCTATTAACAGACGCGCATAGATCAGGTGTCCTATTTTTTACATCACTGGGTGTTGCATCAAAATATGAACGGAATGCTCTCAAAAAATGGCTATTGCTTGAGAAACAAAACTGATGAGCTATCTCGGTAACTGTTTTATTCACATTAGAAGGATGAATCAGCTGCAAATAAGCCGCATCAAGACGTTTTTCACGAATAATTTTGGCGACACCACCATCAGA
>CANQXU010000194.1 GCA_947627865.1 uncultured Paenochrobactrum sp. | reverse complement strand
ATAATAGTGACAACAATTTAGTAGTATGGCCTCAGAACTTTATTCTAACAAGTCACAGTTTTGATATAAAGATGTTTGAGTATATTGCTGATTATTTTATCAAGTTCAGTCGGGCGCTAATATAAGCGTGCAAAGCAGTCTATTTTGAATTTATTGCATAAATAACCGGCGGCCTCACTCGACATTCATAATAACAAATTTTATGAATTAGAATAACACCTAAAGGAGAAGAGTGATGACTATTAAAATTGGGGACAAATTACCAGCAGCTACGTTTAAAGTTAAAACGGCTGACGGTGTTAAAGATATAACCACTGATGAAGTGTTTAAAGGCAAAAAGGTCGTATTGTTTGCCGTTCCAGGTGCATTTACACCAACCTGCAGCCTGAACCATCTGCCTGGTTATGTAGATAATTACCAAGCAATTATTGATAAGGGTGTTGACACAATTGCTGTCGTTGCAGTCAATGACGTTTTCGTTATGTCTGCTTGGGCAGAAAGCAGTCGTGCAGCAGATAAAATCCTTTTCCTTGCTGATGGCAGCGCAGATTTCACCAAAGCACTCGGCATGGAGCTTGATCTTTCTGGTGGCGGCCTTGGCGTTCGTTCACAGCGCTATTCTGCAATCGTTGAGGATGGCGTCGTTAAAACGCTCAATGTCGAAGAGCAGGCCAGCCAAGCCCTCACCTCTGCAGCATCCAAAATTCTAGAACAATTATAAGATGAGAAAGGGCGGGATAACCCGCCCTTTTCTCTTTAAGACAAATTGACTGCAATCCAACAGCCTTCAGGCATTATTTAACTTTTAAGCTTTCATGCCCGCCATATTTATATGGTTCCATGCCTGCGCGTGCCAGTTCATCAGCGCGCTCATTTTCAGGATGACCGGCATGCCCCTTGATCCAATGCCATGTTACTTGATGCTGCTGGCGCACCTCATCCAATGCTTGCCATAGCTCAACATTCTTAACAGGTTTTTTAGCGGCAGTTTTCCAGCCATTACGTTTCCAACCTTCAATCCAGCTGCCAATACCATCGCGCACATACACAGAATCCGTATAAAGATCGACGATGCAAGGCTGCTTTAGAGCTGATAGCGCCGAAATTGCCGCCATTAACTCCATCCTATTATTGGTCGTTTGGGCTTCGCCGCCTTTTAATTCTTTCTCATTGCCATTCCAGCGCAAAATAGCACCCCAGCCTCCAGGGCCCGGATTACCCGAACATGCGCCATCAGTATAAACTTCAACCTGTTTCATTAATCATAAACCAGCCAAATCAAGTCCATACTCACTTGGCGAAATAATTGTGCGCTGAAAACGCATTTTACGAATATACTCAGTCGGATCTTTTTTCATAACAAAACTGCCATCAGGAACTGTCAGCCAATCATAAAGACGCGTCAACATAAAGCGCATAGCCGCTCCATGGGCCAAAATTGGCAAAGCTTCGCGTTCAGCTGCGCTTAAAGGCCTGATCTTTTCATAGCCACGTAGCAATGCTGCGCCTTTGGTCATATTGAAAAGGCCATCCTTTTCAAAACACCAGGCATTCAGGCAGATGGCGATATCATAGGCTAGAATATCATTACAAGCGAAGTAGAAATCGATGAAACCCGACAACTTGTTATTCAAAAAGAACACATTGTCCGGAAAAAGATCCGCATGGATGACACCGCGAGGCAGATCTGTTGGCCAGTTTGCTTCAAAAAGAGCCAAGTCTCCTTCGACTTCATCAACCAAGCCGGCCGAGAAATTATCCGCACGATCTTTCGATAAATTCCATAAAGGACGCCAGCTTTGAACGCTAAGATCATTAGCCCGTGACATCGGAAAATCGACACTGGCCAAATGCATTTTTGCCATAGCAGTGCCCAATTCCTCACAATGCGATACATCGGGACTACGTATCCACATGCCTTCAAGAAAGGTTACTATTGCCGCCGGACGTCCTGCCAACTCACCAATCATATCGCCATTTTTTTGGGCAACTGGTTGCGGGCACAACAGACCCTTCATCGCCAGATGACGTTTTAGCTCAAGAAAATATGGCAATTCATCAACATTAACGCGCTTTTCATAAAGGGTCAGAATGAAAAGACCCTTAGTGGTATGCAGCATATAATTCGTGTTTTCGACACCTTCAGCGATGCCTTTATAAGAGGTCAAAGAACCGATATTGTAATCGCTTAAAAAAGCCGCCAGTTCATTTTCGTTCACATCTGTATAGACGGCCATTCTCTCATATTCCTCATAATAAAGAACAGGCAAAAAGCCTTATCAAAGTACTGGTGAATGATCACCGTTAACAAATGCCATATCTGCCTTTGTTAGCTCTACATCTCTGAGCTGACGATTGACCAGAAAGTTTTCTGTTTCAATCGTAAACTCCGCCAATTCAATACTTACATTGAAACGTGATTTAAAGGCTTCAATGATTTCATTAATAATTATTTCTGGTGCTGAAGCACCAGCAGACAGGCCAAGGACCTTAATGTCTTTCATTTCATCCCAGTTTAATTCTTCTGCACGCTGAACAAGCAAAGACCGCTTAGCACCAGCACGCTCCGCCACTTCAACCAAGCGTTTGGAATTTGAAGAATTGGGCGCTCCAACGATCAAAAACAAGTCGCAGCCAGGCGCAGCTTGTTTAACCGCCTCTTGTCGGTTGGTTGTAGCATAGCAGATAGATTCAGCAGCTGGTGCCAACAAATTGGGAAAGCGTTTTTGAAGTAATGTAATAATCCCGGCAGTATCGTCCACTGACAATGTAGTCTGCGTTACGAAACCAAGATTGTCAGGATCATCAAACTCAATAGTCAACGCATCTTCTTCGGTCTCAACCAAAGTCACACTACCTTCAGGTAGTTGACCCATTGTTCCAATCACTTCAGGGTGCCCTGAATGTCCGATGAGAATAACATGTCGACCAAGGCGTTGGTGCCGCATAGCTTGCTTATGTACCTTTGAAACCAACGGACATGTCGCATCCAGATAAAATAGGTTCTTCGCTTCAGCGTCAGCGGGCACGGATTTTGGGACACCATGCGCTGAAAAAATGACTGGCTGAGCACGATGCTCCGCTGGTATTTCATGCAATTCTTCAATAAAAATTGCGCCCTGCTCCTGCAATCCTTCTACCACATAGCGATTGTGCACGATTTCATGACGCACATAGACAGGTGCTCCATATTTCTTCAATGCCAATACAACCATCTGAATCGCACGATCAACACCTGCGCAAAAGCCTCTAGGGCCACACAAGCGAAGTTCCAATGGAGAAAGATGAGTATTCAATGTAGAAGTCATACTGACAATCCCTGCAAAGGCGGTTTAGACAAAATAATTTTAAGTCAATGAGTTGGTCTGCTGAGCGCATGATGTCAACCCCAAGCATGGGCACTATGCATGGTTTTTGGATTTTGTTGTGACAATAAGCAGATTTTATTAATTCATACAATTATCGGCCAGATCGATACCATCTGATCATATAGGCTAGATAAACAAAAACAAAGGCCAGAGCCAGACCATACCACGTCATCGCATATTGCAAATGGCTATTGGGCAAATCAATAATAGTCACACCGCCCACTGGTAGACCTCCCTGATTTAATGCATCATTTGCATCAATAAAAAACGCAGCAAAGCGACCTTGTGGCAGGCCGGAACTCCCAGCCATTGCTTCCAGTTCCTTCCAGTAAAAGATATTTTTATCCGGATCATTATCTGGCATTAAAGATGAGGGTTTTTCACTCAGCTTTGAGCGAGCTAGGCCTGTAACTGTCACCTTGCCCGTAAGCTGCCCCTCGCTTCTTAAATCAGGATTTTTAAAATCATAGGGCACAAAACCGCGATTAATCAGGACGAATCGTCCGTCTGCCATTTCCAATGGCGTATAAATAAAAAATCCTGCATGACTATTATAAGTAGCAAGAAAATGACGCTCACCTTCATGCTTGAACGTACCTGTGACACTGACCGGCTGGTAATCAATGTTTTTTCCAGTATTGTTCATTGCCTCCACTTCTTCAAATTGAAGCGGTGGATTATTAAGCTTCAAGTGAATATCAGCGAGCAATTGCTCCTTCCAAGCAAGACGGTTTACCTGCCATGTTCCCAATGTCAGCAATATTGCTAAAATTATAAGAGCTAAAACTGACAGACCTAAAGGGAATTTCTTACGCTGACCTGAGGTCATTTCATTCTTTGTCATTGTCTGTCTGATCATTTTGCTTGGGATAATTGTAATTATAGTGCAGGCCGACAAGCAGCCCCTTTAATAGTCTTGCAAGAGCTAAACTAAGTCCGGCGGCCAGCGGCAACAACAGAATAAAATATACCCATAATGGCGGTGAAAAGCGGGATTCAAGCCAGAGTGCCAGCCCAAGAATTATAAATCCAACAGCTAGTATAACAAAGACAATGGGCCCATCACCAACATCGGAACCCGCAATATCATAGCCACATACAGAGCAGGTTTGGACCGGTTTCAATAATTTCACAAAAATTGCTCCTTCGGAGCAATGCGGGCAATGCCCCATCAAAGATGACTTTATTGCATGTGGGTTTTTATCACTGCCAGAAGTGGTTGTCTCAAGCTGTGCCAAACGAATGCCCTTAATGGTAAAGCCAGCCACAAGAGCGAATTTAAACTCTTGTGGCCGACATATTATGAAAACTCACTCAAATATTAATTCATCGGAGCGCCCCAACTGCCCCAGACGTAAATTGCGAAGAAAAGGAACAGCCAAACGACATCCACAAAATGCCAATACCATGCTGCCGCTTCCAAGCCGAAATAGTGTTTGGAGTTAAAGTCACCGCGAATAGAACGGATCAAACATATGGCCAGAAAGATTGTACCGACAAAAACATGGAAGCCATGAAAACCTGTCGCCATGAAGAATGTCGCGCCATAGATTGAATCTTTAAAAGCAAATGGTGCATGGGCATATTCATAAAACTGCACATAAGTGAACAAAACGCCCAAAGCTACAGTGAGTGAAAGCCCTGCTATTGCACCTTTATTATCATTCTTTAAAATTGCATAATGTGCCCATGTTGCAGTTGTTCCGGACAAGAGCAGAATAACTGTATTGTATAAGGGCAAGTGCAAAGGATCGATGACTTCAATGCCTTTGGGCGGCCAAATCCCTCCAGTATAAGCATCTCTGGCATATTGTATTGCTTCGTTTGGAAATAGGCTCGCATCAAAAAATGACCAAAACCACGCTACAAAGAACATCACCTCCGAGACGATGAACATAATCATCCCATATTTAAGATGAATTGTAACAACCCTTGTGTGGTAGCCCTCATTCCCCTCTTTGATCGTATCGCCCCACCAGCCATACATGCAGTAAAGAACGATCAGGATACCAATGACAAATATCCATGGCGTCACGAGATTGACCCCAAAGAAATTGAGCTGATCATCTTTGAGATATCGCATATAAGCGATACCGCCGAAGGCAAGTACAAATGCTCCTATTGATGACAGGAACGGCCAAGGGCTCGGATCAATAATGTGATAATCATGGTTCTTTTTATGTGCTTCGGCCATATTGTTCCCCAAGGCTCCTCTTTTGCACCTTATTCTTAATTAGCAGCGGATCAGATATATCTGGAATATGCTGCCTCATAAAACGCTTAGTTCTTCAACGGACTTCCGCTTTTGCCAGCGGTTTATCTTTATCCGCAGAGAAGAAAGTGTAAGATAAAGTAATCGTTTTAACAGACTTCAAATCCGGATCATTGACAAAGTCGGTGTCAACAAAAAATACTACCGGCATTTCCATATTTTCTCCAGGCTGCAATGTCGTGTCATTAAAGCAGAAACATTCAACCTTATTAAAATATGCACCAGCGCGTGCAGGTGTCACGTT
>CANQXU010000193.1 GCA_947627865.1 uncultured Paenochrobactrum sp. | reverse complement strand
GTCATCGCGTTTACGTTATAGAGAATCGCAAAGTTTGCCAGCAAATGGTTGTATTTGACGATCTTGCTCTGTTCGTGCTTCAAATTGGCGGGAATTTTTCCGCCATTCGCAAAAAACAGCCAGCGGGCGAACTCATTGAACTCCTCACTCTTACAGGTCGCTGCTTGGATCGTTTTTCGCAGGTCAACGTCCGTAATGTATTCGAGCAAAAACATGGTTCTGACCACGCGTCCAAGCTCTCTAAACGCAAAATACAATTTGTTTTTCCGGTTCTTTGTGCCAAACCGACGCAATATCGTTGATGCGGTAATTTTCTCTGCTTTAACAGACATGGCTGTTCGCATCATATCCGCGTAATGCTTTTCAATAAGCTCCCATTTGATCGGCTCCTTAAACAAGGACTGTATATGCTTGAGTACCGTGGTGCGGTCAGGCTTGTAAAAGTTGAGATCTTTAATGTTCCGGATGCGCGGCATGAGCTTAATTCCCAGCAAAAGGGCCAAGCCAAAAACCGGATACGCGTTATTAGTTTTTGCAATTGCCTTTTCGAGACGCGCTTCAGTGGTGCGTTTTAAATTAAGCCAAGCCACCTGTTTGCGAGAAACACCCTGCACGGAACGCACGGTTTCGGTGGGGCCGATATTGGTGCCATAACAAAATACAGTCAGAACAAAACGTAAGACGGGGTCACTGATACGTGATTCAAAACCCGACAGTGGGCCAAAATATTTGTTCAGATTAAGCCATTTTTCGACACTGATAATCATATCGAGCACGTTGATTTTTTCCAGCCTATCTCGCAGTAGCGCTCCAATTTCTTCGAATTCTGGAGATGGTTGATCCGGTTTTCGCTTGCCAATAACAAGATTCCCGTTTTCAATGCGAACCAATTCATCTTCCGGAAACTGGCTGTCTGCTTTATGACAGCTCGCCTCCATGGCATCCTTCAGGGTTCTGGCAAATTCAACGTCGCCAGCCACGAGTCCCACCTCCTCGCAGTAAGCGGGTAGTTGCGCCTCGTATTCTTCCCAAGTGATCATTTGCTCGCGGTAATCATCGAAGGTCTCACTGTAGGGGATGAACAAATCGCCGGTACCGAGCTCTTCGGCAATTCGTTCAAACACACAGCTCAAAACACATTTTATTGACTTCCGTCACGTGTGCTGATTTGGTCGATTTTCCAGTGACCAATTTCCACCAGTTTTCTCTCACCCAACGAATGTTAATGATGGTCCCAGCCGATGAATCGTTGGGATCATTTTGAATAGATAGGAACTCTGTGCGGCGTTGTTTATGTTTCAAAATAAACTGGAAGGCGTTCAGTAAATCCTTGTCCTCCGTAGCCGAGGTGAGATTGAGTATTTCAATCGTGCGAAACAAGGTAGATCGCTGCTTTTTGTAAAGTTGCACCATGAACGGCAAGTAGTTGTTGCCCGCAAACGCCATATATTGTTCACACATGTGCAGCAACTGATCGCTGTTCTTGCCGAGCACCGGATCAAAGGCTGTCACCGATTCGGGTTTATCCAGATACACCCTGACCGTTCCAGACAATACCGAAATCAAATGATCGGTTTGCTTTTGATGGTCACTCAGGTATTTCTCCAACAGTTTCTGCGCCGAGCGATCCATCTTTAACAACAGCTTGATAAATATGTCGGCTGCGTTATCCAGCGTTCGCGCGTATTGGTGCCGGATCAGGACGATGACGAGCGCAAGCCGCTTATTGAGTTTGAGCTTCACCAGCTCGGCATAATCCAGGGCTTTGGCCTCATCAATGAACTGCTGGTGTTTGACTGGGGGCAACCCCAAATCCGTGGGCAGAAGCGTTTGCAGGGACGTCAACCATTCCAGGTATTGGATGTACGCATGGATGTTGCGAGGAGTTAATCGTTTGGGTTCACTCTTCAGAGTGCTCCAGCCAAAACCGCTCAGACCTGTACTGGCGCGAAGAATGTCATTGATACGCTGCCGACTTTCGTCTGTTAAAAATCCACATAATCGATCGTAGTATCGAGTATTTACCTCCGCTCTGGCTGCCTGGCATATTCGCTCAAGCACGCTGTATGCCGGGAGTTCATAACGCTCCTTGACCAAATACTCCAAAGTCACATTGATGATGTCCGGCAGCGCTTCTTTGGTCGTCGCCGCATCCTGCGCCCAAACCTGTGCCAGCTCGGATGTTTTGATCGTATCGTAGGCTTTTATGTTGAGATGACGTCGAACCAATTTTACATGGCGATCTTTCGATCCTGAGGTGTAATAGGTTTGTAGATCGTTGAGTGTCACCCGGAAACGACACTGGTTTTTGATGTGAGCGATGATAACTTTTGGTATTTCACCCAGCGGAACAAAACGACCCAATCGCTGCGTTGTTTTTAGTTGAATCAGCAACCCCAGGAATGCGGCGCTGGTGCGCTTACAGTGACGAAGAGCAAATTCCAGATCTTCGTCCGTGGGCGTGTAAACGTCCCCCAACTCGTTTGGGGTGATGCCTGATTTTATGCGTGGATAAGCTGTTTAATAGATAGCTGCCATCAGCTCATTCTCTTCCTAATGTTATATGCATTGCGATTGATCGCCAGACCAGGGCATTGGTAACCATTGCGGTTATATTCGATTATCCGTATATTCGTATTTGCGTATATTGGAAAGTATTTCCTAATCCTATCAAATTGGGGTTCCGGGGATTTCCCCGCCATAGATTGCAATTCGCCCTGTAGGCCCCGCCATTCCTAGCCTGTAGAAGGCTATTGGTTTGTATCTGCCTTGATTAGCGGTATCCTTCTTGACTTTTCGGGTCAAGATATGAGCAAAGGTAAGCGCCTCTCGATACTGGCAGAGGCAGAAATTGAAGAATTGTATTCGCCTCCTGTGTTCTCCGAATCCGATCAACGGTTTTTCTTTGCTCTTAACGACCGAGAACTTGAGGTAGTCAACCGGATTCGAGACCGTAAGCATCGAGTGGTTGCCATCGCTTTACTGGGATATTTCAAATCTAAGCCCATCCTGCTAATTCCCAGCTTCAAATCCATGCAGGCCGACCTATCATTCATTTCTGAGCTCTATTTTAAGGACCTGAAATACCGTCGATTTAGCCTGAAAGCGGACCAGAAATCCCGATTATACGAACGTGTACTGGTGTTACTTGGGATTTCTGATTGGAATGATATTGAACATCAGGCAGGGCTGGTTACCTATCTACGTGAAAAGGCAAATAGCTGGGCTGCACCACGAGCTCTTTTTGATGCGGCGATCGAATACCTAGCCCACAACAAAATCGCCATTCCTGCCTACAGCACACTACAGAAGATCATCAGCCAGGTGCTGGTACAGCATCAGAAAGCGCTACATGAGCAAGTTAAGTCCGCTTGCACTCAAGGCCTGAAAGATATGATCACTGAGCTGCTATCCGGCGAGCATACTTTTACCTTACAGCACTTGCGCCAGAGTGCTCGCAATTTTACCGGTACTGAACTGGATAAAGAGCTTCAGGTCTATCAACACCTTCAGCCATGGATGGATGAGATTGCACAAGTACAGGAACGTCTTGGGCTATCGCAGATGAACCAGCACTATTATGCCGGGCGCGTGGATTACTACGGAGCCAAACTCAAACGGCAAACAGGTCTCAATCAGCAGTTGTACCTCCTGAGCTACCTGCAAAACCGTCATCAACAGTGCTTGGAAAGGATCGCCGATGGCTTTATCCATCATGTGCGGCAAGTCAAAGCCCGCGCCAAAGCGATGGCAAAAGAGCAGGTTTATCAGGATTGGCAGAAAGCGGCTCGTAACGTTGGCAAGGCCGCAGATGTGCTGGAGCTGTTTTTGGATGAAGAGATTGCGCCAGATACTCACTTCCAGTCCGTTCAAGAACTAGCGTTCAAGGTTCTGAATGCCAAAGACCTCAGCTCTGTCTGTCACTACTTGAGCAATCAAAAACAGTCTGCTGACGAGGCCTATTGGCAGCACCTGGACGCAGAGTCCACGCTACGCACTGGCTTGCTACGATCATTGTTCTGCTGTTTACGCATTGAAGGTGCGGATCAAACACAACGACTGGCGAGAGCGCTAGATCAAGCCCGGTTGGATCTGTTGGCTCATCAGGAGCTCAGTGATGCCAGCCTGGATCGGCGCTTGCCACAAAAACACATGCGCCCACTTTTACTGAATACAGATGGTGGCCTCAACAAAGCCCGCTACGAATGGTACCTCTATCTGCAGGTTCCCGATCGATTGCAAGGTCAGCTGTTGATGCCAGACGTCATTAAATACCGGGCTTTGGATGCGGATCTGCTTAAGACCCAACGCTGGAAACAAGACAAGCAGCGCCTGTTGGATTCCACCGCACAGGAGAAGTTGATGGCCGATCCGACACAACTCATCCCTAGCATGGCCACCGAGCTGAATCTGCGCCTGCACGAGGTCAGCCACTATCTAGAAAAGACCGACAACCGCGACATCATCCTAAGAAATAAAGGTGGCAAGCGCTACTGGCGACTGCCTACGGCGAGTAAAAAGCACTTAGTTAATAATCCGTTCTTTGGACAGATGCATTCGGTAGACATCGCCGATGTGCTGCGTGTTGTCGATCGGGACACCGGATTTATTGATGACTTTGAACATGTCTTGGGGATGAGTTCCAAAAGTCGGCTGTTCGAAGTGGACTTACTGGCGATCCTTATTGCCAATGCCACCAACCAGGGCATCTATGGTATTGCAGAGATCTCTGATCGCAGCTATGAGCAGTTGCGCACCATCCAAGCCAATTATCTGCGATTGGAAACCCTGAATAACGCTAACGACCGCATCAATAACGCGACGGCTAAATTACCGATATTTAAACACTACTACATCCAGGAAGGCATCGTACATGTCAGTGCCGACGGTCAGAAATTCGAAGCCAAACGAGAAACATTCCGCACCCGGTACTCCTCTAAATACTTCGGTACGGCCAAGGGGCTCTCGAACGTGAGCCTCAATGCCCATCATATGGGGATTAACAACCGGATAATTGGCTCGAACGAGCATGAAAGCCATTACCTCTTTGACCTGCTGATGAACAACAGTACGGAAATAATCCCGGACGTTGTGTCGACTGACACCCATGGGGTCAACCACGTTAACTTTGCACTGCTGGACTTGTTTGGCTACCACTTTGCGCCTCGTTACGCCAAGGTGGGTACCGTGATCGAGAAGATGTTTAATGTCACCACCGACAAAGACGACCGCGTCCAGCTGAGTCTGAAAAAACCCATTAACACCAAACGCATCATGGATCACTGGGATACCATCCAACGCATCTCGGTATCCCTAGCGCAGCGCAAAACGGATCAAGCTACTCTGGTGCGAAAGCTATCTGCTTATAAAAGTAACCACCCCTTACTTGAAGCGTTTACCGAATACAACCGCCTCGTAAAAGCACGATATCTACTGAGCTACATCGATGACCCTGAACTGCGCAGCCACGTGCAAAAGGCCTTGAACCGCGGTGAAGCCTACCACCAGCTGCGCCGAGCGATCAGTCAGGTCAATGGCGATCGGTTCCGCGGCAACAGCGATGAGGAGATAGAGCTGTGGAATGAATGCGCAAGACTAATGGCCAACGCCATCATCTACTTCAACTCGAAGGTGCTGAGCAACCTGTTGCAAAGCTTTGAGCATCACGGTAAAGATAAACTGGCGGAAGCCATCAAGCGTGCTTCACCGGTAGCCTGGCAAAGCATAAATCTGAAGGGAAAATACTTGTTCGGTCAGACAGGTGAAGCACCGGATATTGAGTATCTGATGGCATCGATCTTGGAGTATGTACCGCTTTCTGAAAAGTAATGCACCTCTACAGGTTAGGAATGACGAGGCCTACAGGGCGAATTGCAATCTATGGCGGGGAAATCCCCGGAACCCC
>CANQXU010000192.1 GCA_947627865.1 uncultured Paenochrobactrum sp. | reverse complement strand
TGGAAGCTCAATCACCTCAATATGAGGTGCTTTTTCAGCAAAAAATGCTTTTACTGCGTTCAACACTCATTCTCCCTATCAGTGCCTGATCTAGCAATTGAAATTAGGAGCCAGAGCTTTGTAGATCAAGCATTTTTAGTGATAAGCTGCTGTAAATCACGGCGATTGGCATAAAAGCTGGGAATAGCGTCAAATGTTCATCTTCAGCACTTGACCGAATCGAACTTATTTCAGTAAGCAAGCAGTTGCAGAATGTTTATGATTTATTGATGAAGCCATTGATATTCCTTTCATAAACATGCTAAGGCCATTTCATCTGTTAGTTTACAGATTTTTGGTTAAGCGGACGTGGCGAAATTGGTAGACGCAAGGGACTTAAAATCCCTCGACCATAGGTCATGCGGGTTCGATTCCCGCCGTCCGCACCACTTATGTAATTATCCCCCAAATATCTTTATCAGTACAGAACAAGCACTATACTCGCTGGCTTATAAGTAAGCTTTGACGAAACGGTTGATAATTACGGGGCTTTGTCATTATTGTTTTGGTTATAGAGCGCCATAGGGAAAATGCGTCTTTGTCTTATATTGATGAACAGGCTGTTACTCAGTTCATATCTTGTCTGAATGCCTGACAAGTACAATCTTCTTCACATAATGAGTTGATTATTTGCAAGGATCCGTAATTCAAAATGGTGAAGAATAGGCGTGAAGTTTTGGTTTCAGGAGCGCTGCTCGCTCTGACTGCAACTCGTGCCTATTCGGCTGGTCCGTTGCAGGAGGTGAAGAATATGAAAACGAACCTGTTAGATAATGATAAATCAGTGCCTTTTGCCATGAGCACGCCTGTGAGAGTGGCTAGGGTAGGGCTTAAGTCAAAGAACAAAGAAGCGTTAGCACAGTATTATCGTGACATTGTTGGCTTGCGAGAGATGGCTCGGCGCGACAATTCCATCATACTGGGATCGGGCGAACGAGAGCTTTTGGAGATTGAGCAGTTCTCATCAGGCAAGGCTGACGATCCTCGCAGTGCTGGTCTTTATCATACTGCTTTTCTTATGCCCAAGCGCAGCGACTTAGCACGGTGGACCAAAAATATTATAGACAATCAAGTGGCTGTTGTGGGTGCTTCTGATCATAATGTCAGTGAAGCATTCTATCTGACAGATCCAGAGGGAAACGGTATCGAGATTTATACTGACCGTCCACAAGACATTTGGGAATGGAACGATTCACGCGTAGTTATGGGTACGCAAGCGCTTGATATTAATAATCTGTTGGATGAATTAAAGCGTGACAATACCGAATGGCAGAGTGCGCCTGACGACATGGTGGTCGGGCACGTTCATTTAAGAGTTGGCAATGCGGCCAAAGCTGAAACTTTTTGGCACAACCAATTAGGATTTGATACAGTGCAATCCTATGGAGATAAAGCTGTGTTCTTGTCGACTGGTGGGTATCATCATCATATTGCCGCCAATTCGTGGCAAAGTGCTGGTGCTGAGCGGCGTGACCCTGATAGGACGGGTTTGTCTTTTGTCGAACTAGAAGATACACGTGGTGGTAATGGTCAGACATTTGAAGACCCGTGGGGCAATCAGATCACCACGATTAAGGTCTGATAATAAAATCAGTTTGGTAGTTTGACACGCCTCATGCCGTATAAGCATGAGGCGGTAAATTCCAAGACTTTAATGGTGATGGTTAATCACTGAATACTCCTTTAAATATTGACATATCAATATTTTAAAAAAAGCACACTCTTATCGCTTCATAAGGGAGTAATGCTTAATTCGGCATGGCCCTGCAGTTTTGCAAATTCCGTCCAAATAACGATAGCGGACAGAAACGAGCTGATTTACTTTTGGCCAGTCTCGTCTAGGGATCATTGATTGATAATCTGCACTCTCTGGTCGAAAGTTGAAGCTATCTCCCGCCTTGGGGCATTCTGCATTTCTTTTGTTTTCGACACTGATCACTTCCGTAAATAGTAAGTGCTCATTGGGTTTTGGCTTTAATATTTTCAATTGCAAATCACATATCTCCCACGTCGCTGCCATGACGGTGTTGGGGAGCATAAAAAACATGCAATGAAGCACTAAAATTATGCGAGCATATGTCATTACTTAGCCATCTTACGACTTAAAAAATATCTGGCTGCGAGCGATGGATGTAGCCAATGCGGTCAAGTGCGCCTTGCAGAATGAAGGATGCAGCGGCAGAATCAATGCGTTCAGCTCTTTTTGAGCGGGAAACATCCATATCAAGTAATGCTCGCTCAGCTGCAACTGTTGATAAGCGTTCATCCCAGAAGATGAATGGCAAATCTGTCAGTGGCTGCATTGTGCGTACAAAGGCTCTCGTCGCTTGTACGCGAGGGCCAGCACTTCCGTCCATATTGACCGGCAGGCCAATAATAATCGCACCAGCATTTTCTTTTGCTAGTAATTCTATGAGAATTTGAGCGTCTTTGCTGAATTTAGTGCGTTTGATAACCGGCCGTGGATTAGCAAAGGAAAGTCCTTGATCAGAAATGGCAAGGCCAATTGTCTTGGTGCCTAAATCCAAACCGGCGATTGTTTTTCCCTTGCTCTCCGCTTGACGGTATAAATCAGCGACTTGTTCGATTTCGATGACAGCCAAATCTCATTCCTTGATAACAGTTATCCTAATCAGTGGTCTGTTTGTATCAAATTCATCAGTTTCGCAATGGCTTTCATTGACCAGCTCTTTGTCAGGCTTTATCACAGTAGGAAATAGATATTAAACATGGTTCATGAGGAAACACTATGAAAATTACTTGGCTTGGTCACTCGGC
Organism: uncultured Paenochrobactrum sp.; assembly: GCA_947627865.1. Lineage (GTDB taxonomy): Bacteria > Pseudomonadota > Alphaproteobacteria > Rhizobiales > Rhizobiaceae > Paenochrobactrum. The sequence continues at coordinate 3,098 of CANQXU010000192.1, read as the reverse complement.
CTTTCGTGTCGAAACATCGCAATCAGTAATTCTTATTGATCCATATTTGAGCGAAAATCCTTCAGCCGCTGATCTGGACATCAAAGCAGCTGTTGGAGGTGTGACGCATATTGCGCTGACACATGGTCATTTTGACCATGTTGGGGATACAGTCAAACTTGCAAATGAAACGGGCGCAAAAGTGATTGCGAATGCGGATTTGTCAGGATGGCTTGGCACGCGCGGGGTTAAAAATACGGATCCGGGCAATACTGGCGGCACCGTTTTTCAAGAAGATTTCAGTGTTACTTTCGTGAATGCGTTGCATTCCTCAGCGTTTATCACAGAGGATGGTGTATCGCAGTCACTTGGCAGTGCAAATGGTCTTGTTTTCCACATTAACGGTGATCAAACGATTTATCATATGGGGGATACAGATATCTTTTCGGATATGGCTTTGATCAATGAATTGCATCAGCCTGATATTGGTATTGTACCGATTGGTGACCGCTTTACCATGGGCGGCGCAATCGCAGCCTTGGCTTGCCAGCGATATATGAAATTTTCAACAGTGCTGCCGTGTCATTATGCAACCTTCCCGTTGCTAGATTCCAATGCTGACAAATTTATCGCTGCTATGGAAAGCATGGATGCAGAGAAAAGCTGCAAGATTAATGTCAGCAAGCCCGGTCAATTGCAGAATATATAAAACGGGCGATTGGACTTAAAACTAACCGATTGCACGGCGATTAAAGTTTAATGTAATTTTGAACTTTGCAGCAATAATATTGCACTTCACGCCTGTGACGGTTATAGCCGTAATAATACTAATATTGGCATGTTGAATAATATGTCACCATTATAAATCCGGAGAACAGGATGACCCTCGATATTGCTACCGTCAAGCGCGTTGCGCATTTGTCGCGTATTGCCCTAACGGATGAAGAAGCAGAGCGCATGACGAGTGAGCTTAATACAAGGCTCGGTTTTGTTGAGCAGCTCAACGAGGTTGATGTCTCGGATGTAGAGCCTATGACCTCTGTTTTACCTATGAAATTGCGGACTCGTGAAGATGTTGTGACGGACGGCAATATTGCTGAAGAAATCACAGCCAATGCACCGGGTAGTGAAGATAACTTTTTCGTAGTTCCAAAAGTTCTTGAGTAATTTTTGTCCAAGCTTTGGCTTGAGCCGAGTTTGACTATAAGATTATGTTAAAAAGCACGCTATCTGGCGGCTATACAGGATTAAACCATGACCGATTTGACCGCACTCACTATTGCCGAGGCGCGTGATAAGCTTAAAGAAAAAGCATTTAGCGCAGTTGAGCTGACCGAATCATATTTAAGCGCAATTGATGCTGCTAATTTTTCTATCAACGCCTATGTTGCAACAACGCATGATCATGCGCGTTCAATGGCAAAAACATCTGATGAGCGCATTGCAAAAGGTGAGGCCGGAGCATTGGAAGGCATTCCACTCGGCGTTAAAGACCTTTTCGCAACCAAAGGTATTCACACACAAGCTTGTTCGCATATTCTTGATGGTTTCAAGCCTGAGTATGAATCAACTGTAACTGCCAATTTGTGGGCTGATGGTGCGGTCATGCTCGGCAAACTCAATATGGATGAGTTTGCCATGGGATCTTCCAACGAAACATCATATTACGGCCCAGTTAAAAATCCTTGGCGTGCTGAAGATGATGCAAAAGATCTCGTTGCTGGCGGATCATCAGGTGGTTCTGCTGCTGCTGTTGCTGCACAACTTTGCGCTGGTGCGACCGCAACTGATACGGGTGGTTCAATCCGTCAGCCAGCTGCCTTTACAGGAACAGTGGGTATGAAGCCGACTTATGGTCGCGTTTCACGCTGGGGCACCATTGCTTTTGCATCTTCCTTAGACCAGGCAGGCTCCATTACCCGTGACGTACGCGATGCTGCCATTATGCTGCAGTCAATGGCTTCGCTTGATCTTAAAGATTCAACCAGCGTAGATATTGCCATTCCCGATTATGAAGCTGCGATCGGTAAATCAATCAAAGGCATGAAAATCGGTATTCCTAAGGAATATCGCGTTGATGGTATGCCAGCGGAAATTGAAGCCTTGTGGCAAAAGGGCATCGATATGCTCAAAGCTGCCGGTGCAGAGATTGTTGAAGTGTCGCTGCCGCATACAAAATATGCTTTGCCGACTTATTATGTGGTTGCGCCAGCAGAAGCATCATCTAATCTTGCTCGCTACGATGGCGTTCGTTATGGCTTGCGTGTACCAGGCAAAGATATTGCCGATATGTATGAGAACACACGTGCCGAAGGTTTCGGCTGGGAAGTGAAACGCCGTATCATGATCGGTACATATGTGCTTTCCGCTGGATATTATGATGCATATTATGTTCGCGCACAGAAGGTACGCACACTTATCAAGAAAGACTTTGATGATGTCTTTAATCTTGGTGTGGATGCAATTCTGACGCCAGCGACACCATCAGCGGCATTTGGTATTGCTGATAAGGAACTCGCTTCTGATCCGGTTAAAATGTATCTCAATGACATTTTTACAGTCACTGTGAATATGGCAGGCCTGCCTGCGATTTCCGTTCCGGCTGGATTGAGCGAAAATGGTCTGCCACTTGGCTTGCAGCTTATTGGCCGTCCTTTTGAAGAAGAAACATTGTTCCAGACAGCTCATATTATTGAAGAAGCTGCTGGTCGCTTCCAGCCGAAACGCTGGTGGTGATCAATATAACCTCTGAAATTACATTTCGCCGGGCAATGCCCGGCGAAATGCATTTATTAGCTGGCTTGGCCGTTGCGTCGTGGAGAAGCGCTATTAATACGGATGATCAGTCATGTGGTTTTGAGAAAAATCTCTATTCCCATTTTTTAGATTTTTGCTTGAATAATTATAGTTCTATTATTGTGGCAGAGCAGGGTGGCTGTCGCTTAGGCTGGGGTGCCTATCTTCCTGATAGCAATTATATTTCTGATTTATGGGTAGCGCCTGCACATCAAGGCAAATCTATCGGCAGTAGATTGCTGCAGAATTTGGTTAATATAATTGTGCTGAGCGGCTATGAGCGTATAAAAATCGGCACTTATGCCAATAATGAGAGTGCCATC
>CANQXU010000191.1 GCA_947627865.1 uncultured Paenochrobactrum sp. | reverse complement strand
CTGATAAATAAAAGAGTTATCAGGGATTGTAGTTGAATTTGACCTCCGCTGCCATCACTGAGCATAATTCCCCCGTTAACATTCAGAGGCGCAATGGGTATGAATAAAAGTGAAAAACAGGAAAAATGGGCAGCAGACAGAGTGCAGTATATTCGCGGCTTAAAGTCGCCGAATGAACAACAGAGACTCATGCTGATACTGACGGATAAAGCGGATAAAACAGCGCAGGATATCAAAACGCTGACTCTGTTGATTCAGGCAGAGCAGGCAGCAGAGAAAGCGCAGGAAGCCAGAACAAAAGTGATGAACCTGATACAGGCAGAAAAGCGTGCCGAAGCTAGAGCCGCCCGTAAAGCCCGTGACCATGCCCTGTACCAGTCAGCCGGATTACTCATCCTGGCGGGTCTGGTTGACAGCCAGACGGGTAAGCCTGTTGATGATACTGCTGCCCTACTGGGCGCATTAGCCAGTCTCAATGATTTGTCACGGGATAATCCTAAGTGGTCTGACTGGAAAATCAGAGGTCAGGAATTGCTGAACAGCAAAAAGTCAGACAGCAACAGCTGACAGGATAGTGATTAAACGCACTGAGAAGCCCGTGACGGGCTTTTCTTATCTCAGGAGTTGAATCCTTCACTGTCATCAATAAAAAGCGCCTGTAGTGCCGTTTACCCCCATTCCCTGCCAGAGCCGTGAGCGAAGCGAACTGAATTTCACGGAAACAACAGCGATTCAGGTGCCAGATGGTCGGAGACGAAAGGAATGTTCAGCGATGTGCCCGAGCTTGCGAGGGTGCTATCTCAGTGTTTTGTGGGTTCAAAGGTCTGTTTTGAAGAGGAGCAAACAGTGTTTGCGACATCCTTTTATCATACTGGATCACTCACTCAGGCTGTCAGTTATCCACAGGACTGGGATCTATTCTTTTTTATCTTTTCTATTCTTTCTTTATTCTAGAGATTTTAAATCGTTGATATATAAAGATAAAAAAACACAAAGGTGACACGATTTTAATAAAAGGTGACACGATTTTAATAAAAAACCAACCAAAGGTGACACGATTTTAATAGAACTCACAGAATCAACATAAAGGTGAAGTGTTTTATATACATTCACCTTTATGCTTGGTATGTTATAAAAAAAAACTGTCACCTTACTGAGGGGTTATGTCTGAACTAATTGTATTTAAAGCCAATGAACTGGCGGTAAGTCGCTATGACCTAACAGATCAAGAGACAAAATTGATTTTATATTGTGTGGCTCATCTGAACCCTTGTTTAGAACCGACTCGTGAAAATAGAACGTTACGGTTTAACTATGCGGAATACGCTAACACTATGGGAATGACGCCAGAGCAGGCATGGAATAATCTCTATAATTCAACAAAACATCTCATGACGAGAACAGTAGAGATCACAAATCCAACAGTAAAAAAAGAGCGGATAATTTTTCAGTGGACTAATTTCGCTAAGTTTTCATCGGAAGAGTTGGAGCTTGTTTTCAGCGAAGAAATACTACCCTATTTATTTCAACTAAAAAAATTCATCAAATACAACCTTGAGCATGTGAAATTATTTAAAAATAAGTACTCCATGCGAGTTTATGAGTGGCTTCTAAAAGAATTAACACAAAAAAACACCCATAGAGCGAACATTGAAATAAGTATTGATGATTTTAAATTCATGTTGATGTTAGAAACAAACTATCCTGAATTTAAAAAATTCAAACAGAATGTATTGAATGTTATATCTAAAGACCTCAACACTTACAGCAACATGAAATTAGAAATTGAAAAACGAGGTCGCCCTGCTGACACACTGATATTTCAGGTTGAACTGAATACGCAAATTGATTTGGTAACAGAACTTGCGAAAGATCCTGAATTAAAAAAAGCAGATAAAAAAATCATTTTAACTCCTGAAAATCGTCTGCATGAGGGACTTAAAAAAACACTACACGATGCTTTAACTGTAAAAATTCAACTTACTAGTTTTGAAGCAAAATTCTTGAGTGACATGCAAAGCAAGTATGATCTCAATGGTTCATTCTCATGGCTGACGCAAAAACAACGAACCACACTAGAGAACATACTGGCTAAATACGGAAGGATCTGAGGTTCTTATGGCTCTTGTATCTATCAGTGAAGCATCAAGACTAACAAATAAAAGTAGAACAACTGTTCACCGTTACATATCAAACGGGAAATTGTCCACCTGCACAGATGAGAAAGGCATAAAAAAGATAGATACATCAGAGCTTTTACGCGTTTTTGGTGCATTCAAATCTGTTCACCATGAACAGAGTGACAATGTAACAGATGAACAGCGTGTAACATCTAATGGAACAGGTGAAACCAGTAAAACAAAGCAACTAGAACATGAAGTTGAACACCTGAGACAACTCGTTACAGCTCAACAGTCGCACATAGACAGCCTAAAACAGGCAATGCTGCTTATCGAATCCAAACTGCCAACAGCACCAGAACCAGCTACGCAGCCGGTGGTAAAAAAATCATGGAAATTCTGGAAGAAATAGCAGTTTCAGCCCGTTTGCTGGCTGAAACCAATCCCGCAGTTCTGATAACAAACCGGCACCCCAAAAACAGCCCGTTTTCGGGGTGCAAAACCCGCACTTTTGCACGTTCCGGCGGGTTTTAGTGGTGAGTGCCTGGTCAGTGGTGCGCGTAAGTAGTTTTATGTTAAATCTAATACCCACCGTGGGTACTGGTGTTGACGGTGGGTATTAATAAGACTATTATTGCCTCGGTTTTGAAAAAGAGAGGGATAATGTCAAGCGATGAACTAATCAAAAGAATCAAAGCGGTCGGCTGGGAATTTGTGCGAGCTAACGGTTCGCATCATGTTTTTGAGAAATCAGGGGAAACTAGACCGATAGTAATTCCACATCCGCGCAAAGATATGGCGGTAGGAACGCTCAATAGCATACTAAAACAAGCTGGTCTGAAATAACGTAATATAAGCGGCCTTGAGGCCGCTCTTTAAGTAAAATAGAAGGTATAAGCATGAGATATCCCATTTATCTACATCAGGCAGACGACGGTTCGTTTTCCGGTTTCGTGCCAGACGTGATCGGGTGCTATTTTGCTGGCGATACCATCGATGACGCAATCAGTGATGCGCAGAATGCGCTAGATACGTACTTTGAATATATGAGCGAAAAGGGCAATACACCTGACCAAGCTAAAACTGTCTCTGATCATTTAAACAATGAAGATTGCACCGGTGGAAGCTGGGCATATGTTGATATAGATTTAACCAAATATGACGGAAAAGCCACAAAGTTAAACATCACAATGCCTCAATTTTTGCTGGCTAGAATTGATGAATACGTGAACTCACATCGTGAGTACCATAGCCGCAGCGGATTTTTAGCAGAGTTAGCTCGGCGTGAACTGGCGAAACATTCGTAAGATAACCTCTCCATCAAAACCATTAAAAGCCCGCATAAAGCGGGCTTTTAATATATATAAATACACTTTACTATATATAATGAATAATTAATAAATGAATCAATACCACTTAAGTTTCATTTAAAAAATTACAGGCAAGAAGAGCTAAAACTTCTATACTGGCCATTCTGTTTATAAGTTAAAACAAAAAGACCGGTACCATGCGACCAATACCTTACATCTAGTAAATCACCATAATAATCCTGGCTTGAGAATCTATCTTTTTTTAGTTGAGGGCTAATTATAGGGTTTCTCTTAGGGAAGTTACTATTAGCTACAGATAGTAAAAAACCCTTGTCTTTTATTTTAATTTCGAAATGAGAGCCATAATTTTTTACTTTAACCGGTATGCCACCTTGCAACCGAAAATTTCCAGAAAATACTGAAGCCTTACAGATCATTTCTTCCGGTGAGATGATTGTTGTTGGGATGCTATCCTCTTTTTCTTTCGTGTAATTGCTCGTATAACTCTCATAGTTATTATTACTACTGCATCCATAAAGGATAAAAGTAGATAGTAATAAAAAAATAGCATTAAATTTCAAACTAAACCTCACTTTATAAAAAATCAATAACACATTAAAAAGGCAAGTATGATTTATAAAAAATATCATTTAATTGACTTTAGTATATAAAATCGCTCACCTTTTTTGTTGGTGTATTCACTACCAGTTACCTGCGCACATGGCTTATCATCACAAATACTAATATTAGCCAGAGGAGCCTTCTTCTGCCAGACAGCTTCCATCCTTTGCATCTCCGCAATCCGCGCATAACCACTGTCAATGAAGTAGTACATCCCCCAGAGGCATCCGCCCATAACCGCAATCATCGTCAGGGCGATATAAATTGCAGATTTCCAGGTATAACGCGACATTTCGCGGCGCATCTCATAAATCATCTCTTTCGCTGTGCTGGCAGACTGATTAAAGGCCTCCGTCGCCGGCTTCATCTGAGTCAGAGCGGCCTGCTTCACGTCTTTTTCAATCTGGCTTAAAGCGGCACTGACAGATTTCCTGACCGTTTCCGTCATGTTACCGGAGGCGCTGTCCAGCTCGCCGATAACATGGCTTAGCGTCTCGCTCTGCCGCTGTAGCTGCATGGCCGCAGCCTGAAACTCCTCAGTCAGCGCCGTCACGCGCTTCTCAAGCAGCTGATGGTGTCCGATAAGGGCGGCAATCTGTTTTTTAATCTCGTCGCTCATCTTAAATCCTGTCTATCGTGAAAATGACCAGCCCTTATCAGGCTTCTGTCGTTTCTGCTCAGCAAGTCGCTGCCGCTCTTTCTCCTGCTGTCGTTTTTGCTCAGCCCAGTATTCCCGCTCTCTCTGCCTCTCCATCTCCTGATGCAGCCCCTGAAACTCTGCCATCGCGTCATTCACCAGAGACTGAAGGTCGATATCGTCCAGGATATCTTTCATCGCCTCGCTGACCATGTCGCTGAGTTTTTCAGGCTCCGGCTCTTTTTCAAAATCATACGTTCTGCCGGACGAAGCTTCCTTCTCTGGTTCAGACTCCGGCTCCTGTCTGGCTGCCAGACTCTCCCGCTCCGCCAGGGCTTCCCGCAGCGAGGTGGCCAGGTCAATGACGCTGTCGCGCTCGTCCTGCGCCTGCTGCACCTGCTTTTCAGCCTCCCTGCGCTCCAAGATAGCCTGGATCTGTTCAGTATCGAGGCGCTGCACCTTTCCCGCACCCAGATGCCGCTCCGGCTCTCTTTCAATGCCCTGGTCTTTCAGCGACCGGGCATCGACGCGGCCGGCGTGCTGATACAGCTCAAGATGGGTGTTCTGAAGGTCAGCCCAGCGTTCCCGCTGCGCCACCAGGTATTCCTTACGCTCCGCCAGCGTTTCCCCGAATCGTTCTTTTTTTGCGCCGCCGCGCTCTGGCTCTTTGGTGTTAGCCCGTTTGAAATACTGCTGCGGGTCGCGGTCGATGCCGTCATTCAGGCGCTCGGAGAACATGATATGGGCGTGAGGCTGCTCGCCGCCGGCTATCGCTGCTTTCGGGTTATGGATAGCGAACTGATACGCATGACGCTCCCCGATTTCCTGCCGGACAAAATCGCGGACCAGCTCAAGGCGCTGATCGGGTTTTAACTCCCGCGGCAGGGCAATCTCGATTTCGCGGTAGGTGCAGCCGTTAGCACGCTCGAACGAGTCGGCGGCCTTCCAGAACTCCGCCGGCTTGTGCGCTGCCCAGGCCGGCATATTGCCGGCCTCTTTGTGCTCAAGGTCGGACTCTTTTTCACGGGAATACTTCCCCTCCCGCGTAATGTAATCGGCGTGCGGAGAGGCACTGCCTTTCCCGCCAGTCTTTACACTGAGGTGATAGGAGGCCATCGTTTTTTATCCCGCTTAAGGCGCGCACCGTTTCTGAACAAAGTGAAGAAACGTCTAAGTGCGCCCTGATAAATAAAAGAGTTATCAGGGATTGTAGTGGAATTTGACCTTTGCTGCCACCCA
>CANQXU010000190.1 GCA_947627865.1 uncultured Paenochrobactrum sp. | reverse complement strand
ACGATCAAACATGTTCAAGGCGAAGCAACGGTTCAGAAAAATCCGTCAAAGGTTCTAAGCTTTGATTTGGCGACTTTAGATAATCTCGATCGCTTAGGAATTACGGTACAGGGTGTACCAACTGCATTAATCCCTGATTATCTTAGCAAATATTCTGATGATTCCGTGATCAATATAGGCACCTTATTCGAGCCTGACTACGAGACTGTCAATGCAGCAGAACCAGATCTGATTATTGTTGCTGGTCGCTCGGCTCCAAAGCTGCCGGAACTGGCCAAAATTGCTACAACAATCGACTTGACTGTAACACCGACGAATTTCCTTGGCGATGTTAAGAGCAATGTGGAAAAGCTGGGCGCTATCTTTGATAAGCAAGATGAAGCCAAGGCAGAAATTGCAAAGCTTGATGCTGATATTGCAAAGCTGAAAGAAAAATCTGCCGATAAAGGCACAGGTCTGATGGTAATGACCAATGGCGGTAAAATCAGCGCATATGGTGTAGGCTCGCGTTTTGGTATGCTGCATTCAGATTTTGGTATCAAACCTGCCAATACTGATATTGAAGTTGGTGGTCATGGACAGCCGGTTACTTCTGAATTCATTTTGGAAACAAATCCTGACTGGCTCTTTGTTCTGGATCGTGATGTGGCGGTTGGCCGTGATGGCAGCTCAGCCAAGCAGGTTCTGGATAATGAACTTGTGCGTCAGACAAATGCTTGGAAAAAAGACCAGATTGTCTATCTGAATTCACAAAACTGGTATCTGGTTGGTGGTGGTCTCTCTGCACTGCATTCAACAATCGATCAGCTTTCAGAAGCATTTGATAAGGCGAATTGATTGCTCTTATAAAAGTTTGAATTATGCATCGGGCCTACCGTTTTTTAAACGTGGGCCCTATCGCGTTATAACAACTGTTGTGCCATAGAAGGCGATACAGTCATTATCGCGCATAAAATGAAGAAATAGGTCAGGTCTCCACGTGAAGGGTTTAATAATAGCCGTTATTGTTGTCGCTTTACTTGCGGTGATCAGTTTGTTCATTGGTGTTAGCGATGTTTCGATAGCGGCATTATTTGGTGCCAACCAGACTGACCGTGCTGTGCAGGTTATGCTGATCAGCCGCATTCCACGAACTTTGGCGATTGTACTATCAGGCATGGCCATGGCGGTTGCGGGCATGATTATGCAAATGCTGGCACGCAACCGTTTTGTTGAGCCGTCAACGGCGGGAACAGTTGAATCAGCCAGTCTTGGTATTCTGGCGGTCACTTTACTTGCCCCTGAAACGCCCGTTTTTGGTAAAATGTTGGTGGCTTCTGTTTTTGCGCTGTTAGGTACCGCTTTATTCCTTCGTATTTTGCGCAGTATTCCGCTCCGCTCCGTGTTGGTTGTGCCCCTTGTTGGTATTATGCTCGGTGGAATCATCAGCGCAGTCACAACATTTATTGCTTATCGCTTTGATTTGCTTCAATCACTGGCATCGTGGACAACCGGCGATTTCTCCGGTGTTCTGCGTGGCCGTTACGAACTTTTGTGGCTTTCATTTGGCTTAACTGTTGTCGCTTATATCGCTGCGGATCGGTTTACTGTTGCTGGACTTGGAGAAAGCTTTACGACAAATCTCGGCATGAATTACCGGCGGGTTGTAACGCTTGGTTTGGTGATTGTGTCCATGGTTACCGCTGTTGTCGTTGTTACTGTTGGAATGATCCCGTTCTTAGGACTGATCGTGCCCAATATTGTCAGTATGCGTATGGGCGATAATATGCGCCGTTCTGTGCCATGGGTTGCCATATTGGGCGCTGGTCTGGTCTTGTTATGTGATATTATCGGACGCCTTATCCGTTTCCCCTATGAAATACCGATCGGGACAATGATGGGCGTGGTAGGAAGTGCAGTTTTCCTCTATCTGCTGTTGAAGAGAGGATCGCGCCTTGCTTAAGTCCCGCTCAACAAAAGTATTATTGCTGCTCAGCGCTCTGGTTTTGGTTGCCATCATAAGTTTTATGACACTTGGCGTTAAAGGCAGTTGGTCCTTTGTTTTGCCATTTCGTGGCGTAAAGCTGGCCGCGATAATTCTGGTTGCCTATTCCATTGCTGTTTCCACTGTATTATTTCAAACCGTTACCAATAACCGCATTTTAACGCCTTCCATAATGGGCTTTGATGCACTTTATATCTTGATCCAAACGGTTGTTGTTTTCTTCTTTGGTGCTGCACAGCTGACTATATTCGGCCCGAATGTGATGTTTGCCGTAGAAGTGCTGGTGATGGTTGTGTTTGCCGGATTGCTATATCATTGGCTGTTTTCGACCGGAACGCGAAGCCTGCATCTTGTGATGCTTGTCGGGATTATCTTTGGTGTATTCTTCCGAAGCCTGTCCAATTTAATGCAGCGTATGATTGATCCGAATGAGTTCGCCATTCTGCAGGATCGTTTTTTTGCAAATTTCAATACGGTGCATTCCGAGCTGTTGGTTTTCTCGGCTATCATCGTTTTTATCGTCAGCCTTATCGGCTGGCGAATGCTCCATGTTTTTGATGTTCTGACATTGGGCCGTGAGGCATCTGTTAATCTGGGTGTCGAATATAAGAGAACAATCAATATTATCCTTATTCTGGTGACAATTCTGGTGTCTGTCTCGACAGCACTTGTCGGTCCGGTAACGTTCTTTGGCCTGTTGGTTGCCAATCTTGCTTATATGATTGCAGGTACAGCCAGACATCGGGTAGTGCTTCCTGTCGCTGTATTATTAGCAATTTTGTGCTTGGTAGGCGGGCAGGTTATTCTTGAGCGCGTCTTTGCGTTCAATACAGCTTTAAGTGTGATTATTGAGTTCCTGGGTGGCCTGGTCTTCATAATCCTTCTGGTACGAGGAAATGCGCGATGATCGAAGTCAGCAACGTCACAAAGACCTATAATGGTTCGCTTGTTGTCGATGATGTTTGTTTGCAGCTTCCTGCCAAGGGTATAACATCTATCATTGGGCCAAATGGCGCTGGCAAGTCCACATTGCTTTCAATGGTTAGCCGTTTGCTCACAATGGATAAGGGTGCCGTCACCATTGACGGGCTTGATGTGACTAAGACACCAGGCGATGTTTTGGCGAAGCGCTTGTCAATTTTGCGTCAGGATAATGCTATTTCATCGCGACTGACTGTACGCGATCTGGTGACCTTTGGACGTTACCCGCATAGTAAAGGGCGGCCTACGCGTGAAGATCAACAGCATGTCGATCAGTCAATTACCTATCTCGGTTTAGATGGTTTAGCAGATCGCTTTCTTGATGAATTGTCGGGCGGGCAGCGTCAAAGAGCTTTTGTAGCAATGGTGCTTTGTCAGGATACTGATTATGTGCTGCTTGATGAGCCGCTTAATAATCTGGATATGAAACATTCGGCAGCCATGATGAAGCTGCTGCGCAAGGCTGCGGATGAGCTGGGCAAAACGATTGTTCTGGTTCTGCATGATATCAATTTTGCTTCGTGGTATTCCGACCATATTGTAGCGATGCGTGACGGCAAGGTCGTCCATCAAGGACCACCGGATGATTTGATTCAATCAGATATATTGCGTGATATTTATGATATGGATATTGATGTCGCTATGATTGGTGGTAAGCGTATCGGCGTTTATTATTTATAAAAGCCTCGCAATATCAATTTTTAAATTTTGCAAACAAATAAACCCGCATCAAAACCTTGATGCGGGTTTATTTATTTCAAAGCTTTCTAAAAGCTAATTAGTTTGCTGGAGCTTCTTCTGGTTTAGCAGGAGTAGCTTCTTCTGATGGCTCTGGCTGCGGTGCTGGTTCTGTTGCAGGTGCTTCATCAGCAGGCTTTGCTTCTTCAGTCGGTGCAGCAGGTGTTGGCTCAGCAGGAGCAGCTTGCTCTTGTGTGGCTGGAGCAGCTTCCGGTTTGGCGGCTCCTGCAGGCGCTTCTGTTGCAGGAGTAGCTGCAGCTTCCGGATTTGGCAGGGCAACAGGTGTATCAGCCAATGTTGCTAGATAAGCAATAAGGTCTGCACGCTCATTGTCTTTTTTGAGGCCTGCAAAGCCCATAGCTGTGCCTTTAACATAGGCTTTAGGTGCTTTAAGGAAATGATCCAGATGATCAAAGTCCCAATCATTGCCTTCCGAAGCGAATTCTTTCATGCCGCTTGAATAGCTAAAATCGCTGACTTCGGCAGCCGGACGATTTACGATATCCCAAAGATGTGGGCCGATTTTGTTCGCGCCACCTTTTTCAGCTGTGTGACATGCTGCACAACGCTTGAAGATATTCTTGCCGCGCTCTGCATCGGCACTTTGCAATAAAACAGCAATTGATACTGTTTCAGGAGCAGCACTACCTGCTCCGCTGTCACCAGAGCCAGCTTCAGCAGTCTGTATTTGATATCCGGGAGTTTTAGGATCCGGAGAGCTAAATAAAGAATCCGATATAATGCTGACTGAGAACATTACGAACACAACGGCCAACAAAGCCATAAAAAATTGGTTAGTCCGGGGTAAATTCATCGCCGGTCTGCGCTCCCTCTAGCACATGCTTTCCATGAAGCCGGCCTGCTATGCCTTTAATAAGGCTGGCAAGCAAAGTCCCGGCACTTTGGCGAAAACTAGGGCTTTTGCTTGCCTCTTGCAACACCTATAAGAGAATTGCGGCGTGACGTTTTGACACTTTTCACGCTATCGTCGGTTATTACGAACAAAACTCATATCGGTACAGCTATGCAAACCACACTCAACTCGGTCATTATAATACCTGCACGCATGGGGTCAACGCGTCTCCCAGGAAAACCATTAGCTGATATTCACGGCAAACCCATGATTGTTCGTGTTGCAGAGCAGGCGCACGCTGCCAATATAGGCAGAGTCGTTATTGCAACAGATAGTTTGGAAGTTTTGCAGGCTGTGGAAAATGCTGGCATTGAAGGTGTTTTAACGCGGGCGGATCATGAATCAGGTTCTGATCGCATTTATGAAGCTCTTCAAAAGATGAGTGATTCGCAAAATATTGATACAGTTGTAAATGTGCAGGGTGATTTACCCAATATTGATCCCGAGTTGATCAAGCAGTCATTGCGGCCGCTGGTTGACGGACCTGCAGATATTGCAACGCTTGGTGTTGAAATCATCGAAGAAAGCGAAAAGACAAATCCTAATGTGGTAAAAATTATTGGTTCGCCAATAGCGGAAGATCGTCTTCGTGCTTTGTATTTCACACGTGCGACAGCACCCTATGGTGAGGGCCCGCTTTATCATCATATTGGCCTTTATGCCTATCGTCGTGCCGCATTGGAGCGATTTGTGAGTTTGCAGCCTTCACCATTAGAGCTAAGAGAAAAACTGGAACAGCTTCGTGCGCTCGAAGCGGGTATGCGGATTGATGTAGAACTGGTAAAGACTGTACCGCTTGGTGTTGATACACCTGAGGATCTGGATCGTGCACGAAAGTTAATCGAACAATAAAGTTTTCGTAACAGCATAAAGAAAGCATTTTAAAATGACGGATAAGCTAGCCCGTACAAACCGCATCTCTTTTCAAGGAGAAGCAGGCGCTAACTCAGACACAGCTTGTCGCAATATGTTTCCGGATATGGAACCATTGCCCTGCCCGACATTTGAAGATGCTTTTAATGCCGTTGAAAGCGGTGCTGCTGATCTTGCGATGATACCTATCGAAAATACGCTGGCGGGTCGTGTTGCTGATATTCATTATCTGCTGCCTCTGGCAGATATGCATATTATTGGCGAGTACTTCCTGCCAATTCATTTTCATCTGATGGTTTTACCCGGCACGAAACGCGAAGAGATCAAAACGGTTCATAGCCATATCCATGCTCTTGGCCAATGTCGTAATGTGATCAGAAATAATGGCTGGAAACCAATGGTTGCTGGTGACACAGCCGGCGCTGCACGCCTTGTTGCCGATCTGAAAGATCC
>CANQXU010000189.1 GCA_947627865.1 uncultured Paenochrobactrum sp. | reverse complement strand
GGATATAACGGGCCGTGACCACATGCTGGCCGTTGGTGATAAAATCTATAAAAATGGTGTCATTGAGTTTCTAGAAAAACACCCGCTTTAAATTTTCATGATAACGGCATCTAAATGGCTCAGCCTCTTTTTTCCATGTTTTGATGCACTACATGAAGTTAATGTGAATTTTAGCGATAAACTCTCTATCGCCCGCGATCTAGGAGGTCATTTATGACCGCTCTTTATAATATGAAGCAAAATAATCCGCTTGGACAGGTGGATCCGATTTGGCGTTCGATTAGAGCTGAAGCAGAAGCGGCTGTATCGTCGGACCCGCTTTTGTCCGGATTTTTGTATTCGACCATCCTTAATCAGTCGAGTTTGGAGGCTGCAGTCGGGCACCGTATCGCAGAGCGGCTAGGGCACGCAGATATTAGCAGTGATCTGCTGAGGCAGGCTTTTGCGTCTATGGCTGATGCTTGGCCAGAGTGGTCTAAAATTTTGCGAATAGATATTGCGGCGGTTCAGGATCGAGATCCGGCTCATGATCGTTTTATGGATCCCGTGCTCTATTTGAAAGGATTTCATGCGATCCAGACACATCGATTGGCGCATTGGCTTTGGGGGCAGGGGCGTAAAGATTTTGCCTATTATTTACAGAGCCGCTCTTCATCGATATTCCAAACGGATATTCATCCGGCAGCGAGATTCGGCAGTGGTATTTTTCTAGATCATGCTACTGGTTTGGTTGTTGGCGAAACTGCTGTTGTGGATGACAATGTTTCTATACTGCATGCTGTAACATTGGGTGGCACTGGTAAAACAGCCGGTGACAGACATCCTAAAATCCGCCATGGGGTTTTGTTGGGGGCTGGAGCAAAAATCTTGGGCAATATTGAAATTGGCCATTGTTCTAAAGTTGCCGCTGGTTCAGTTGTACTTAAGTCTGTTCCCAGTAATGTAACAGTGGCGGGTGTACCGGCACGGATTATTGGCGAAGCAGGCTGCACGGAGCCTTCACAGGTTATGGATCAGTTGATCGATGACATCGACTGAGCACCAAAGATAAATTGTTTACACAAGCCATCTTTCTAACTTGTCTTATTTCAAGTGAGAGTTGGCCTATATTTAAAATCAGGCCTCGTTAAAGCCTCGTAAATTGTGACAGGAGAATCAGGTGAAACCTGAAGAAATCAAAAAACTGGATGCTTATTTCAAACGCACTTTTGGCAATCAAATGTTGCAGGTAAAGGCTCGCCCGCGCAAAGATGATTCTTGTGAAGTCTATCTGGAAGATGAGTTTCTGGGTTTGGTCTATAAGGATGAAGATGAAGGAGAATTGTCTTACAACTTCTCCATGGCTATTCTGGACGTTGATTTATAATTTTTAAATCTTTGAATTTTTTTTAAGCGCCTTTCCTGTGCCGCGGGAGAGGCGTTTTGCATTTTATCATTGGTGTCGTCTCTTAATTATGCATAGCTATAGGTGAATGGCGATAGGCAAATAGCATCAAAATGAGGGAACAAATGACACTTTATAAATTTAAAGATTATGAGCCGCAATTTGAGGATAAAGACACAAATTGGATTGCAGCTGATGCCTCTCTTATTGGTCAGATTGTTGTTGGCCGTGATGTAAATATTTGGTTTGGCGCGGTTTTGCGTGGTGATAATGAACCAATCACTTTGGGCGCTGGAACAAACGTTCAAGAGCACACTGTCATGCATACAGATATGGGCTTTCCACTTGTGATAGGTGAGGGGTGCACTATCGGGCATCGTGCAATGTTGCATGGTTGCACAATTGGTGAAAATAGCCTGATTGGTATTGGTAGTATTTTACTGAATGGCTCCAGGATTGGTAAAAATTCACTGGTAGGAGCTGGGGCATTGGTCACCGAGGGTAAGGAATTTCCCGATAATTCTCTTATTGTTGGCTCACCAGCACGGGTTATTCGTCAGCTCGGAGAGGAAGAGGTTGCAAGATTACAGCGCTCCGCTGCAGGATATGTGGCGAAAGCTGCAGCCTTTAAGGCAAGCTTGCAAGAGATCTAGTTGAGGGGCACATATCTAAGGCGGCTTTGGCCGCCTTTAAAGCTGAATATGAAGGTGCAAATAATTGCCTCAGCAGGATTTTCCGCCGGAGATCACGCGTAAGCGTGGTTTTTTATTTGAGCTATGTGTCGGGACGGCCATACCGTGATTAACAGCTCTTTTTCTAGGGTGAAGACCTGAGATTGGCAGTGCTTTTATTAAATTGTATTTTTCTACCGGGTCGGATTGCAGCCAATATGGTTTTTCCTTAGCAAAAAGTGCGCCAATCCAGCCTGCTTCCAGCGGCAGCAACACCAGTTGAAATTCCGCACTGCGCTGGGCTTTGCTGGTTGCAGCAATATCAATGATATAGGGCTCAATATCGGCGCGCCCACTTTGCATCATAACTTGAATTGTATCTTTATCGGTCTCATGCCACAGCTCTTTAAAGCTGGCAGAGCGCAATTCTCTGCGATGGATGGCGCATAAACGTGTACCAGCGAGGCGAAAGACCAGATCGTTTTTTGGGTGTTCCTGCAAAATGAATATGTCTGGAAGAAATTTGGCCATCCGCCGTGGCGTAAAGTCTTGTCTTTTAGGGGCCTCTGGCTCGGTCCACAACTCGCACCAAAGTGATATCAGTTCGATGCTTGAGGCAAGAGCTGGTAAGGGTGCTACGGAACTAGACAAGGTCAATCGCTTTCATTGCAAATCTGGTTATATCTATAATCGTTAAACTTACGACGCCTTTGTTTTTAAAGGATAGAAGTTAACAGATAGCCGCCAGTGCTCAGCTGTTCCACTGCAACAAAGAGACAGGGTTAACAAAGACTTTCTGATGACTTAATCTGCTAGCTATAAAGTGATTTGCTTCCACTCAACCGTTAAGACAGTGAACATGGAAGTATTCTGTATCGTAGCAAATTAGAAAAAAGCCTGCAAAGATCAAAGGTAGAATGAATGCCGCAAATCAATTATTCACAAAATGACATAAAAGGCGGGCAAAATAATGGCAGGGAGCCGGTATTTAATATTCCAGTCGTGATTCTGGTTTTGACTGCTCTTTGTGCATTAATTTATTTCGCTGAATATTATATATTATCAGCCGAGCAAGATATGCATTTTATGCTCAATTTTGCATTCATTCCGGCTCGTTTTACTTATGCAGATGGCTTTTTTGATCCCGCAGCGCTTTTTACGCTTATTAGTTACTCGCTCATGCACGGTAGCTTTGCCCATCTTGCGGTCAATATGGTGTGGCTCATTGCTTTTGGCTCTCCGCTTGCCGGCCGGTTGGGAGCAGGGCGTTTTATCGGCTTTTGGGTCGTCACAGCTATTGCCTCGGCATTGACGCATTATGCTATTTATCCGGCAAGCACGACACCACTTGTTGGTGCTTCAGGGGCAATTTCGGGAATGATGGGCGCAGCAGCTCGCTATGGTTTCCGTAGGGTTAGCCCTTATGGAGAAAATCGCCATCTAACGGCTTTTGCTGGTCCAATTTTGCCGATCAGGGTAACGCTGACATATAAGCCGGTTCTTACCTTTGTTGGTTTCTGGTTTATTATTAATATTGCAACAGGTCTTTATACAGGTACCTCCATGGGAATGGCAGGGATTGCATGGGAAGCACATATTGGTGGTTTCTTGGCTGGTTTCTTTGGCATTGTGTTCTTTGATAAAAGAAAGACTTATGACTTTGCTTAGTTTTTCAACTTGGCTAATGAAACAGCTTGCGTTCATGCTGTAAGCATATCACCATGCCTATCTGTAAGGGGGAATAAACGGTCCATTAGTGAAAAATCACAATAGGCTGCACGCATGTCTTCATATAATGGGAGGTAAGCAATGACAGTTAAATCAGTTTTGGCATCCAAAGGGCATATGGTTGTGAGTATGACGCCGAATACTTCTTTAAAAGAAGCGGTGGATACGCTTGCAAAACATAAAATTGGTGCACTGGTGGTTTGCGCAGATGATCACTCTATCGAAGGAATCATCTCCGAGCGTGATATAGTTAGATTGATTGCTGAAGAGGGTTCATCAGCATTTGACCATAATTTGTCACAGGTCATGACCCGCAATGTCCGTGTTTGCCATGAAGAGCATACGATCAATGAAGTGATGCAAATTATGACCAAGCACAGATTTCGTCATATGCCAGTTGAGAAAGATAAAAAGCTCATTGGTATTATCTCTATTGGCGACGTGGTTAAGGCGCGAATTGAGCAAGTCGAAAAAGAAGCCGATAATATCCGGCAATATATCGCAATGGCATAATGTTGTATAAAAGAAAAGGGTCGGAGAGCCGACCCTTTTGTTTATAGCTGAATCAAATAATTAATTAGAAGTCATAACTTATTGTAATTTAAATTAAAGTTACTTTTATATCTTAAGAAGATGCCGCCTTGCAGCGTAGAGAGAAATAGCTGCAGCATTGGATACGTTGAGCGATTTAATCTCACCAGGCATATCAAGGCGCGCGAGAGCGGTGACTGTTTCACGAGTCTTTTGACGCAAACCTTTTCCTTCCGCACCAAGAACGAGAGCAATTTGTGTTCCCTGCATAGTATTCTCGAGCTCCAGAGGGCCTTCGGAATCAAGCCCGATCGTCATAAAGCCGGCGAGATGTAATTCCCCGATCGCTTCCGCGAGGTTGCGCACTTCTATATGAGGGATCATTTCCAGTGCACCAGAAGCAGATTTTGCCAACACACCGCTTTCTTGTGGGCTGTGACGGCTGGTGGTGATGATTGCTCCTGCATTAAATGCAACAGCGGAGCGCATGATGGCGCCGACATTATGGGGGTCGGTCACCTGATCCAGAACGAGAATCAGATTGCTATCAGTCAATTGTGAAAGCCGTTTGGCTTTTAAAGGCTCGGCTTCGATAACGACGCCTTGGTGGACAGCATCCGATCCGGTTATTTTATCAATCTGCCGTGGCTCAGTGATTTCAACCGGAAAGCCAAGAGCTTCTGCATCCCCAATTTCGAGGCGGCTGAGCGCATTCTTGGTGATATACATTTTATGTATCTTGCGCACAGGGTTGTCGAGAGCTGCGCGTACTGTATGCAAGCCATAAAGACGGATCAAACCATTGTCCGGATTCGCACCTGCCGGAATCTTTTCGTTATTGGATCTGTTGCGATTTTGATTTTGGTTGGAAGTACCGCCATTTTGATCGCGGAACTGACGGCGCAGACGCGCATAATGCGAATCTTTAGGTGTGTGGGTAGGTTTTTCGTTGCTCATAATGATTTTTTGTCCATTGTTCAGGCAGCCGAGATAGCAGAGTGGGCTTAAACTGAAAGCTATTTTTCTGTATTTCTCTCTTAATCTAAGCTGATTAAAACACAGAATAGCTTTTTATAGCGAAAAAAAATGCTTTTTAGCTCTTGGCTGTGGATTACTTTGAATTCTTTCATTTTTTCGTGTTGACATATGCGCCTCCTGCCGTCATAACCCACCACGTCAGCCAGACACTTCAGCACACAGCGAAGCGGTTGAAACTGATAAGTGCCTAGTGCTCTTCTTTACTGGTAGTACCGGAGGAATGCCCGAGTGGTTAAAGGGGGCGGACTGTAAATCCGCTGGCTTAGCCTACGTTGGTTCAAATCCAACTTCCTCCACCACTACCCGGTAAGGATCAAGAGTATGCGGGTATAGCTCAATGGTAGAGCAGCAGCCTTCCAAGCTGAATACGCGGGTTCGATTCCCGCTACCCGCTCCAGATTGATGGGCGACTTGGCGACAAGCTATAGCGACGGACAGTGAGAGCTGTGCCGTCTTTTTGCATGGTAATCGGCCTGATAGGCTGAACGCAAGCGGTTCTAGAAGAAGAGAACAACGGCGATGGCTAAAAGCAAATTTGAACGTACTAAACCTCACGTTAATATCGGCACTATTGGTCACGTTGACCATGGTAAGACGACAACAACAGCTGCGATCACCAAATTTTTCGGTGACTTCCGTGCATACGA
>CANQXU010000188.1 GCA_947627865.1 uncultured Paenochrobactrum sp. | reverse complement strand
TCTTCCGCACGCTGCTTAGCAAATGCTTTTTCTTCACCAATCAGATCAACAACAGCATCGCGCAGATCAGGCATACCTTGCCCGTGCTCCGCCGAAATAGCACATGGCTCACCAAGGCCTAGCTGATAGGCATCATAGAAACCGCCTTGTGAATCGCGCGCCTCTGATTTGTTGACCACCAATACGACCGGCTTTCCGGAACGGCGAACCAGCTCCGCAAAGTTTTGATCCGCTGGAGTAATACCGGATTTGGCATCAACAACGAACAAAATCGCATCAGCCTCCTCAATGGCAGTCTCCGTCTGCAAACGCATACGCGCTTCCAGTGAATCATTGGCTGCATCTTCAAGTCCGGCTGTATCAATTACATCGAACTTCAAATCATAAAGTTTTGCCGCATGAACACGACGGTCACGGGTGACCCCAGGTAAATCGTCAACAAGTGCCAGTTTACGACCCACGAGCCGATTAAACAGCGTCGATTTACCGACATTGGGCCGCCCAACAATAGCAAGTTTAAATGACATAAATATTTTCCGAGTTATTGAACGGCAATACTGCCGTTACCACGCATCAGATCTAGCATAACATTAGCGCGCTGACGAATATTTGCAGGCGCCAGCGGATCATCAGCAATCTGTTTGAACAGTTTTGCTGCATCATCATTTTTCTCGGCCTTCCATGCAGCCATACCTAGCGCTTCACGCGCAGAATGTCTCATGGAATTTGCATCCGACGACAATGTTTCAACGCGCTTGGCAACATCATCATAAGAGCCTGTATCCATCAGAATATAGGCAGCACGGATTTTGGCCATATCACGCAATGGTGCAGGCACGGTTTTATCTTCTGAAGCCTTGTCATAAGCCGCAACAGCATTCGCAGCATCGCCTTTATCTGCAAGAATAGAAGCAATACGCAATTGTGCTAAAGCAGGATATGAGCCATAGCCATCCGTCTCTAGTTTTTCTAAAATTGTCAGCGCTTCATCATTCTTTCCTTCTGCGGAAAGATCTAATGCTGCGAGAAACTCATCACCAGAAGCCGCAGCTTGCGTGCTCGTCCAGTGATTATATGCCACATTGGCAGCCGTGCCCAAAACAACAGCAACCGCTGCACCGATAATAAAAGGGCCAAAACGGCGCCAGATGGCTTTCGCCCGTTCCGAGCGGAGTTCCTCATTTACTTCGCGAATAAAGCTGTCGTCTGTCATGAGCCTGCCATGCTGAACTAAATAACTAAGATCAATGTGTTTAATGCCTGAGTAAGCACTCTAAGGCTTTAATTACACATTTATCCATTTTCCAAGGTTCTTTTAGTCGGAAAATCCGCCAGATGTAAGACCTCATAATAAAAAGTACAAAGAATGATTAGATTTCCCTGAATTAAAAGAGAATTCATCAATCAGACCTTTGCCACAATCGACACTTAACAGTTTTTAGAAGATTTACCACGAGAATCTGTGGTTAAACGGTAAAGCACCGAAAATTTATGATGTCAGGCTAGTTATGCGTTCACTTCTTATCACTTCATTTATTGCTCTGTTGAGCTTTCAGCCCACAATTTCAATTGCTTCAGAAGTGAAAAATATAGCCCAAAAAACCAGTGGCAAGCCATTGCAATATGTTCTGATTTCCTTTGATGGTGCGCATGATAACGCCCTATGGCAACGAAGCCGTGCATTTGCGAAGGCGAACAACGCAGAATTTACATATTTTGTCTCCTGCGTTTTCCTTATGCCACGCTCGGATAGAAAAGATTATAAACCACCACAGATGAAGGCGGGGCGCTCCAATGTCGGCTTTGCCGCAGATAAAGAGGATATTTCAATCCGGCTTGATCATATCTGGCAAGCCAAACAAGAGGGTCATGAAATTGCAAGTCATGGCTGCGGGCATTTTGATGGTAAAGCTTGGGGCAGCAAGGACTGGGGGCAAGAACTATCAGAGTTCAAGCGCATAACAAAGAACAGCTACCAAAAAAACACTATAGAGGATAAACCTGATGGCTGGGAAAACTTTGTAGACACTGAGATAGTCGGCTTTCGCGCTCCTTATTTATCGGATGATAAGCCTGTGCAGCAGGCATTGCGCAATCACGGCTATGCTTATCAAGCCTCGGGCGTGGCCAATGCGCCCAATGCACCCGACGATCTAAATGGCTTATATTCATTTGGCCTGCCACTAATACCCGAGGGGCCTGCGCAGCGACCAGTGATTGCCATGGATTACAATCTTTATGTCCGGCACTCCAAAGGGAAAGAGCAACCGGAAAAAGCTAAAGAATTTGAGCAGCGCAGTTATCAGGCATTCAAACAGGCTTTTAACAAGCAATATTCAGGCAGTCGTAACCCGCTGCAAATGGGGTTTCACTTTGTTTTGATGAATGACGGCGCTTATTGGCGGGCTATGGAGAGATTTGCAGGCGAAGTGTGTACCAAGCCAGATGTAAAATGCACAACATATTCGCAATATCTTAAGGATATGGCATCAGCACAAAACGGTTAAAACACTATACAGCATGGTAATCACAGCTGGCTACCATGCTGTTATTCTTAAACTATCAGCTGAAGAACTCTTCATAAAGCTCCGGCTTAAAGCCGACAATAAATTGATCGTCTTTTTCAAGAACCGGACGCTTAACCATTGATGGCTGCTCCAGCATCAGTTCACGGGCTTTGGCTTCATTCACATTGGCTTTTGTTGCATCATCAAGCTTACGGAAAGTCGTTCCAGCACGATTTAGCAATTTTTCCCATTCGATTGCCGCCAAGAATCGATCCATCAGTGCATCCGACAAACCGTCTTTTTTATAATCATGAAAATTATAGGCTATTCCCTGATCATCCAACCAATTGCGCGCTTTTTTCATCGTGTCGCAATTTTTAATTCCGTAAATGGTTACTGTCACTCAAACGACCCTCACTGTTATAGACATGCTATCGAACTAGCGTTTTTTTAGTGCATCCGCACTCTCACGTAGCAAAAGTGCACGCTTGCGATCAATCCCCCAGCGGTAACCAGCAAGGTTACCATCGCTGCGGATAACACGATGACAAGGCACTGCAATGGCAATTTTATTATTGGCGCATGCATTGGCCACAGCACGAACAGCCTCAGGCGAGCCAATTTTTTCTGCCAATTGCGTATAAGTCAGTGTCGCACCCGCCGGTATCGTCATGAGTGCCCGCCACACACGCTCCTGAAACAGAGTTCCTTGCAAATCCAAGGGGAGATCAAAAGCTTTGTCCGGTGTTTCCACCAATGCAATAACGGCAGCAACCATGGTTTCAAATTCAGTATCTGCGCCTATTAACTCGGCTTTAGGGAAACGGAGTTGCAATTCCTCAATTAATTGCTCTGGCTCATCACCCAACTGGATTGCACATATGCCTTTAACTGTAGCCGCCACCAAAACAGCGCCAAGCGACGTTTCTGCAATCGCAAATTTAATTTGCTGCATATAAGTCCCCTCTTTCCAGTCTTTTGGCTTCATGCCAAGGCGCGCTTTTGCTGTTTCGTAAAAGCGACCAGATGAATTATAACCAGCATCGTAAAATGCTTCGGTAACAGATTTAGCCTTATTGGCATTT
This sequence comes from uncultured Paenochrobactrum sp., assembly GCA_947627865.1. GTDB lineage: Bacteria > Pseudomonadota > Alphaproteobacteria > Rhizobiales > Rhizobiaceae > Paenochrobactrum. The sequence goes on along the minus strand of CANQXU010000188.1, from coordinate 2,420 downwards.
TCAGTAAATTTGCGTGCTTTAACTGAGCGTATATAGTCTTGAGGCGTAAGGCCTGTCACTTGCTTGAATATCCGGTGAAGATGATAGGGACTGACATTCAATGCCTTCGCGATCATCTTGAAGCTGACCCCATCCTCCTGACTATCGAGCATTGCGCATGCCTGTTTAGTCAGGGCGATATATTTTTCATTTTTCTGCTGCGCTCTTGTTTGCTCTGCTTGCGGCTTGCACCGTAAACAAGCTCGAAAGCCAGCACGCTCTGCTTGTTCAGCATTGTCAAAAAACTGGATATTTTCACGTTTGGCCAATTTTGACGGACAGGTCGGGCGACAATAAATGCCTGTTGTCACAACAGCATAGATAAACTGGTTATCAGCCGTAATGTCGCGACTGACCAGAGATTGCCAATATTTATCTTCGTTTAAACGGTCAATTGTCTTTGCCAAGGTCATTGTCTTGTTCCACTCTTGCAACAAGACTTAAATTTAGCAGATCAAGCAAGGAGTAAAACTCTGCTCCTTGCTTTTAAATTAAATATCCTGTCGGATTATTGGGATTCACGCGCGAATTTAATCGCCTCGATGAGATCTTGTTCGCGCATAACACCGCCATAAAGACGCGTACCAATCACAAATGATGGTGTTCCGCCAAAGTTAAAAGCATCGCCCTGATCCATATTACGCTGCAAAATCGCATCAATTTTAGCAGCATTTTTGGTATATGCTGCTTGCAGCTTCACAGGATCAAGTCCGGCCTTTTTTAGCGCTTTGTCCGTATCTTCCTTGCTCAAACGTGCAGGTGTTGCCATTAAAGCATCCATAGCCTTCACATATTGGCCAGAATATTCAGCAGCCAGAACGAGGCGAGCTGCATAAATGGACGGCTCGCCAAAAATCGTCCAGTCTTTCATCACCAAACGAACATTGCCGTCTTTATTTACGACATTCATCAATTCTGCATGCCCTTTTTTGCAGTAAGGGCATTGATAGTCAAAATACTCCACGATCGTCACATCCCCATTGGGATTGCCCAAAACAGGTATATCTTTATCGTAGAGTACATCATTCACAGTCGGCATAGCCTGTGCGGCTGCGCTATTAAGGCCAATAAATACGGAAGCGGTCGCAACCGCTGTTCCTGCCAAAACTTGACGGCGATTAAACATTTACACCTCTCCCTTTCTGGACTGTTCTGCGTTCAAAACAATCACTTTTCCACCTGGTTTAATGCGCTTGTGCAGATCAATAATGTCTTGATTAAAGAGACGAATGCAGCCGGAGGATGCAGCCTTACCGATTGACCATGGCTCATTGGTGCCGTGAATACGGTAGAGTGTGTCTTGGCCATTACGATGCAGATAAAGTGCGCGCGCGCCCATAGGGTTACGAATACCCCCTTCAACGCCTTTCGCATATTTGGCATAATGCTCAGGATTACGCTTGATCATGCTTGCTGTCGGCGTCCAGCGTGGCCACTGAGCCTTACGTGCCAGATCAGCCTCACCATCAAACTCCAAACCTGCACGTCCAACGCCTACCGAGTAACGCATCGCCTTATTATTGGGCTGAATCAGATAAAGATAACGCTTGAACGGATCAACAATGACTGTGCCGACCGGATGCGAAGACTTATAATTCACCTGTTTGCGAAGCAGTTTATTATCAATTTTGCTCAGATCAAGCGCTGGGATATTTTGGCCGCCATCAGTGACCGCAGCATACATGCTTTCATAATCTTGAGCCTCAGAAGAACTATCCTTCTCATTTAGCAAAGCCTGTTTAAAAGGAGCGATCTCACCCTTATTATCTGCAGTATTAGTGCCCGTCGTGCTGCACGCTGCCAATGTCATTACTGCAAAGCATAAAGCTGCAAATTTAAATTTATTTTGAAGCTTGGCAGCATGATCGCTATTATTTATCGTCGTGGCTTGCACGATATTTCTCCTGAGATAATTATTATTGACCATCGGTAAGACGATCAATTTTTTCTTGTAAAACTTCGCGTGATATTTCGCCAAGATGCGCGTTTTTGAGCACACCATCAGCCCCGATGAAAAGTGTAGCCGGCAGACCCGGTGCACCATAATGACGGGACAAATCAGAAAAGTGGTCCATGAGCAGGCTTGGTAATTGCAGATTTTCATTAATAAGGTATTTATTTACTGCAGCCCGCCCTTCGCCTTGATTGGCAAAGACAAAATCAACATCATCATTATTGATTGCTATATCTGCCATCATGGGCATTTCGCGACGGCATGGCGGACACCAGCTTGCCCAAAGATTAATGACTTGCGGCTTGCCTTTTACAGAGGCCAGTGAAAACCCTTCCCCCTGATAAGCCTCGAAGACTTGATCCGGAACGGCTATGGCTTGCGTTGGATTTGTGAGTATATTGGCACCATTCCATACAAAAAATGCTGC
>CANQXU010000187.1 GCA_947627865.1 uncultured Paenochrobactrum sp. | reverse complement strand
GAAATATTTCTCGTAGACAATCGTTTTTCGAGATAAATCTGCATGGCTCAAAGATGATATTTGCGTGCGATTTCTAAAGCTTCAGCTTGCTCGGTGCCAATGTATTCTTTGGTGCTTTCAATGCTGGCATGGCCGAGTAGCAATTGAGCTGCGCGTAAGTTGCCGGTCTGCTGGTAAATATAGGTTGGGAAGGTTCTTCGCAGAGAATGGAGGCCATAGAGACTGGGATCGAGGCGCGCCTTTTCAAGCCAGGATTTAAACAACCGCCAAAGCTGACTTTCACTGAGGTGCGTATGAGACCATCTTACGCCCTGGCCGGTAAACAACCAGCTATGCAATGGTTTTTCAGAAGCCGAGAGATATGTGCGCAAGCTTTCGCGCGTGTTTGAAGATAATCGTGCCTGAACTGGGCGGATGTTGCGCGTTGCAGTTTTCTTTTGGCGAATTTCAACGATCTCGCGGATCCCTGCCGGGGTTGCCACATCGGATACCCGCAAGCGCACCAGGTCAGATCCACGGAAGCTGGTGTCGAGAGCTACGTTAAATAATGCCAAATCACGTAAAGCATGTTCTTGGCGTAACAGTAATCGGATCAATGCGATTTGATCTGGTGTCAGTGGCGGTTTTTTCCCCACTACACGGCCTTTGTTCCAGGCGGATTTAGAGATGGCAGTCATCAGATAATCTTTGCAAACTTTTGCTGTTTTATCTCTATAAACCTTGCATCAATGAATTGGCTAGTCAATATAAAAGCTTGTCTCGCCTTGTTTTGTCGGGTTTTCAGAAATGTGATCCATGCGAGCTTTTATTTAAAAGCTCGCATGAGTGCCTGCGTGTTCCCGTCAGATGAGTTATTGATGTATGTTGCGACTGGGGACTCTAACTAATCACAGTAATCGAAAAGGCATGGTTCACCATCCCAAACGCTATAGAGCCGCTCCCCGCTCCAGTAGGTAACTTCGCCATCTCGGTTCTTTCGGCGAACTCTTACTACACTTTTTGCGTTGAGATGGGGCAGGTCATGATCAAAGTAGGGAACCTCAAAACCTCTCTGACCATAGCCATCGTCGCTGATTGTTTTCCTAGGGATTGGCATCAGAAGCGCGGCGTATTTGCTTTCTTTCACCACTAGAGCAAATTCGTTATGAATTGAATTATACCCAAAAGATGCATGCACCAAGCGAGGATCGCGCTTCTCGCCTATCGAGGTAAGAAGGCTTCGAACATGGGCTGGTGACACCAGAAGCGATTTATCCTTGATAATGCCGTTACTCGCGAGGCTGCACCAGTTTGCAACGTGCGTAGAGTCAGCAAGAAATAACTCCCCCTCTACCAACTCTCTTTCAGCAAACCTTTTTGCTACAGGCGCATAGGTGGAAGTCGTAACAAATATTGATGATGATGCGTTCTCCGATTTTTGAACTCCGTAGAGCGCAGCGACCTTGGATTGGTCTATCTTGTTGGATTTTGAATATTTTTTTGCTTGAACTAGAGTAACTAGATCGCCGATTGGGTCACGCTTTATTAGCCTAATATCGACACCTTCGTCACCTCTACCCTTACCCAGCTCGACATCAAAACCTTGGGCCTGGAATAGCCTTGCCAAAATGATCTCATATTCTCGCCAGTGCAAGTTATAGAGGTCATCGGGGCGCCCTTCGAAGTGCCTATATAACTCTTCATACACGTCTGCGACATCTTCCTCCACAAGGCTACAAACCCATTTCCAATGGAAATATTCTGCATATGCCGAATAATCACTGTCCTCGTCAGGGAGGACCAAAGCGGTCGAACCTGTATCTCTCTCATACCAGAAGCCATACGCTGCAAGCAGATTTGAAAAACTCTGCTCTAACTTTTCATTGTTATAGCCGCTAATCGCTTCCAAAAGCTCACCATCGAAATAAACGACGGTAATAACAGGCGGGTCAAAAGGCTCTTTTCCGCTATCATCGAGATAATCTCTGACAGAGCAAACATCAGATACTTGATTTTCCACGGCCCATTTCTGGATCGCATCTTTAAACTCTGAAAGACAGCGTTCAACCTCCGCATCTTTCACATGTCTTATCCGGTTATGAGCCAAGATGTGCTCCTCATGGGGTCCGTTAGTGCCAAGCACAAATTATATTTGTGCCCTTATGGGTCTCGGTGGGTCTTGCCTGATGAGTAGCCGATGATGGTGCCGGTGGCCGGATCAACAATTTTCTCAATGTCTTGTTGCAGGCCTTGCGTTCGGATCATCGCAAAAATACGGATTTCTGCGTCTGGGCAGACAGCCCGTAACAGCTCTGCGCAAGCAAAGCTTGTGCGGCCCATGGTAAGAACATCATCTATGATGGTGATCTTGTTCGGCACAAAGAACGGCCTCTCCGCTTCAATGCTTTCCAGGTGAATGGGGACAAGTGGTCTCTCTGCCGCCGGTGAGTTCGACGAACGCGGTATAGCTCTCGTTCTTTTCAGATAGGTTTGCACATCTTGGCCAAACCCATGCTCGTGCAATACGTCGCAGATCACCTTGGCAGGCCAAAGCGCCCCTTCAGGAAGTGGCGCAGATCGGGGCACCGGCACCAGCGTAACATCTGGCCCGAGAAAAGGTCGCAGTGCATCCGCCTTTGGGTCTTTCAGGTGCGGAACTGCGGAGGCGATGATATCGACTCGGCCCGCCTTGATCGCGCCACAAGCTTTTCGGGAGGTTACAGATAGCTCCGTTTTGCCACGTGGGGAATAATTGGCGAAGGTGCCATACTCATAACTCGAAGGCACGGACGCCCCCGGCAGTGTAGTTCGGTATATCGAGCAGGATATCGGGTAGGTCTTCGCGGCGCAGAATTTGGGCTCCGTACTCTATGAGCTGCTTCGGCCAAGTAAGGTTCGGATTGGTGGCGACGTTCTCAAGCAGATAGAGATCGCGACCAAGCCGGATAGCTTCCCATCCCTGGTGGCGTGTTCCACTTTTCTCGCTTGCCTCGATCACGATGGTGGCATCGCAGATGAGCGCCATCGTCCGGTTGCGGCGCGGGAAATTCTCGCTCTTGACTGAATAACCTTCAGGAAACTGTGAAATCGCTAAGTGATTGCGCTTGATCTCTTCAAGTAGATCGGCATTCTTGGCCGGGTACGCTTTGGATAAGGGCGTACCAAGCACCGCAATAGTGCGCCCGCCCTCTTCTATCGCGGTTCTGTGCGCCACTGTGTCGATGCCTTCGGCTAGGCCGCTGACGACGATGATGCCTTGCTGCACCAAGGCGCGAGTGACAGCTTGTGCTCGTTTTATACCGTCCGTGGTGGATTTTCTTGAGCCGACTATCGCCACGCGCGAGCCTTCGGTCAAAAGCGCGATATCACCTGCCGTATACAACACGTCTGGTGCGTTCTTTTCTTCGACCGGGCCGAATGGCCCAAGGGCTTCTCTGGTTCTCAGCTCTGCATGCATTCTCATCATGCGGTGACGTTTCTTACGCCGCCGTCCTTCCCTTTTATAACCAAACGTTCTGGCTGCATAATACTTTACACAAACCCACATTTGTACTTTTGTTCATTTGCGTGTTATGCCAGCTGTCTCTTCCAATTCTTGCGTGCGCTGCTCAATGAAGGCTTGGAGTTCACCAACCATTTTCCTATCGGTCGCACTACACGCTGTCTTGAATCGTGTGTGCAGGTTTGCAGGAAGGTCAAGGCTCAGCCGCTTGGTCGGCACATCCAATTCAGTCTTGACGGTCGGCTTGTCCGCCCGCGTTGTATCATGCCCTACTCCACCACGTTCAAACGCAAGGATTTGATCATCCGTTGGCTGCTGCTTCGGCCTCGGAATGGCCGAAAATGTCTTCTTCGACATACCGCTCAATCTCTTTCGTTAACTGTTCGATCTCGCGAGCGGCATTGCTACCGCCAGCCCACTCGAAAATTGTTTGCCCCATGGTCATACCTTCAGCGAAGGCCACCCGTTGCTCGATTTCACTTACTAGAATTGGCAAACCCGCTTCAGTAGCCATGTTGCGAATATCTCGCCCTATAACCGTCTTCCCTATTTTACGAGAGACCACAAACCCACATTTTATAGAGGGCTTAAATTCTTGTGCTTCTTTGACTTGGCGCACAGTCAGATCAGATGCCCAAGTCGATAAACCTGATGGTTCTATCGGCAACGCCACGAAGTCAGATGCTATAATACAGGAGCGAGCGATTTCTTCTGCATGCGGCGGCCCATCAATAATGGTGTGCATATAGTCTTGCGCCAACTTGAGTGCATCGCGAGCCATATTAGCTCGGGCCATGCTGACAACTTGAAAAGGCGCATCTTCGCGTAGGCTTGCCCATGTTGTAGCCGAACCCTGCTTGTCCGCATCGATCAACAACACCCGATGGCCTTGACGTGCCAGACAGGCCGCCACGTTCACCGATAGGGTGGTTTTGCCAACGCCGCCTTTTTGATTCAGAAATGATATGATCATGAAGTACTTTAACCACATTAGTGGAAAAGTGTAAAGTCACAAACCCACATTTTATATTTGGTTTTTATACGCACCGCGTTTATTGCAGAAAGCCAGAAAATGCTTATCTGCATCTTTCACATCGATAGCCTTGTCATGCACCCAAGTCCGCCATTCATTTTCAAGCACATAAATGTCCCACCCAGGCGCGAGGCGCCGTGCTTCATCATGGGTACCCGGATTTATGAGCCGCAACGCCTGGAAGTGGAATGAAACCACTGCCTCTGCCTTTCTTTTTGGCCGAAAGACTACATTATCACTTTCAATGCTCATGGTGTAGTCGGGGAGATGGTCGTGCGAAGTGTCATCCTCGATGATCTTTGAAATCAAGCGCTTGAATTCCTTTGTGGTCGATCCTGAACCACACTTATCGCGCAGGAGTGCAAGCCCGCACTGCCACTTAAGTTGTGCGCCACAATGCTTACGAGCAAGCTCATAAAGTCGCCGTTCAAGCGGTTTTCTGAGAAAAAAATACTGCTTGTTCAGTGTCAGAACATGATTGTTCTCGATAGCGTCAAACACCCAATCCGATAGCGTGATCTCGACTTCTAGCATCCGACCTTCACGCGTCTCCCTAATGATTTCAGCCGATTCGATGAGGCCAAATACCTTGAAATACTCCTTGCCACCCTGGCGGATATTTGTCTCAATTTGCGTGCCTTGCAGACGCCGCAGCGCATCTTTCAAGAGTTGGTAGCCTTGGCCCGAGATCTGACGGTTCGTAGCCACCAGCATATCATAGGCTTTGAATCGCATTGACCGATTAACTTTGCGACCTTCATTAAGCGCAGCCATACATTGGCTGATACAATAGATCAGCACATCACGGTCATGGACTGTGGCCAGCCCGTAGCGTGACGGTGAAACCTCAATCGAATTTTCACCATTCTGATACAAACGCGGCTTCATGTCAGGCTTGGTCGAAAGAGTGAATACTGGATGTTCCATCGAGGCCATGTCACCCTTTGGTACCGCGTCTACGATGTCACAAACGAATAGGTCTTTTTCTGGATGTCGGTCCGGTAATAGCGGAGAACGTACACTCGTCATTTCACACGCCTTCTATTCAGCTCGCGAGTCGTCATTTCACACACCCCATGACCCACCATCGTCATTTCACACACCTGACGTCAAGGAACGTCTTTGCCCTGTGGATAACTTTTATAAGTTTTCGTCATTTCACACACCACTCTTCGTCATTTCACACACCATCCTTCGTCATTTCACACACCTGACGCAATAAAAAATACTTTTATTTCAATATATTAGAGCAATTTTTCCAAGGCGTAACTCTATATTAACTCTATTTAACTCTCACAAAGGACAAAACCTTTAGCAAAAATTGCAATCTATTATCTTTAATTCAACGGATTTTCATCAAATTTTCCATCATAATTTTTACGTTTAAAATAAATATTTTGCGTAGCTTTGAGTGGACTACGATTGCCCACCAAGAGCAAAAGTTCGGTTATGTCGCAAAATTTTGAACAGGATATAAACGTGCTTATCTGCAGGCACAGTTATGCTGCGAGTTCGGCAAAG
>CANQXU010000186.1 GCA_947627865.1 uncultured Paenochrobactrum sp. | reverse complement strand
AAAGCCAGACGATAGCCAACACGACCATGGGCATCGGCTGACTGACCCACAATACGGCCCGGAATGATGCGTGTCAGCGGCTGCGAAACAGCAAGATAAGCTGCATGCGGGCCACCAAAGCCCATTGGGACGCCAAAACGCTGCATAGAGCCGACAGCCATATCAGCACCCCATTCTGCAGGGGATTCTGTGACTGTCAGAGCCAGTGGATCAGCAACGGCAATAATCTGTGCTCCAGCAGCTTTTGCTGCGGCAATCAGATCTTTATAATTGCCATAAACACCTTTTGTATCAGGCCATGGCACGATTAAAGCTGCTGTATCTGCATCAACATCACCTTGCATGGCAATAGTAATGCCCAATGGGTCTGCACGGGTGTGCAGCACATCAAGTGTCTGCGCATGCAATTCGCCAGCGATTAAAATGCGGTGACGCTTTTCTCTGTGATGACGATAAGCAATTGCCATCGCCTCTGCGACAGCGGTTGCTTCATCGAGCAAGGAAGCGCAAGCAACTGGCAGACCTGTCAGTTCTGTAACCAGTGTCTGGAAGTGGAAAAGAAGCTCCAAACGTCCTTGGCTGATTTCTGACTGATAAGGCGTATATGCTGTGTACCAAGCCGGATTTTCAAACAGATTGCGCTGAATGACCGGAGGTGTAAAGCAGCCTGAATAGCCCGCTCCGATAAAGCTCTTCATCACCACATTGCGGTTCATGATGGATGCGAGTTCGTCCAGCGCGTCGTTTTCACTCAATGCTGCAGGCAGATTAAGTGCACGGTCCAAGCGAATATTCGCAGGTACAGCTTTAGTTGTCAGCGATTCAAGTGAGGAGAGGCCGAGCGCGGCTAGCATCGCACGCTCGTCTTCTGCTCGTGGCCCGATATGACGGGCCACAAATGGCAAAGAACCTGCTGTCATTTATTCCACCAGCGCTTTATAGCCAGCTTCGTCGAGCAGACCTGAAAGCTGACCTTCATCGGAAAGCTTGAGCTTGAACAACCAGCCATCGCTTTCAGCGGCCTGATTGATGAGTGCTGGGTCGCTGGTCAGTGCTTCGTTGATTTCAACGATTTCACCATCAACTGGCGCAAAAACATCGGATGCAGCTTTTACGGATTCAACGACAACAATTGCATCGCCCTGGGAAACGGTACGACCAGCTTCCGGCAAGTCAACAAATACCAGATCACCCAGCTGTTCCTGAGCGTGAATGGTGATGCCAACTGTGGCAATGCCATTCTCAACTTTGATCCATTCGTGATCTTCTGTGAATAGGACAGTAGCCATGTGAAATTATCCTTTGCGATAGCGGTGCGGTGTAAATGGAAGAGGGTGAATATCGAGCGGTACGCGGTTGCCACGCACTTCTGCGAAAACTTTTGTGCCAATAGCGGCATTGTCAGGTGTGACATAGCCCATGGCCACTGGAAAACCAGCTGACGGGCCAAAACCACCTGACGTGACTTGGCCAATTTTGTTGCCGTCTGCATCAAAAAGCTCTGCGCCTGCACGCACTGGCTGGCGGCCTTCAGGCTTCAAACCAACGCGCTTGACCTTGGCACCAGCTGCCAGCTTTTCAAGAAATGCTTTTGCACCAATGAAGCCGGCGCTTTCACGTACTGGCTTTGGCACTGCCCATAGAAGGCCTGCATCAACAGGATTGATTTCAGGTGTAATATCTTGTCCATGCAAGCAGAGTCCTGCTTCAAGGCGAAGAGAATCACGCGCTGCCAAACCAACCCATGCAACACGCTCATCCGCAAAAAGCTTTTTAAGCAATATGCGTGCGTCTTTTTCCGGCAAGGCGATTTCAAAACCATCTTCACCAGTATAACCGGAACGTGTCACAAACCAGCCTTCTTGCGGCTCAAAGCCGGTCATAAAGGTCAGATCTGCAATATTCAGGCCACATTTTTCAGCAATTTCTGCTGCGGCAGGGCCTTGCAGCGCCAAGAGCACACAATCAAGCGGGTTGATTTTGACGTTTTTACCCTCAGCCAGTTTTTGCAGATGAGCAATATCTGCATCTGCATTACCGGCATTGGCAACAACCATGAAGCGCTGATCTTCAAGATGAGTTACAATCACATCATCTTCAACACCTGCTTCTTCGTTGAGGAAGAAGGTATATTTGGAGTTTTTAAGCGGTATGGAAACAGGGTCGAGCGGGCAGGCATGCGCCAGAAGGGCAGCTGCATCTTCGCCTGAAACCTCAATAACGCGCATATGCGAGATATCAAAAAGACTCGCATTTTCACGTGTATGTAGATGTTCTTTCATTACCCCTAAAGGGTAGGTAATTGGCATGTTCCAGCCAGCGAATGCACCAAAACGGGCATTGGCTGCTTCATGCAGATCCTGCAAAGGCAGAGATTTTAGTGTTCCGTTGACGTCCTCAGCCATAACAACTCCCAGGTTACACGAATTCCTCCGCCATAGCGCGGATGCTTCAGTGCCCCTCTGTCTTAGGCCTGAGAGACTCGCAAAGCCGTTAGGCTTTACTTACACCTTCGGCGCGAAGCAAGAGCTGCTTCGACTTTCCAGAGTTGTCTGTCTTGTTTGCGGTTCTTGATACCTGAGAGATTTCGGGCGATTTCCCCTTCGGTGGCTGTGACCAGCTCTCTCCCGCGAACAAACAGGAAGTTGCAACAAGCAACCATCCTCGACTTTGAGCACCAATAACCGAAACTATTGCGTAAGTCATCTACCATAAATGTAAAAGGTGAAAATTCAGGCACTCATACGGGAAAAATATAGTCTTACTTTTTCGGTGGCTATGACAAAAAGACCTGCAACAAGAGCCCAGAAGGCAGAGCCGACATCAAAAAATGCAATTCCCGATGCGGTAACTATGAATGTGACGATAGCAGCAAGCCTGTCTTTTTCGCTGGCTAAAGCCAGGGATATTGCATTTATGAAGGGAGCCATCAGAGCAAGTCCAGCTACAAGAGCAATCAGTACGGGTGGCAAAACTGCGAATATAGCAACCAGTGATGCGCCAAAAACCGCAAAAATGATATAAATGATTGCATAGACCGGACCCGTCAACCAACGTTTTTTTGGATCAGGATGGGCATCGGGATTTGTACAAAGCGCGGCTGATATTGCTGCAAGATTGCTGGTTGATGCACCAAGAGGTGCAGTTAAAAGTGAAGTGATACCTGTAACTTGTAATGCCGCACCCGTTGGCGGCTCATAGCCGGATGCGCGTAAAACGGCAAAGCCTGGTAAGTTTTGCGAAGCCATTGTGACAAGATAGAGCGGCAGCGCAATGCTGATCATAGCACTTAAGCTAAAGACAGGCTGAATGAGAACCAAGGTGGAAAGTTCAGGCTGTGGTAAATTCTCAACCCGACCGCTCATGAGAGCAAAAATGACGCCTGCTATCAAAACAACAATCACAGCTAAAGAAGGATTGAAAATTCGAATTACAAAAAATGCTGCTGCAAGCGGGAGCACGAGCCACGGGTCAATGGCTGCTGCTTTTGCAGCCGCCAAGACAAAGCTTAATAGAACGCCTGCCAGCATACCAGATGCAACAGCTGCCGGAATTTTTGAAACCAAGGCAGATAAAGGTTTGATTAGGCCGGTAAAAAAGATGGCAATTGCGGTGACGATGAAGGCGCCGATTGCTTCGGGCATTGTAAAGCCGATGCTGGCACCAATCAGTGCCAGCCCCGGAGTTGACCATGCGGTGATGATCGGCATTTTATAACGGATGCTAAGCCATGCAGAAGATGCCGCTACAGCAAGGCATAAAGCAGTGACCCAGCTTGCGGTTTCGGCTTGCGTTGCCGCTAGTGCCGTCGCGGCTGCGATAATCAGAGCCAAAGTGCCGCCAAAACCTACGATCGCAGCAACACTTGCTGACGCCAGAACCGAAAATCGCATGATGAACCTTTAGTGTTGATTTTATGCGGTCATAATAGAATGCGACATAATAGAAATTGAACGCAGCATAAGGTCAATGTCCTGTTCACGTGATAATCGATGATCACCATCATTGACCAAGGTCATAGTGACATTATCAGCCGGCAGATGCTCCATCAGTTTTAAGGCGTGCTCATAAGGAACAGCCTCATCCTTCATGCCTTGCAAAATATGCACAGGGCAGCCGGTTTCTATAATGTTGGCAAGAACAAGATTGTCACGCCCGTCTTCAATAAGTTTGCGGGTATAGATAAAAGGGTTCGGGCTATATTCGGACGGTTCTTCAAAATATCCCTTTTCCAGTAAGGCTTCTTTATCGCTGTTGCTGAGTTTTGGCTCAATAAGCTCTTTGGTAAAGTCGGGGGCAGGCGCAATCAAAATGATGCCGGAAGGCCCGCGCCCCTGCTTTTTAAGCTCTTGTGCCATGCGCAAAGCAATCCAGCCTCCCATGGATGAGCCGATAAGTATCTGCTTGCCTTTTGCATATTGATTATAAACCTGCAAACTTTGCTCAAGCCAAAGCGAAATAGTACCTTCATTAAAGTCGCCGCCGGATTCACCATGGCCCGAATAATCAAATCGCAATACGCTATGATCGTTCTGCGTAGCCCATTGGTCCACCGCCACAGCTTTTGTGCCCAACATGTCTGAGCGATACCCACCAAGCCAAACCAGTCCGGGCTGCTTATGACCTTCCCGATAACGAACGGCAATTTCTGCTCCGCCAATATTTATAAAAGATGGGGCAATTTCGTCATGAGTAGGAAACATCTGCTTCTCCAATATTGAACGTATAAGTGACATGATAAAAACTAATGACTTATTCGCTTAATGGTATCAATGGCTGAAAAATCTTATAATTGCAGCCAATCTCCGTGTTTTTTGGTCTATTATACTGATTATTATGATGGGGGTGCTTTTTTGAGCAAAACATGCTATTGACTTATTGTCTTAACTAACGACATGTCCGGTTAGACCTTGGATGGTCGGAGTTAAGACTCAGTTATGAGTAATCAACTCGTGACTATTCCATTCGTTAAATGAAATTATTGAGGAGATAACGACCATTCGCCGACCGTTCAGAGCGACGCCGGTCCAGAAAGACGGACCGCGCTCCAATCGCGACATCCGGGTACCCCGGGTGCAGCTTATCGATGCCGAGGGCCATAACCACGGTGACATGTCCATTCAGGACGCCATTGCTATGGCTGAGGAAGCCGGCCTTGATCTCGTAGAGATTGTGCCGAATGCTGAGCCGCCTGTTTGTAAAATTGTCGATCTGGGTAAGCTGAAATATCAGAACCAGAAAAAAGCCGCTGAAGCACGTAAGAAGCAGAAGACGGTCGAAATCAAAGAAATTAAGATGCGACCGAACATCGACATTCATGATTATGAAGTGAAGATGAAAGCTGCGCTACGTTTCTTTGATGATGGTGACAAGGTTAAGTTTACTCTCCGTTTCCGCGGACGTGAGATGGCTCACCAAGAGCTGGGCATGAAACTGCTTCAGCGCGTGAAAGAAGAAACGACACAAATTGCCAAAGTCGAGGCTGAGCCAAGACTTGAGGGTCGTCAGATGATGATGGTGCTTGCACCGCGTTGATTTGATGAATTTGTGAGGGTTTGAAAACCTTCTTGTGAATTGAAAAACCCCTCATCAGGATAAGCTGGTGAGGGGTTTTCTTATTTTAGTGTATTTTTTAAGATAGAAAATTACTTAAAAAATCCGGCATAGATCAACTCTATGCCGGATTTATCATATCAATCTATTTACATGAAGGTGGGGCTCACTCTCATGATCAATAGTTTAACCGCGTAATACGCCGCCGGTCTGTTTGGCAACACTATCGACGACGCGTTTGGAAAACGCCTCCAGATCATCTTCTGTTAATGTGCGGTCAGTCGGTTGTAGTACAACTTCAAGTGCCACAGATTTCTTTCCTTCGCCCAAAGATGGGCCAGTGAAAATATCAAAGATCTGAACAGCAGAGATCAATTTTTTCTCTGCGGCATTAATAGCACGAATGATGCTGCCTGCTTCAACTGTATCATCAACAACAAAGGCAAAGTCGCGTTTGAGGCTCTGGAACTGTGACAAGTTGAGTGCAGG
>CANQXU010000185.1 GCA_947627865.1 uncultured Paenochrobactrum sp. | reverse complement strand
CCCATTTGTGTAAGAGGCTAATATCTTCTTCTCGCAATGCTTCCGTATCGACAGGCACGAATTTCTCAGCGCGGCCAAGCAAGGTCACCTCTGCGCCCAAATGGCCAAGCAAATCAGGGAATAAATCACGCGCCACTGATGTATGCTGATAAACACCTATTTTCAGGCCTTTTAAAGCGTTTTTTGCAAAAAAATCTATGTAACGCTTTTTATAAGCCTCTAGAGCAGACTGATCGACTGTAGGCAAATCACACTGACTTGACTGCAAATCCGCAGGTAAATTCTCATGAACAGAGCTTATGCAATGTTCATCATCCTTATCAATTTCACCATCTGCTCGATAAAACTTCAGCCCATTGCGATCATCTGGAATGTGGCTACCAGTAATCATAATACAGGGTGATTGTTGCTGCATCGCATAATAGCTAAGTGCCGGCGTTGGCAGTAAGCCGCAATTTACGGCCCTGTAACCTGCGTCTTTAATCGCCGCAGTACAGTATCGGGCAATTTCAGGACTGGAAGGGCGCAGATCATAACCAATATAAATATCAGGCTTTGATAACTTGCCTGACGGTTCGCGTTCTTCTAAAGCGCGAATGAAAGCGAGTGTATAAGTATAAGCCGGTGTTCCGCATAATTCATCGGCCAGCCCGCGCAAACCGCTGGTTCCAAATTTCAAAGAAGTCACACTCATCTTTCGCCTTACAATGCCTAGATTATATTATTAAATTCAAGTTTGGCATTATCCTTTGCATAGATTAATAAATCAATTTAATTAAAGCACTTAACTATACTGTGTCATGATTGGCCCAGACATAAGCATCAAATTAAGCGGAGATATATGTTGAATATTGCAATCATTGGCACTGGTTTCGTTGCTGATTATTATATGACAACGCTCAAAAACTATCCGCAGTTAAAACTTTTAGGTGTTTATGATCACAATCATGAGCGCTTAAGCGCATTTTGCCAGCATTACAACTTACAAAAATATAACGATTATGAAGCTGTTCTTAATGATCCGCGGGTTGATCTCATTGTTAATCTAACAACACCGGAAAGCCATTTTGATATCAGCATCAAAGCATTGCACGCCAACAAGCATGTTTACAGTGAGAAGCCACTCGCTATGCATGTTGAGGATGCTGAAATACTGGTCAAAACTGCGCATGAAAAGGGACTTACTATTGCCGGGGCTCCCGCCAATGCTTTAAGCGCGGCACATCAGCTGGTAAAAGATCATATACAAGCGATAGGAACACCACGTCTTATCTATGCAGAAATGGAAGACGGGCCTGTGTTTCGGGACAAATGGGCGAGTTGGCGTTCTATTTCCGGCGCGCCTTGGCCAGGATTGCACGAATTTGAAATCGGCTCGACACTGGAACATGCAGGCTATGGTCTGTCCTGGCTGATTTCTCTTTTTGGCCCCGTACAAAGCGTCACGGCATTTTCGGCCATAACCTTCCCTGATAAGGGCAGAGGGACTGAGCATTTACAGATGGCGCCTGACTTTTCAGTTGGCTGCCTGACTTTTCGTTCGGGCTGTATTGCCAGAATTACCTGTGGTCTTGCCATGCCGAGGGATCGGGCGCTTGTGGCTGTTGGTGATAAAGGCTCACTTACTGTTGATGATCTTTGGGATGACAAATCAATAGTCCGTCTTGAGGTTGTTGGTGAAAGCAAAGGTTTTTTAGCCAAACTGATCAATCAGATAGAGCCAAGGCTTAGAAAATTCATCAATTTCAGACCAGCCCCTGGTAAGAAGCTTCGCTACAACAAAAGACCCGCATCTAAATCTCTGCCCGCTTTCCCTTCACAAATTGATTTTGCCAAAGGCATTGCAGATCAGGCGCAAGCAATACAAACAAATACCCAGCCATTTTTCTCCGGTAACGTAGCGCTACATATCACCGAAATTGCGCTTGCACTCAATAATGCCAATCAAATGCCTCAGCCATATCAGATGCGCAGCACATTTTGAGCCATTATGATGCAATCGGTGGCTGCGTTAGCACCTGATCAATAATTTGTAAAACCTGCACACTGTCTTCAAGCGTGTTTTGCGCTATTTCAGTTTTACCCGCCGCAATAGCTGCGACCATCGCTGCTGCTTGGTAGTGCAGGCCATTTCCCGCTAGTGGATAGTTGATTGTTTTTTTACCGGGTAGGCTCATGCGTGAAATGAGTTTGTAGAGTACAGCATTTTTACGCAAGAATGATGATAACCAGAACTTAGCCGCCCAATGCGATAAATAACTGATACGGCTCGCTTTTAAAAATGGATCATGAATAAGAATAGCTCCTTCCGAGCCATAAATAATATATTCATTGCGTCCATTTCGGTTAAAACCACATGAAATATCTGCCTTAGCATCAGGGTAACTCAACCGATAATGTGCAGTTTTATCAACTCCCGTTTGTGCTGCCGACCAATTGCCATTAACGGCCTCCGGATGCCCCAGCAAACTGATGGTTAAGGACAATGGATATACGCCCAAATCCAATGATGCGCCCCCTCCTTGCGCTGCATCGAAAAAGCGGCCTTCCTGCTCTTCCTCTTTCAAGTAAGCAAGATCAGCCTCAATTGCTTCAATCTTACCAATCTGACCGGATAGAACTGCTTTCTTGACCGCTTCAAAAGCTGGAAGAAATCGTGTCCACATTGCCTCCATGATGAATGTATTTTTTTCGCGTGCCAGCTTTTGCAGGCTCATGGCTTCATCACTATTAAGGCATAACGGCTTTTCCACCAAAACAGGCTTTAAAGCCTGTAATGCCATTTCTGCGAAGGAAAAATGTAAATGATTGGGAAGCGCTATATATATTCCGTCAATATTGGGATCTGCTAGAAAATCGTTAAACGAATCATAGTGATTTGGAATGCCGAATTCTTGAGCCGTATTTTTAACTTTTTCAGATGAACGACCATAAATAGCAGCAACTTTTACAGTCCCATCTAAATATTTCATGTCATTTATAAAGGCTCTGGCAATGGTTCCAGTCCCCACAACGCCCCATTTAAACTTATGCTGACCGCTATTACTCGCCACGAATACAGCCTTTCCCGTAATTAATTATGTAAAGCCGCCCGATATATAACACTGACCTGCTCTGTGACAGGTTTTGCGTTTCTCTGCAAATTTGAAATTTTTTTCGAAATATATCACTGCATAGGAACATACCAACCCTTGGTAAATCATCCAACCACTGCTACATTAACACCAACGATGATTGAAAAGTGCCTGCTTGCGTCACAATCGACTGCGCGGCACCATAAGGACGATGTACCTTGGATAACCCCGAACAGCACGGCATTAAGCCGTTGAAGGGCGGGACGTCTGGTCAAAAAACTGGCGGCAATGCAGTTTCAATGACCAAAAACGGTTTAAGGCGGGATGACAACCGCAAAGCCGGTACCGGCGGGCAAACTCACGGCAACGTGCCTGACCCGGGACGATCCAGCCGCGAAGATGGCAGTGCGACCACCTCGCGCCAGAAAAATAACTCCTCAGACTTTGAGGGGCAGAAGAAACGTGCCCGTCGCCGTAAGCTCGGCAAGGCTTTGGGCAAGACCGGCAATAAAAGCAATTCTGCAGCCGCTGAGCCGCAGAAAAGAGTGGCGCGTGGCCAAAAGCACAGCTCCGCTATTGCAGATCATAGCATTAATGATCGCAAAAATGACAATGACAGCGATACAGACAAGCAAAAATCAAAGCGTAAACGCCGTGCTAGACGTGGACGGCATTTTGCTAGGGTGGCGGCTGAAAACCTCGCCGCGAATAAGCGAGCTCAATTAAACGCGGATACCGCTAAGAACGGCCATGTAAAAAATGCAGATACTGAGATTTCTGCTGAGAGCTTGCAAGTTAACGGGCACCGCGCGGAATTTAAAGACAGCGGTTTTCAGGACAGTTTTCAGGGTAGTTTCGGCTTTCGAGGTGCCCAGCAAAACCATTCGCAGTTACGCCCTAAAAACTCACCCCGATCTGCGCAGATAGCCGAACAAGTATCAAATATACCTGCTGGAAAACCATTTACTCCAAGATCATATCCAGCCAATAATATGCCGCTTTATGCGGCCCTTGATCTTGGCACCAATAATTGCCGTTTGTTGATTGCTGCCCCTACTCGCCCTGGTCAGTTTAAGGTCGTTGATGCTTATTCTCGCATCGTACGGCTTGGTGAGGGCCTGAGCAGCACTGGTTGCTTGAGCGAGCAGGCAATGGATCGTGCTATTGAAGCCTTAAAAATTTGTCAGGACAAATTAACTTCGCGCACAATACGACGCTCCCGCCTCATTGCGACAGAAGCCTGTCGTGCGGCAACCAATGGCGAGCATTTCTTACAACGTGTGCGAGATGAAGCCGGCCTTGAACTTGAAATTGTTGATCGGCAAACCGAAGCAAGACTTGCCGTATCGGGATGTGGAACACTGGTTGCCCATGATACGGAAGCCATTGTTTTGTTTGATATTGGCGGCGGCTCATCTGAAATTGCATTGATTGATGTTTCAAAACGCCGCTCACCGCGGCTTGCCGAGCATATTATTGCTTGGACATCCCTGCCCGTCGGCGTCGTAACCCTGGCCGAGCGATTTGATGGCCGCAATGTCACCTCTGACAGTTTTACAGCTATGGTTGATCATGTGAGCTCCATGATTAGTGACTTTTCTGAAAGGCACCAGCTGGGGAACCTTGCCAAAGGCACACGCTTCCATCTTTTAGGAACGTCTGGCACAGTGACGACACTCGCGGGAATTCATCTCGGGCTTGAGCGCTATGATCGTCGGCGTGTTGATGGTATGTGGATGGGAACAGAAGATGTAACCCGCATGACGCAAAAATTGCTTTCATGGGATTTTGATGCGCGTGTGGCCAATCCATGCATCGGCTCGGACAGAGCAGATCTGGTTCTTGCCGGTTGTGCAATTCTTGATGCAATCCGCAATGTCTGGCCAAGCGAGAAACTGCTTGTCGCTGACCGTGGTTTGCGCGAAGGTATATTAACAGAGTTGATGTCGCGGGATGGTGTATGGCGCCATCAGCGCAATCATACACACTATAAATACAGACAGAATGTCTGATAAGGCGAAGTTATGAGTAAAAGTGGAACCCCGAAAGGCAGTGGCCTGAAAACAGGCGGACGTGGCGGCTCCGGTACCCGCGTTTTACACACACGTGTAAAGAAAAAAGCAGGAACGATTAAAGAATCATCGCGCCGCTGGTTAGAGCGTCACCTGAATGATCCATATGTTCACCGCTCCAGACAAGACGGCTACCGTTCACGCGCTGCATATAAGCTGATCGAAATCAATGACCGCTATAATTTATTAAAAAAAGGTCAAAAAATTATCGATCTTGGTGCAGCCCCTGGCGGCTGGTCGCAAATAGCTGCAAAAATTGTTGGTTCAACAGATGAAGATCCGCATGTCGTTGGCATTGACTATCTTGAGGTTGATCCGCTTCCAGGCGTTATCTTGCTGAAAATGGACTTTCTTGATGATGATGCACCGGATACGCTTATTGAAACATTAGGTGACAAGCCTGATATTGTTTTATCCGATATGGCAGCCCCAACGACAGGTCACCGTCGTACTGATCATTTGCGCACTGCTCATCTTTGTGAAGTTGCCGCAGATTTTGCGATTTCAGTTCTGAAGCCTGGTGGCCATTTTCTGACCAAGACATTTCAGGGCGGCACCGAGAATGAACTGTTAGCTCTTTTGAAGAAAAAGTTCCATTCGGTTCATCATGTCAAACCACCAGCCTCACGGGCTGAATCGGTTGAGCTATATTTATTAGCCTTTAATTTTCGCGGCTGATTTTCATAGCATCTGCTATATCAAAATTTGGGCTCCGGTGACGGATCACCGGAGCTTTTTATTGTTTGCCGCCTGATACTTCATACCCTGCATTGACAGGCAAACGCTTGAAGATGAAAAAAGCTGTCGCCGATATAGCAGCCACAATATAAAAGCTGATATGAAAGTCATAAAGGCTCATCTGTCCGCCACTAAAATGAGTACTAAGCTCCAAAACCCCGCCTGCAATCGCCACACCAATTGCAATTGATGCTTGCTGTG
>CANQXU010000184.1 GCA_947627865.1 uncultured Paenochrobactrum sp. | reverse complement strand
AGAAATAATGGCTGGAAACCAATGGTTGCTGGTGACACAGCCGGCGCTGCACGCCTTGTTGCCGATCTGAAAGATCCTTCAATGGCAGCTCTTGCGCCATTGCTTGCCGCAGAGCTTTACGGTCTCGATATTATGGAAAGTAATGTCGAGGACGCGGAAGATAATATTACGCGTTTTGTGGTATTGTCCAAAACCAAAAAATGGATTGCTCAGCCACAAAACGGCGAAAGAGTGATGACCACTTTTGTTTTCCGCGTAAGAAACGTTCCTGCGGCTCTATATAAAGCTTTGGGCGGTTTTGCTACCAATGGTGTGAATATGACCAAGCTGGAAAGCTATCAGATGGGCGGAAAGTTCATTGCAACGCAGTTTTACGCCGATATTGAAGGTCATCCGGATGATCATAATGTAAGGCTTGCACTGGAAGAGCTGGCTTTCTTCTCTAAAGAAGTCCGTATTCTGGGAGTTTATTCCGGTAGTGATTTTCGTGACACGCAAATATTGCCAGCTGAATAAGCAGGGCAATATCCATGAATAAAAGGCCGGTTATTACTGGCCTTTTATATGCTTTGCGCCCAAATCTGAATGAGATGTGACGCGATCGCTCCGGTAGACGGGCAGGTCAGTCCTTGTGGATGGTTGCCGGATAACATCATTTTGACTTCTTGCTTGTCAAACCAGCGGCCATCTTCCAATTCATCTCTATCAATGGTGAACTCATCGCTGAGTACTTCCGCATGACATCCGATCATGAGCGAATAGGGAAATGGCCATGGCTGGCTGGCGTGATAGCCAACACGTCCTATTTCTAAACCCATTTCTTCCTTGCTTTCACGGCGAACCGCAGTTTCAATGGTCTCACCTGGTTCGATAAAGCCTGCAAGACATGAATAAACATTTTCAGCAAAATGCGGACTTCTCGCTAGTATGCAGCGATCTCCACGCACAGGCAGCATAATTGCCACAGGGTCAGTGCGCGGGAAATGTTCTCCGTTACAGTGGCGGCAAACCCTTTTGAAACCACCGGACACCATTCTTGTTGCTGCACCGCAGCGACTGCAAAAGCGATGGCTGCGATTCCAGCTATCAAGCGCTGCTGCTTCTGCCAGCGCACCTAAATCTTCATGGCTGAGTATCTGTTGGGTAAATGCCGAGCGATACGTAACGGCAGTAATGGGAGCAAACAGTTCTTCAGGCTTTAGTGACGAGACCATCGCCATACGCGTTTGTTGCTCATAGGTTCCCAATACAATAGCCGATTTGGTATCGCAGTTTAACGCTCGCGCCTCTTCAATACTAAACCAACAATTAGCGGAGCCGTTTTGGCCTTGTTTGATGAAAACATGGCCGCTGCTCAGCAGCAGGGTTTGCGCATTGTCGTGCTGCAAAGCCTCAGCGCTTGCATTGATGTTTCTTTTTTCAGAAGCCGTATCAATCCGGTTGCCGGAAAAGCTCAAACGTTGTGAGGCTTCAATCTGTTGGAGGTCATAAAGGTAAAATCGCATAAAAAAGCCACACAAATATTTGCTGAACTGTTTATTTGATGCAGATTAAAGCATGTCGCATTGAAGCAATGAATGCGACATGCTTGTGTGGTCGTGATTGTGAGAAATCACAGTGCTTTCAATAGTTTCTCAATAAGGTCTTGTGCTTCTTGCGGCTCATATGGCTCACGCGTACCATGCCCCCATACGGGACCCGGCCAGCCAGCATCGCCCTCATTGCGTGCAACAACATGAAAATGCAATTGACGAACCACATTGCCCAAAGCACCAGTATTAATTTTCAGGCACCCTGTATGGTTTTTCAATGCTGTCGTAACCAGCCCCGCTTCAAAGGTCAGCAATGTTTGGTCCAACGGCGTCATATCCGTCAGCTCAACGAGATCCGGCCGCTGCGGAACCAATATAAGCCAGGGCCAACGCTTGTCATTCAGCAAGCGTAATTCACAAAGCCCCAGACGAGTCAGGGGAAAACTATCGGCTTCAAGCCTATGATCGAGCACAAATTGTTTCATAATCATCAATTTAGCAGTTTTTTATTAGTAGTGCTTGCTTTTTCTTTTCGAATTGACGATATGCAATGTGGGAGGTTGGTGGTGGACGAGCCACTCGCCAACCGGGTCAGGTCCGGAAGGAAGCAGCCCTAACGAGCCCGGCACGGGTCATCGTGCCAGCCTCCCACCTTTTCCTTTTCAGGGCATGTAAATTATATTGACCGCACATTTATGTGTCGCCACACTGCTCACAAGAGAAAAGGCTCCAGAGAACTTAACGGGAAGGTCGCAATGGACACAAAATCCGAAAATGGCGCCTATCGCGTTCTTGCCAGAAAATACCGTCCTCAGAATTTTGACGATCTTATCGGTCAGGAGCCGATGGTTCGTACACTTTCCAATGCTTTTGAAACCGGGCGCATCGCACAAGCATGGATGCTGACTGGCGTTCGAGGCGTTGGGAAAACAACAACAGCGCGTATTTTGGCGCGGGCATTGAACTATCAAAGTGATTCGATTGACCAGCCGACGATCGATCTGAAAATTCCAGGCGAGCATTGTCAGGCCATTATGGAAGGCCGCCATGTCGATGTGATCGAGATGGATGCGGCATCGCATACGGGTATTGACGATATCCGCGAGATAATCGAACAAGTGCGCTATCGTCCGGTGTCTGCACGCTATAAAGTTTATATCATCGACGAAGTGCATATGCTCTCTACACAGGCCTTTAACGGCCTGTTGAAAACACTGGAAGAGCCACCACCGCACGTAAAGTTCATTTTCGCGACAACGGAAATCCGCAAGGTTCCAATCACTGTTTTGTCGCGTTGTCAGAGATTTGATCTGCGTCGTATTGAGTCGGGAACTTTGGCACAATATTTGCGTAAATTGGCAGGTCTTGAAAATATCGAGGTGGACGACACTTCACTGGCCATGATTGCACGCGCGGGTGAAGGGTCTGCACGCGATTCGTTGTCGATATTTGATCAGGCTATTGCGCATGGCGGTGGCAAGGTTGATGCTGATTCTGTGCGTTCAATGCTTGGTCTTGCAGATCGTGCGCGTATCATTGATCTTTTTGAAAATTTGATGAGTGGCAATATTGCTGCTGCGCTGACAGAGTTCCGCGAGCAATATAATATTGGTGCCGATCCGGCGGTGGTGCTAACCGATCTGGCGGACTTTAATCATCTGGTGACACGCCTTCGTTTTACGCCGGATATTGCTGACGATGTCTCCTTGTCTGAAGATGAGCGCCTGCGTGGTCGTGATTTTGCGCAAAAACTTTCAATCCGGACATTGTCCCGCAGCTGGCAAATGCTTTTAAAAGGCATAGCCGAAGTGGAAAATGCCAATCGTCCGGTTCAAGCTGCGGAAATGGTGCTGATAAGATTGGCACATGCTGCTGATCTGCCAACATTGGATGAAGCACTCAAAGCCATTACAGCTGGTCATATATCGGCTGCACCACAAGGTGGAGCTCCTGCCTTGCCGCGTCCTCAAGGTGGCGGTGGCTCAAATGCTCAGGCAAACAACCAAGCAACGGCCAATGCTATCGGCACACAATCTGTGGGTGCCAGAGGCAACAACGGCTCTGTTGCGATGCGGCTTGTTGAACCTGTGCAGGAACCAGCCCAGTTTCAAGCATCCGTAGAATCGCAAGCAGATAACCATGCCGAGCCCCAGATTGCACTAAACTCTCTGCATGATCTGGTTGATTTGGCTGATAAATATCGCGATGTTCAGTTTAAAATTCTGATTAAAAATTATGTTCGTTTGGCATCCATTGCACCAGGCCGTCTTGAAATTGGTTTGAGTGATGATGCGCCAAGAACTTTGGCCAATGATATCACACAACGCCTTTTGACTTGGACAGGTGTTCGCTGGGTTGTCACAGTGGTTCGTGATGTCGCTGGCAAGACAATTTCCGAAGCGGATACCGAGCGCCGGACAATGCTTGTATCGGATGCGCGCGAAGATCCGGATGTTGCTGCCATTCTCGCTGCTTTTCCAGGTGCTAAAATTACGGATGTCCGCATCACTGCTGCGGATACGGATGACTTGGAAAATGATCATTTAAATGAAGATAATATTCTTCCTGAGGATGATGATCTTTAAATTACCGATAATCTGATTATATCCCTCTTAAACAGTTGATAGAGTTTATCTGAACAAGGAGTACCAGCATGCGCGATATGATGGGCATGATGAAACAAGCGAAAGAAATGCAGTCGAAGATGAAGGCACTGCAGGACGAAATCGCAGAATTGGAAGTTACTGCTAATTCCGGTGGCGGCCTTGTCAGTGTGACCTTGTCGGGTAAGGGCGTTCTATCGGGGCTTAAAATTGATCCGTCATTGGTGAAAGAGGGTGAAGGTGAGATTCTTGAAGATCTCATTATTGCTGCCCACAATGATGCCAAGGGCAAGCTTGAAGCTCTCATGGCTGAAAAAACTCAAGCCTTAACCGCAGGCCTACCAATTCCTCCAGGCTTTAAGCTTCCTTTTTAAGCGCCCTGATTTGGCGGCGGTTTATGCCGCCGCTCTCCTCATATTTGATGCATCCCTATTATGTCAAAACGAATTGCCGGTCCCGAAATTGAACGTCTCATCCAGTTGCTGGCACGAGTACCGGGGCTTGGGCCGCGCTCTGCACGCCGCGCTGCACTCCATCTTATCAAGAAAAAGGAAGCATTGCTGGTTCCTTTAGGAGGAGCAATGCAGGAAGCAGCGGATAAAGTTCGTATTTGCAGCAATTGTGGAAATGTTGATACGAGTGATCCTTGCACCATTTGTGTTGATCATCGCCGTGATCCATCGATGCTCATTGTGGTTGAAGATGTTTCCGATCTCTGGGCTTTAGAGCGCGCTGGAACGATGAATGTCGGTTATCATGTATTGGGCGGTCGTTTATCACCACTGGATGGTATTGGGCCGGATGATCTGAATATTAAAAGCCTGATTGAACGTGTAGCCGCAGGGGATGTCAAAGAAATCATTCTGGCAGTCAATGCGACTGTGGAAGGTCAAACGACAGCCCATTATATTACGGATCAATTGTCATCCTTTGAAATAAAGGTGACGCGTCTTGCTCATGGTGTGCCTGTGGGTGGTGAGCTTGATTATTTGGACGAAGGTACACTCTCCGCAGCATTGCGTGCGCGCACAGCGCTTTAAGGTTAATCGCCGATAAAGGGAAGATATATGAAGCGCATTTTACAAGTCATTCATAAAATGCGCATACGTAATCTTGTCAGATGGCCTTTGCTTCTCCTTCTTTTGTATCCACTGAGCTTGACAGCGGCTAAAGCGCAGACCTCAAAGCTGAATGTTGAAGCGCAATACCATATATGGCTGGAGCAGGAACTCTGGCCGCAAGCCCGTCAACAAGGTATCTCAAAGGCTGTTTTCGATGCAGCGATGAAAAATGCCCGCATCAATTGGGATTTGCCGGACCTGGTACTGCCGGGTGCACCACGAAATGGTACGCAGAAGCAAACCCAAGCAGAATTTGGCGTTCCGGCACAGTATTTCAACCCTAATAGTCTTGATTATCAGACCAAAGCTGGTCGCGATCGCTTGAAGCGTTATCAACAAACTCTTGATGGTATTTCAAATGCTTACGGTGTGCCTGCCTCCATTGTCGTCGCTATATGGGGGCGAGAATCTGCATTTGGAAATGCAAAAATTCCGCACAATGCTTTGGATGTTCTTGGCACAAAGGCATATCTGGCAACGCGCAAAGATATGTTTCGAGATGAGCTCCTTGCGGCTTTACAGATTATACAACAAGGGCATATCTCTGTGAAGATGCTGAAAAGCTCATGGGCTGGTGCGCTTGGCCAGCCACAATTTATGCCAACGTCTTTTCTAAAATATGCAGTAGATTTTGATAAGGATGGCAAGGCCGATATTTGGAACTCGGTGCCTGATAGTCTTGCCTCCATTGCATATTACTTGCAAAAGCATGGCTGGCAAACAGGGCGTGACTGGGGCTTCGAGGTTGACGTGCCGGAGCAGATAAGCTGTGCTTTAGAGGGGCCTGATCAGGGTAAAACCATAGCAGAATGGGAGAAGCTTGGCATAAAGCGTGTGAATG
>CANQXU010000183.1 GCA_947627865.1 uncultured Paenochrobactrum sp. | reverse complement strand
TCACGATAACGCTCAGGGTCATTCCCCCAATTTTCGCGCACTTTAACAAATAAAAACAAATGAACAGGCTGCTCAAGAATTTCAGATATTTCTTTGCGCGCCAATTGACCGATTGTTTTGATCGTCTCACCTTTATGGCCAAGCACAATTTTTTTCTGGCTGTCACGCTCGACATAAATGACCTGTTCGATACGAACTGAACCGTCTTTGCGCTCTTCCCAGCTTTCAGTTTCAATCGTTGATGAATATGGCAGTTCTTCATGCAAGCGCAGATAGAGCTTTTCTCTTGTCACTTCAGCAGCAAGCTGACGCATGGGCATATCAGAAATCTGATCTTCCGGATAATACCAAGGGCCAAAAGGAACTGTTTCGGCTAAATATTTTGACAGATCTTTACAGCCGGAGCCTGTGAGCGCAGAAATCATAAAGGTATTGTCAAAAGCCGCAACTTCATTGGCTTTTTGCGCCAGATCCAGAAGCTTTGGCGGATCAACACGATCAACTTTGTTAAGAACAAGAACCTTTTTCTGGCGGACGTCTTTCACTCTCTCCATCAACCCTTGGGCATTTTCATTAAAGCCAGCCTGAGCATCAAGGATGATGAGGATAATATCTGCATCTTTTGCCCCACCCCAAGCCGTAGTCACCATGGCGCGGTCCAAGCGACGTTTTGGCTGAAAGATACCCGGTGTATCGACCAAAACAACTTGGGAATCATCTTCGACATATATGCCTCGAACCAGCGCACGCGTGGTCTGCACTTTATGCGTAACGATAGAAACTTTAGTGCCAACAAGCTGATTGACTAAAGTTGATTTACCCGCATTTGGCGCACCAATCAGAGCCACAAAGCCCGAACGCGTTTGTCTGGCAGCATCCGCTGCAGGCGCTGTTTCATTGTTCATATTTTTTCCTTTTATGCAGATGCACTTCGGCTCTGCTGCATGAAGAGTGCCAATTTTAAAATTACGCGTAGCTTACTATATTTCACGCGATAAATGCACTGTTCTTATTCTTCTTCGTGTTCTTTTGCCCAGACGCCTTCACGCAGCAAAACAACTTCAGCCGCCTGCTGTTCTGCAATACGCTTTGACCGTCCTTCACCATGCGCCTTATCAAAGCCTTTAACATTCACCTCAACAGTGAAAACTGGCTCGTGATCAGGACCTTCACGGCTAATAATGGTGTAGATAGGCTGTACATTGCCTTGCTGATGCGCCCATTCTTGTAATTCGGTTTTTGCATCGCGACGCGCTGCACCTATTTCCAGGGCACGCTGTTTCCAGTAGCGCGCAATAAATGGCCGAACAGCATCCAAACCACCATCAAGATAAATTGTTGCGATTAATGCCTCTACGACATCTGCCCGCACATTGAGCATTCTTTTATCTTTGAGCGATTTAATATCGGCGCCAGTCCGGATAAATGGCGCCAGACCAAGTTCATCAGCGATTGCTGCGCAAGCTTCCGCATTAACCAAAGCATTCAGGCGCACAGAAAGCTCACCCTCAACCGCATCAGGGAATGTTGTGTGCAGCAATTCAGCTATGCATAGCCCAAGAACACGATCGCCCAAAAACTCAAGCCGTTCATAATTTATACCATCAGGTGACTGAACACTTGAATGCGTCAATGCCTGCTCAAGCCGAGCCAAGTCAGCGAAGTGATGGCCTGTGCGCTCTTCCAGAAGGGCAACTGTTTTTGCATTTACGGTCATTGGCTCAAGCTTTTTTATGTTCATTATTGGCTATACATGTATCGCAGGCAGTATTAGGAGCCTGTTATTTCAGTTTTCGGTTCTGCACTGATAGAATCGAACAATCTGTTAAAGCGAACATCAGTTGGCCATTTCCAAAACTCCAGCGGGCTATTTTTACCAGCAATAGAGAAGAAAATAATATTGGCACGGCCTACAAAATTCTCAAACGGCACATAACCGACACTGAAACGACTATCAAGTGAGTTGTCACGGTTGTCGCCCATCATAAAGTAATGCCCTTCGGGCACTTCAAAGACACGTGTGTCATCACCGATGGTGTTGGGCGCCAAGTCCAGCGTATCATAGGTAACGCCATTTGGCAGTGTTTCGCGGTACACCTCAACGGGGCGGGATTGTTCTGTCACATCACGATTATTAACCGTGCCGATTTTCTCACGCTTAACCGGTTCATCATTGATATAAAGGACGCCACCGCGCATTTGCACGCGATCACCCGGCAAGCCGATAACGCGCTTGATATAATCAATATTGGTATCACTCGGAAGCTTAAATACAGCTACATCGCCGCGTTCAGGCTCGGTTGCCCAGATGCGGCCGGAGAATAAATCAGGCGAAAAAGGAAATGAATAACGCGAATAGCCATAGGCAAATTTGGAGACAAAAAGATAATCGCCTTCCAGAAGTGTTGGTCTCATGGAACCGGAAGGAATACTGAACGGCTGAAAAAAGAGACTGCGGATAATCAGTGCCAGCAAAAGCGCCTGCACAATCACGCTGATAGTTTCGCCTATACCACCAGATTTCTTATCTTTTTTTCTAAACACTCTCAAACTTCTCCAAATCGGCACACAAAGGCGTTCTAGTGACACTTAGCAATTTGCGCAATGTATGATGGCACCATCAGCTTTATTACAACAGAAAAGCCGAGAGTTACAGTCTATATGTATATGTTCAAACAGCAGGAATTGCCTCGATGATAACAAATGCTTGCGCATGAGGAAAATCATCCGTTATTGTCAGATGTATGGCAGGTTTCATATTAACCGGCACGAGCTGCTTTAATATTTCAGCGGCCCCCCCTGTCAGCAACATGGTCGGCTTGCCGCTTGGCAGGTTCACAACGCCCATGTCACGCCAAAATACACCTTGAGCGATACCGGTTCCCAAAGCTTTGGCGCAGGCTTCTTTCGCAGCAAAGCGCTTGGCATAAGAAGCAGCACGTTGTTTACGGCCCTCAGATTTTTCACGTTCAATATCAGTATAAACGCGGTTTATAAATCGATCACCATGTGTCTCAAGTGTCTTTTCAATACGTCTAATATCGATAATATCATTGCCGATACCGATAATCATGAGACACCACCCTGTGTTTTACTGGTATTTTCCTGACGTTCTGCAATTTGTTGCAATCGTTTGTGACGATATGATGCGACTGAAATACGCGTAACAGCATAAACAAACAGTGCAAAAGCCACTCCAACTATGCTGGAACCATATAGCATCGGCTTAATGAATGGTGTCCATATTTCAACGAAGTGCCAATTTGACAGCAACTCTTTCAAGTCCAATGCTTGATGTTCGCCTTGTTCACCATGAGATAGAATGAATTGTCCCATCTCATAGGTTCCACCCCATATAAAGGGAAGCGTTATAGGATTAGCAAAAGTTGTACCTAATATTGCCGCAGCAATATTACCGGCAAATAAATATGCAAGAATTACTGCCAATATAACATGAAAGCCCCAAAAAGGCGTAAACGCTGCAAAAATACCAACAGCCAAGCCTGCTGCTACACTATGTGGTGATGCAGTGATACGGAGAATTCTTTTACCATAATAACGAAAAGAACGCGAAAATGACCGACGAGGCCATATCAACAACCTTAAACGTTCAGCAAAAGTGGGCTGATGCCGGCTCTTGAACAACATAGTCTTCTCTTACGCTGCCTTATACCAATAAACAATTCAAATCTGAAACCGCCATACAATGCCTATATTAAGCTCAGTCTATATCCATTCGTTGGCTCTTTAGATAGAGGCGTGGCGATTTTCCCATCATTCTTCTAAACATCGTCGAAAAAGCGGCAACGCTGTCATAGCCCAGATCCATTGCTACATTCGTGATCAGCTCACCATCTGTTAACCGCGGCAGTGCTGCAAATAAACAGGCCTGTTGCCGCCAAAGAGAAAAGCTAACACCTAGCTGCTTTTGAAAATGACGCGTAAATGACCGACGGCTCATTGCCATTTTCTTGGCCCAATCATCAATTGTAACCTGATGCGTCGGTGTTTTTAAAAACTGACGGCATAATTTTTCAAGCTTACGTTCAGTTGGGAGCGGCAAACCCAATGGCATAACCGGAAGACTTTTCAAATCATGCAGGATCAGCTCAATCACAAGATTATTGCGTGCATGATTAATAGCTTGCCCATCTTGTGGCGTGACAGCATTGCTTGTTGCGTCAATGATGAGATTACGCATTAGATCCGTCAAGCCAACCACTTGTAAATTGGCTGGCAAAGCTGAAACAGCATCTGGCGCAATATAAAGGGAACGCATCTCTACATCCCCAATAATTTCAACTGCGTGAACAATATGCGGTGGTATCCAAATTGCATGTTCAGAAGGAATAATCCAACGCCCCGCAGCCGTTGTCACCAACACCACACCACTGGTGGCACACAGCAGCTGGGCTCTACTATGGGAATGTGGTGGGATGCAATAACCACTCACATAATTTGCGGGCAGCGCCACTACCGGGCCACCCATACCCTCCAGCATTATCAGACGCTCATTGTGAAGCTTTTGGTATTGAACGGCGGGCCGCGTTATATTCATCTCACACATTTTACACTACCCGATACCAGCTTGGCCCACTCTCGAAAGTAATGTACCAAAGCACGAAAGCGGGCTTAAATCAATTTCGATAAATTCACTGATGGTCCGGAAGTTGTGCTTTGCATATTTTTGATAGCGCATAGCCATTAGTGCTCTTGAAGCAAAACAACCGCTACATCATTCACGCCACGATCTAATCAGCGTGATACCAAATGCATAATCTGCACCGTATTTAATTATGGTGCAGCCATGGAGATAAAAATGAGTGTAAGTACTACACCAGAGAATAATAGTAGCCAGCATAGTGCAGTTGCTGAATTAACCGTTCTTAATATTATTGTTGCAGTTAGCATGGGGCATTTTCTCAATGATTTAATGCAATCATTGCTGCCAGCTATTTATCCGATGCTAAAAGACAATTACAATTTGTCATTCTGGCAGATCGGACTTTTAACATTTACTTTTCAGCTCACAGCATCCATTCTTCAGCCAATTGTGGGTATAGTTACTGATAAAAAGCCAATGCCCTATTCACTTCCTGTTGGTATGGCACTCACACTTATTGGCCTGCTTTTGGTTGCTTATGCACAGCACTATTTAGGCTTATTACTTGGTGCTGGCGCCATTGGGCTTGGATCTTCTATTTTCCATCCAGAAGCATCGCGTGTTGCGCGCCTTGCATCAGGGGGTCGTCATGGCTTTGCGCAATCGCTTTTTCAGGTCGGCGGCAATTTTGGCTCGTCAACCGGACCTTTATTAGCAGCATTTATCATTCTGCCACTTGGCCAGTCGAGTGTTGCATGGTTCGCGATCGCTGCATTAATCGGCATGTTTGTCCTCACCTATGTCGGCAATTGGTACAAGCATTATCATAAAGCTAATGCAAAACGCCCACCTGCAGACAAGACACTGCCATTACCGCGTAATAAAGTAATCCTTTGCATTGCAATATTGGCATTGCTCGTTTTCACCAAAAACATTTATATGGTGAGCCTCAGCAGCTATTATACTTTCTATACGATCAACCATTTTGGCGTGAGTGTTCAGGCATCACAAATATTGCTTTTTGTGTTTCTTGCAGCAGTTGCCGCTGGTACTATCATTGGCGGACCGATTGGAGACAGGATTGGCACACGTAGTGTGATTTGGTTCTCTATTCTTGGTGTTTTGCCATTCACACTTGTCATGCCATATGCAAATTTACCAGTAACGGCAGTTCTGACTGCTATCATCGGATTTATTCTGGCTTCTGCCTTTCCGGCTATCGTCGTTTTTGCACAGCAACTCGTTCCTGGTCGTGTTGGCATGATCTCAGGCTTATTCTTTGGTTTTGCATTTGGTATGGCCGGCATTGCAGCTGCCGTTCTTGGCATCGTTGCCGACAGCAAAGGCATAGAATATGTTTATTGGATCTGTTCTTTCCTGCCATTACTTGGGCTATTGACTATCTTCTTGCCGCAGATGCATCAAGGTAAAGTCATCCATAAAAAGGTTAAATAAAAAAGGACACCGTGCATTGCCCCCACAATGCACGGTGTCAACGCCGCTCAACTCCAATAAAGGAGCGGCAAAAACCGCAAGCTATTCACACAGCAAAGCTGAAGCCGGATGAATGCTCCTTGCGGAATTCGTCAAAAGCCGCAGCAGCCAGACGAATGAGTGGTTTCCCTTTTTGAGTAGCAGT
>CANQXU010000182.1 GCA_947627865.1 uncultured Paenochrobactrum sp. | reverse complement strand
TCCGATGATTACCAAGCTGCCAAAGCTATTCGCCAAACTGTAGCAGACGGAGAGATTGTGATTGTAGAAGCTGTCGAATAATCGCGGTTATCTATATAAAATACAATCACAGTCTGATCTTATGATAAAAGTTGTACAGGAAAAACAAAACTCCAATTCAGCTTTTGGAAAATAGAGTTAAGGCATATTACCATGGAAATTGATTTCATCCGTCTGTGGTAATATGCTCGCCCCCTATACTGACGGCACTATCGTATTCGCAACTTCAAATATTGAAAAGACGATATGCCAAGATTATTGACATTATCGCATTCTCGTGGCGGCCAAATAGAATATTGGGCTACGAAATGCTCTAGCTCCGAGGATAGAATGGCTCTGAAAATTGCTGTCCAGATGGACCATATCAGCACGGTAAATATCGAAGGCGATACAAGTTTTGCGCTATCTCTTGAAGCGCAAAGACGCGGCCATTCACTTTATCACTATACACCTGACCGTCTCTCGATGCGCGATGGCATCGTAAGCGCACGCATTGAAGAGCTGCATGTGCGTGACGTGAAAGGCGATCATTTTACCTTAGGCGCACCTGAAAAGCGTGATCTATCAGAAATGGATGTCATCTTGCTTCGTCAAGATCCGCCATTTGATATGAACTACATCACCACCACCCATTTGCTTGAACGTATCCACCCTAAAACCTTGGTCGTGAATGACCCTGCCTGGGTCCGTAACAGCCCCGAAAAAATCTTTGTGACTGAATTTCCGGATTTGATGCCGGAAACACTCATCACTAAGGATCTTCAGGAAGTGCTCGAATTCCGCAAGGAATTTGGCGAAATAATTATCAAACCGCTTTATGGTAATGGTGGTGCTGGTGTATTTCATCTGACCACCGATGACCGTAACCTGACGTCCCTGCTCGAAATCTTTGAACAGATGTATCGCGAGCCATTTATTGTGCAGCGATATCTAAAAGACGTTCGCTCGGGCGACAAGCGCATTATTCTTATTGATGGTGAGGCTGTTGGCGCGATTAATCGTGTACCACCAGAGAGCGATGCCCGCTCGAATATGCATGTGGGCGGCCGTGCAGAACATGCTGAACTGACAGCACGCGAGCGCGAAATTTGTGAACGCATCGGACCTTCGCTTAAAGAACGTGGCTTTATTTTGGTCGGCATCGATGTGATTGGTGATTATATGACCGAGATTAATGTGACATCACCAACTGGCATTCGCGAAATCAAACGTTTTGGCGGGGCAGATATTGCTGCTCTATTCTGGGATGCGGTTGAAGCCAAACGCTAAATTTATTGCATCAAGCAACTAGTCGCTTAGTCTGATATTCTCATAGTTTAAGCTTTAACCTTGCTACCCCAACTCAGTCATGTTTAACTTGGCAGCTAAATGCTGATGAAATTAGCATGACTGTGGGGGGAACATGGTCGCAAGAATAAGTACTGTTGCCTTTATAGGTATGGAAGCTGTGCCTGTAGATGTACAAGTCATGATCGCGCCCGGTAAAATGGGCATGAGCATTGTTGGATTGCCTGATAAAGCGGTTGCAGAAAGCAGAGAGCGCATACAAGCAGCAATTCATGCTTGTGGCCTCTCAATGCCAGCCAAACGTGTCACCATTAATATGGCACCTGCAGATCTTCCCAAGGAAGGCTCTCATTATGATTTGCCCATTGCTGCCGGCCTGATGGCGGCAATGGGAGTTTTACCAAAAGACGAAATCCGTGATTACCTGATCTTGGGTGAATTATCGCTGGATGGTAGTATTACATCCGTTGCTGGTGTTTTGCTTGCCGCCATGACCGCAAACCGACTGAGCAAAGGCTTGATATGCCCTCAAAGCGGTGGCTCTGAAGCGGCTTGGGCTGGCAAGGACACCAATATACTTGCCCCCATTAGTCTTATTGCTTTGGCCAACCACTTCAAAGGTACGCAAGTTCTGACACGACCAGAGCCAGTCAAGTCGGTTATCCGCAATAATGGCTGTGATTTGAGCGAAATCAAGGGACAGGAAACAGCGAAGAGAGCATTAGAGTTAAGTGCTGCCGGCAATCATAATTTACTCATGGTTGGCCCGCCCGGATCAGGAAAATCCATGCTGGCACAACGGCTGATCAGCATTCTTCCACCACTAAGTACTGAAGAACTCTTGGAAGTATCTATGGTCAATTCGATCTCGGGTGTGCTGACCAATGGAGCATTATCGCAGCAACGGCCATTTCGTGCGCCTCATCATTCAGCTTCCATGGCTGCAATGGTGGGAGGTGGTATAAAAAC
The DNA here is from genome assembly GCA_947627865.1 of uncultured Paenochrobactrum sp. GTDB lineage: Bacteria > Pseudomonadota > Alphaproteobacteria > Rhizobiales > Rhizobiaceae > Paenochrobactrum. The sequence continues at coordinate 4,043 of CANQXU010000182.1, read as the reverse complement.
CAAACCGGGTGAAGTCTCACTTGCACATAATGGTGTTTTATTTCTCGATGAATTCCCTGAATTTTCGCCGCAAGTCCTCGATTCGTTACGACAACCAATTGAAACAGGTGAAGCGATTATTGCACGCGTTAATTATCGTGCAACCTATCCGGCCAGATTCCAGCTCATCGCAGCTATGAATCCATGCCGCTGCGGTTTGGCCGGAGAAGCCGGACATAGCTGTGCCAGAGGTATCAGGTGTCAGACCGATTATCAGGCCCGTATTTCCGGCCCCCTGCTTGATCGTATCGATTTGCGCGTGGATGTACCCGCAGTCAGTGCAATGGATTTGATGAAACCTGCAAATAGCGAAAGCAGTGCAACCATTGCTGTGCGCGTTGCTGCTGCAAGACAAATACAATCAGCCCGATATTCGGCTTTGGGTCTTCCTACCTATACAACCAATGCCCACTGTCCAACAGCTCTGATTGAAGAGGTAGCCATGCCTGACCAGCAAGGCAGACAACTTCTATACGCAGCCAGTGAAAAGATGGGATTCTCCGCACGTGCTTACCACCGCATTTTAAAGGTCGCACGCACCTTGGCGGATTTGGATGATAGCCCTCACCTGCAAAGTCACCATCTGGCAGAAGCCATAACCTATCGTATGGGAGCAGAACGGCTCAGCCATATTTCTACCAGCTAAAGCCCGCGAACTTTAGCCAGTATCTTATGGAGCATTATGGACGAACAGAACCCACCAGCAAATTGGTAGATGTATCAATGGTGACCCAACGACCAGTATGATTATTCGCCTGTCTTTTCAGATAAGTATAATCTGTATCCTGCCAGTTGAGGATTTCGTCGGTCAGATTATCAAGGATAAAATCGCCCTGCTCAGTCCGTATGGTTAAAACTGCATGACCTTCACCATCAGGCTTGCGGACAACTGTGATGAGCAAATTTGAGAGCGGGATACCTGCTGCTGCCAGCTCACGCTGTTTTAGCAACACGTAATCCTCACAGTCACCAACAGTTGTCGGATATGCCCAATATTCTTCAACGCCGAAAATTTCCATGTCAGTCATAGGCTTGATACGCTCATTAACTGAAAGATTGACATGGGTGATGAGCTGCCAGTTTTTATTCAGGTCAATTAAAGATGCCAGACTGCGACTTTTAATATTGCATTGCGCCTTTTCGCGCTTGCAAAACTCATAATGCCCGATCGGTTGCGATGTCAGGCCTGCTGTTTCCATGAATTGCCCAGCGGCGGCATGCGTAAATATACTGCCGTAAACTGCTACAGCACCACAAAGTGCAAGGCTTAGCTTTTTCAGAGATACGCAATACATATTTAACTCTTTACTCACCACAGGGGCCAAACATTAACAAAACGTTAATATTTGAGAGGGGGAAGAGTCAATTCAATCTCGCTTTTCCAGCGGTAACTTCTTAATTATTGGTTAACGCGCATTTTCTGAAAACAACACATCGCCAATAAAAAGTGCCTATTGCAATCGTAAAATAATAATGCTCATTATTGGGTTGGTTATGTTTTGTCTTCCATCAAGCAAAAGACAAAGCGGGAATATGTGCACTACGATTTGATATTTATAAGAACAGCTATTTGCGTATCCGGAGGAGACGCGTTTACGAAATGGCGCTCAATAAAAGAATTCGTACAGCTTTCCTTGGGAGGGAAACACTATGAAAGCCAAACTACTAGCCAGTGTTGTTTTTGCAGCCAGTTTTGGCATGGCATCATCAGCCTATGCGGATATCGTTATCGGTGTTATTGCACCGCTGACCGGCCCTGTTGCCGCATTTGGTGATCAAGTGAAAAAAGGTACTGAAACAGCAGTTGAAGTTATCAACCAGAATGGTGGCGTACTGGGTGAAAAACTTGTTCTGAAATTTGCCGATGATGCTGGCGAGCCAAAGCAAGGTGTCTCTGCTGCCAACCAGATCGTTGGTGATGGTATTTCTTATGTTGTAGGCCCTGTAACCACGGGTGTGGCTATTCCAGTTTCTGATGTTCTATCAGAAAACGGTGTTATCATGGTTACACCAACTGCAACAGGTCCTGATCTGACAGCACGTGGTCTTGCCAATGTTCTGCGCACCTGCGGTCGTGATGACCAGCAAGCTGAAGTTATGGCTAATTATGTCCTGAACAATCTAAAAGACAAAAAAGTCGCGATTGTGCATGACAAAGCAGCCTATGGTAAAGGCCTTGCAGATTCATTTAAGGATGCTCTTAACAAAGGCGGCGTTACTGAAGTTCATTACGACTCTGTGACCCCAGGCGATAAAGACTATAGTGCGCTTGTTACAAAGCTGAAAGCAGCAGATGCCAATGTTGTCTATATTGGCGGTTATCATGCAGAAGGTGGCTTGCTGTCTCGCCAGCTAAAAGATGCCGGTGTTGATGTCATTATGCTCGGTGGTGAAGGTCTCTCCAATACCGAATATTGGGCGATCGGTGGTGATAGTGCACAAGGCACCATCTTCACAAATGCTGCGGATGCCATGAAGAATGAAGATTCCAAAGCAGCAGCAGCAGCTCTTGAAGCCAAAGGAATTCCGCCAGAAGCTTTCACCATGAATGCTTATGCAGCTATCGAAGTTATCGCAGATGGTATTAAACGTGCTGGCTCTGCCGATGATTCTGCTGCCGTTGCAGAAGCGCTAAAAGATGGAAAACCAATTAAGACTGCAATTGGCGGCCTGACATATGGCGAAAATGGTGATTTGACCTCACCAAGCTTCTCCCTATTCACATGGGATGATGGCGTCATCAAAGGTATTGATTAAGATTTATCTTATTTAAAAGCAGACGCCGGGCATCATGTCCGGCGTTTTTTGTTAATGATTCTCAAATTAAAGTAACTGCTTTAGCGGTCGTGTTGATCCGCTTGAAACCCAAAAATATATAATAGCCATTCAACTCAATATTTCATCGTTATTTTTATTCTCATTTTATCAGTTAAAGAGGACAATTTTACTATTGGCCAAGATTGAATTTTCATCATTCAAACAAAGTTGTTAAACTCATAATCGTCGGTCATTTAACCAACTGATCTTTTTTCATACATCTGGGTGCAGATATTTTTCTAGTGTAAGACTGACTGCGCTATGAAATTAACCGTAGTTTAACCACAATCACGATATTGTTTTTTAATAAATTTAATACGCACGTTTGTCAGGTGCTCCATTGAGAAGAGACCTTTATGTCGGTTTATTTCTCAACTGCGAGGCGACCAATATTTCAGGAACGCAACCATGCAACGCTTTAGATTTGACGATAAACAAATACTCATCAACACATTGGTAGAAATGCTCAACCACGGCTATGCTGTAGAGGAACTTGATATAGTTTTAAGCCGCGTCGGCCCTGTTGATCTGGATCTCATGCACCAGTGTCTTAATGAAATTATTGCTTATAACAACCAATTACAACCAACAGAACCAATCGCAATCGCGGCTTAAGAGCTGAATATCTCCATTGAAAAATGACTGGCTGAATAACGAATTCCGCCAGTCTTTCTTTTATTAGGAGCAGCTTTATATCATTACAAAGGGCGAGGCATTTCACGATAGACAGCGCCGATCTCGCTCAACACCTCTTGCGAGAGAGTAAGAGCAGATGCATTCACATTTGCTTCCAGCTGCGCCATATTGGTTGCGCCTATAATCACTGAATTCATAAAAGGACGACTGAGTGTAAATGCCAAAGCCATTTGCGCTAAATCCAGCTCGTGTTTTTCGGCAATAGCCTTGTATGCTTTAACAGCCTTTGAAGAATACTCATTATTACGCCAAAAAGCCGAACCTGAAATAGCACCGCGTGAGCCTTCCGGCATAGGGCCATCAAGATATTTTCCGGTCAACACGCCAGCCGCGAGAGGTGAATAAGCTAATAAACCGACCTGTTCATGACGCGTTAACTCCGCCATTTCCAAGTCATAGTGGCGTTGCAGCAGGCTATACTCATTCTGCATAGAAACTACGCGCGGTAAATTATGCTTTTCAGCCAATTGCAACCATTGCATCGTTCCCCA
>CANQXU010000181.1 GCA_947627865.1 uncultured Paenochrobactrum sp. | reverse complement strand
AAGACAATAATTCATTCGCAATATTTCGGGTATTTTCTTCTGCCTGAGGCATTTGTCAGTGTGGTCGCAGCTTTTGGGAGTAGCGGAACTGCGCGCCAAATGCGCTTTTTCCAAGGTCTTGCACTCCTAACAATTGCATGGCTGATTACGACCTCATCCGCGGCAACGAACTTCTTCCTAGCGCTTTTATTCGGTCTTTGTTTCTTGATTGATGGTCTTGTGCGTATCGGCAGCGCCGTTGTTGTGCGCTATCCGGGCTGGCGTTTGGGTATTATGGGCGGATGTTTGGAAATTTTTATAGCAGTTTTCACGCTTCAGCCTTGGCCAACATGGTATGCAGGCACGGTCGGCTTTAATGTCGGTGCGGTGATGTTGCTATCTGGTATGGCGATATTGCTGATAGCACGCCGTATCAGAAAAATGGCACCTGGTGCATCGGTAACCACATTATTTGCCCGTGATCTCAACATGCATGCTTATGAAGCTTATGATGCAGGTGGCTCAGAGCGCGGCGATGTTATTGTGCATGTGTGGACGCCAACCGGAACAGCTTCAACGCCTCTCCATCAAAGAGCAATCAATCGCTATATTGCAGCTGTCGATACAGCAGGGGTTATTTCTACAGGGCACGCCGCTTTGGAGGCTGTTCCTGAGATTTATATCAGCCATTATCCGGCAGTGGAAATAGACCGTTCGCCGGATGATTTTGGACGTGTATTGCGCGCGACACCTGATAATAATGTGGAAGGAAGATTTCTGCCGACTTATAGAGCCGAGGCTGATGACTGGTGCGAGTCAACGGTCAAAGTTTGTATCACAAATGGTAATATCTATAAGTTGCGCCGTTTCTGGGAGAATTACCAGAAAGATAATACTTATAATCTTACCAACAGAAATTGCTCAAGCGCTGTCGCTCATGCATTGGATGTGGCATTTGAAGGGGTGTTTAAGGACAGACGTTTTCCAGTGCTGTCCATCTTTGGTGCCTTGTTGTACCCAGAGCTTTGGGCGGCTGGTTTGATGCGAAAACGTGCAGAATCCATGGCTTGGACACCAGGTTTGGTCTTGGATTATGCGCGTGCTTTGAGTGCTTTGGTAGATCCGCCAAATAGCACTTGGCGCAGGCTGTTCCGATTGGACGTACGATTGAGCAAGGGCGTGCATAAAACATAAAAGCGTGCTTTAGCACGCTTTTATTTCACTGAAAGGTTAAAGTGCGAAGCCGCTAGGCTGAGATCTGGCCTGCGCGTCTGTGATCAGGAATGACCAATATTGGGCTGCCGTCACGCACATTATCATGTAGATGAATAATATCCTGATTGAGCAGACGAATGCAGCCGGACGATACAGCCTTACCAATAGTCCACGCTTCAGGTGTGCCGTGAATACGATATAGTGTGTCCTTGCCATCTTTATGGATATAGTGTGATCTGGCACCTAATGGATTATTCAGCCCTGGTGCCATGCCGCCATTGGCAATGCTGTATGGCTCTAGCTGGGGTTGTCTTGCAACCATCTCGTCTGGTGGTGTCCAGCGTGGCCATTTACGTCTATAGGCCATAGTCGCACGTCCTGCCCATGAGAAGCCGTCACGTCCAACCCCAATGCCATAACGTGTGGCGCGCTGATTGGGCAAGACATGATACAAATAATTATTCGGCGTATCGACGATAATCGTCCCTGGCTTTTCGTCGGTGATATAATCAACTTCCGTACGCCAATATTTTTCCGGAACTTTGGCAATATCTACTGCTGGAATCGGGAATTCCTCATCAGGCATTGCAGCATACATAGCTGGAACAATCGGCTTTGCAGTTGCTGGACTTTGTGGCGCAACATTGACTGCTGGTCTTGAACCATTGGTGGAGGATACGCAGCCGGATACTGCAAGAGCGCTAAGGCTCATTAAAAAATTGCGTCTGTTGAGTAGGGAGGAAACACTTGCAGGAGCAGAGTGTGTTTTTTTGACATTCATTGTCGAACTCAGACCTTTCGTGATGATGAAATATCTCATCGCTAAAGCACTGCAAAAGCAGATGCTATTTAAAATTTAACTATAAGAGGAAGATGAATCTTAAGTGACGCTTAAGTCTTGCAGCTATTGCGTCTCAACAATTATGATGATGGTTTAACGTTGCCGGATGGCAACAGAAATTGTCTTTACTAAAATAAAGTACCCTGCTGAGCATCATTTTTTTTTCTGCGACTGTTTGTTAGTGACGTGACTTTTTTTAGCTTATGGGTAGCCTCTTGATTCTCGCCATTAATTGTCGCGCCAATATCCCCATCATTAAATCTTAATGTAACTGTGTCGCCACCGCTAAGACCAGCTGCTTCTTTAATGGGTTTACCATTATCACCAAGTACAATCGCATATCCACGTTCGAGCACGCTTGTGTGGGAGAGGGTACGCATAAGACGTTCTAATTCTTGGCTCCGGCGCTGTTGTCTCTCAAAAATGAGCGTTATGGCTTGGTCTCGACGACGATCAAAGTCGGTCATAGACTTATGAACAAACGAAAGCTTGTTGATGATAATCTCGGGATTTAGCCGGATGGCACTATGGTTAAGCGCTGTCTTCTTAGTTCGTAGACTTGCGAGGAGCAGCCGCGGCATGCGATCGGCAAGATTGGCAATTATACGGTCGTGGTCACTAATCCTGCGGCTCAGTAGGCGAGGTGATAGCTGCCTTGCGCGTCCATCCAGCTGTACTCTTTTTTTCTGTGCATTGACAAATAATGCACGCTCCAAACGCGTTGCAGCTTCATCAAAACGACGGCGCGGTAAGGCGAGCAACTGGTCGACAGAGGGTAAGGCACGCTCAAGTGCTCTTTGCTGCTGGCGTCGCTGATCAAGATAGCGACTAAGCGAGGCACTTAATCGTGCGGCATAAGATGCAGTTGTGGCCATAAGATCGGCTTTGACCGGAACGGCCATTTCAGCAGCACCTGTTGGTGTTGGCGCGCGCATGTCAGCTGCAAGGTCAAGCAATGTCCAATCTGTCTCATGCCCGACAGCAGAAATTAACGGTATGTCAGAAGCCGCCGCCGCACGTACAACAATTTCGTCGTTAAAACCCCATAAGTCTTCAAGACTACCGCCACCACGCGCTACAATAAGCAAGTCAGGTCTGGGGAGATTGCCAGCTTGTGGTAAAGCATTGAAACCCTCAATCGCCGCTGCAACTTCCGCACCACTGGTTTCGCCTTGAACGCGAACAGGCCATACTAAGACATGCAGAGGAAAGCGATCATTAATACGATGAATAATATCTCGGATCACCGCGCCCGTTGGCGATGTTATGACGCCAATCACACGAGGCATAAATGGCAGAAGCTGTTTTCGAGCCGGATCAAAAAGCCCTTCGGCATTTAGACGTTTTTTACGCTCCTCCAATAATGCCATCAAGGCACCCGCACCAGCCGGCTCCATTTGTTCGATAACAATTTGGTATTTGGATGAGCCGGGAAATGTTGTCAGCTTACCAGTGGCAATAACTTCCATTCCCTCTTCGGGCCGGAATTTCAATTTGCTCATGGAGCCGCGCCATATCACGGCTTCCAATCTGGCTTTGTCGTCTTTGAGTGAGAAATAAGCATGGCCTGATGAATGCGGTCCCCGATAACCGGAAATTTCACCGCGCACCCTGACATGGCCGAACCGATCTTCAACGACACGCTTAAGCGCACCGGAAATTTCGGACACGGAAAACTCAGCAACATTGCTGGCGGAGGACGAATCAAACAAATTGGACATGTATCTATTGGCCATTTCGCAATGACGGGGGTCAAGTATCAATGGGCGAGATCTGCTAATATTACGACTTATGGCATTTCTAAAGCCGTGATTGCCGGTTAATTTAAGTTTTACCAGTCAGCAATCAGCTCCGAAATTTGTAGCCGCTTGTTCTTAAGGGGGGCAATCATATCAGCTTCAGCCGTGATGAGCGGCTGCCCTGTCGGCGATATATTAGCCAGACTTTCACTAATATGCTCAGCTAGAGCATCAATAACCGCGGTTTGTTTTGTATAGCCGCGCATAATTCCGATATGCGCATCAGCAAGTGGTGTGAAACCGTCAGTTTGGTTTAAAATACGCATTCCTGGTCTGAGCGCACAATCAGGTAAAACTGAAACTGTCAGTCCGGAAAGGACTGAGGCCGCTAGAACCATGGCTGACCAACTGGTAAACAATATGCGATAGTCCCGTCCGGCATCATCAAGCAGTCGTAGCGCTTCTTTGCGCCACCAGCAATCACTGCGCCCCACTGCAAGTGGGACAATGTTTTCTTTATGGATCGAATGATTGGCTGAGGTCACCCAGTGAAGCGGCTCAGTGCGCACAACTTCAGAGCGACTTAATTTATCGCCTTGCGTTACAAGTGCAAGATCCAGTTCCCCCCGCTTGATCATCTCATCCAGATTGACGGAAGGTTCACAAACGACAGACAACTCTACGCGAGGATTGGATCGGCTGAAGCGAGCCATAATTTCGGGTAAAAAGCGCTCGGCATAATCATCCGGCGTTCCGATACGGATATGCCCTTCAAGAGATTGATCGTCAAAGGCAGCCAATGTTTCTCGATTTAAGCGCAATAATTTACGTGCATAAATAAGTAACTGTTCACCGTTTTCAGTGAGTTTGTTGGAGCGTCCGTCGCGTTGAAATAATGGTTTTCCCACTTTGTCTTCAAGCCGTTTCATTTGCATGGAGACGGCTGATTGCGTTTTAAAAACTGCATCGGCAGCACGTGTGAAACTACCGCTGTCAGCAATAGCAACGAAGGTTTGCAACTGATCAAGGTCAAGTGGTGAAGACATGAGAAAACCATAAACAATAATGATGTTTCTACGCTATATATATTTGATTTTATAATCAATGAGGCAAATAAAAAACCGCCTTAAAAGGCGGTTTTAAATGACCTACCCCGCATTGCGGGGCAGGTTTATTTAGTAAGCTACTGGATTTCTTAGAAATCCATACCGCCCATGCCGCCCATGCCACCTGGCATTGCAGGAGCAGCATCTTTCTTAGGAAGTTCAGCAATCATAGCTTCTGTGGTGATCATCAGGCCAGCTACGGATGCAGCGTTCTGCAGAGCAGTACGAACAACCTTAACCGGATCAACAATACCAAGAGCAATCAGATCACCAAACTGGCCGTTTGCTGTGTTGTAACCAAATGTTGGTGCGCTGTTTTCGAGGATTTTGCCAACGATGATAGCAGCTTCTTCACCAGCGTTTGTTGCAATCTGGCGGGCAGGAGCCTGCAGAGCGCGACGAACGATGTTTACGCCAGCTTCCTGATCAGCATTTGCACCCTTGACTGCAAGGCTTGCAGCAGCACGCAACAATGCGGTACCACCACCAGCAACAATGCCTTCTTCAACAGCAGCGCGTGTCGCGTTCAATGCGTCATCAACACGGTCTTTGCGCTCTTTAACTTCAACTTCAGTTGAACCGCCAACGCGGATAACTGCAACGCCGCCAGCAAGCTTAGCAAGACGTTCCTGCAGCTTTTCGCGGTCATAGTCAGAAGTGGTTTCTTCAACCTGCTGTTTGATCTGGCCAACACGTGCGTCGATTTCAGCCTTCTGGCCTGCACCGTCAACAATGATTGTGTTTTCTTTGGAAATTGCAACTTTCTTTGCGCGGCCCAGCATGTCGAGGGTCACGTTTTCCAGTTTGATGCCGAGGTCTTCGGAGATGACCTGACCACCGGTAAGAATTGCAATATCTTCAAGCATTGCTTTGCGGCGATCGCCGAAGCCCGGAGCTTTAACAGCAGCAATTTTCAGACCACCGCGCAGCTTGTTAACAACCAGAGTTGCCAAAGCTTCGCCTTCTACGTCTTCAGCAATGATGACGAGTGGCTTGGATGTCTGAACAACAGCTTCCAGAACTGGCAGAAGTGCCTGAAGGTTGGAGAGCTTCTTTTCGTGGAGAAGAATGTAAGCATCTTCTAGGTCAGCAATCATTTTTTCAGGATTGGTGACGAAGTATGGTGACAGGTAGCCGCGATCAAACTGCATACCTTCAACAACTTCCAGCTCGGTTTCAGCAGTTTTGGCTTCTTCAACAGTGATGACGCCTTCATTGCCGACTTTCTGCATGGCTTCAGCAATCATTTTACCGATTTCTTCTTCGCCATTTGCAGAAATAGTACCAACCTGAGCAACTTCTTCAGAAGTTTTGATCTTGGTTGCGTTCTTTTCAAGTTCAGCAACAACAGCAGCAACAGCTGCGTCAATGCCGCGCTTCAGATCCATTGGATTCATGCCGGCAGCAACAGCTTTTGCGCCTTCACGAACAATAGCCTGACCAAGAACAGTAGCGGTCGTTGTACCGT
>CANQXU010000180.1 GCA_947627865.1 uncultured Paenochrobactrum sp. | reverse complement strand
AGCAAGATTGAACTGAATCGAGTTCAACATCAAAGTTTAAATGCCGTCTGTTTCAGGCGGCATTTTTGTTTGTTTCATCGTTTACCGTTCAAAAGTCCTAAAGTATGGTAGATTGATACTGGTTTATACTCGCCATGAAAAATCATAATTTATAATGCTTGGATCAAGCTAAGCGGTCGATAATAATTGACCTTGCCCCCAACTCTTATTCAGCTTGAGTTAGCTCCAGCTGTTTTTGGCTGCTATTATTGTGTTGATGGAGGTATTTGGGCTGTGTAGGTCTATGTCTGGTTGTGGGTTGCTGAAAGTGGCGAATTCCACAGGCGTAAGCCAGCCGAGGCTGGAGTGCGGCCGATGATTGTTATAATCGCTACGCCAGCTTAAAAATGCAGATCGGAACGTAGGCGAGTGAAGAAAAGAGCGTTTCATCTAGAAACTGCCACCAAGTCGCCCGGTGAAGTTTTCTATGAAAGTATTTTGTATAGGTTTACTAGGCGTAATGTAATGCCAGTTTATCTTGGTTCGGGCCGCCCATTACAGGATTGCGTTACTTGTGAACTCACTACCATTGTTACTGGCAATCATACTGGGCTTTTCACGTTCCTCAATAATTCGATCAAGTTAACGGGCATAATCACCTATGATTAATTAGGAGCGTTATTTAACGCGTAAAAAGACCTTTAACGGGCGAGAAGCTATAGCGATGTAATTGCCTGACAGGCCCTTCTGCAATTATCGCATCTCTATGCATCTTCGTTCCGTAACCGGCATGTTTCTCAAAACCGTAAGCAGGATAGATCTGCCCCGCTCTGTGCATCATGCGATCACGCATGACCTTGGCGATGATAGAAGCGGCTGCTATGGATACTGATCTTTGATCGCCCTTTATGAGTGCCGCAGCAGGGCAGGGAAAGTCTGCAGGAATGTCGCGCCCGTCAATGAGGGCAAAATCTGTTGGTATATTGAGACTGATTGCTGCAATGCGCATTGCAGCTAACGCTGATTTGCGGATATCATTTTTATCAATCGTCTCGGCGCTGATACTGGCGATTGAAACAGCCACTGCATCACGCATAATAATATCAAATAATTGTTCTCGGCGTTTGGCCGTTAATTTTTTTGAGTCATTAAGTCCTGTCGGTATATTGGCGCCATTAAGAATAACAGCAGCTGCAACCACCGGACCGGCTAAGGGGCCGCGTCCTGCTTCATCGATACCAGCAATATGGCGATAGCCCTTGGCTAATAATTCTGTTTCGCTGTTATAGTCAGGTGTGAGAATAATGGTTGGAGCAGGCATATAATGATACTTTATTTAATTTAAATTGAACAATCTATGTCATTCCATAATGGTGGTTGATTGCCAAGTCGATTGTTAAACTAAGCTATCAAAATGCTAAATATCTTTAGAACTAAAACAGGGCGAGTTGTACGCCGTCAGGATGCAGAGGGGTAAAAAGATCTGTTCTTAGTTTCTTGACCTGACGGTTGATACCAAGACGCTTGCATGCGATTTCAAAACGACGATATATTTGCCAGGCATAAGGACCATCACCGCGCATTCTTTTGCCCCATTCTGCATCATAATCCTTCCCACCACGCATAGAGCGTAGCAGGGACAGTACGTGCCGATATCTATCTGGGTAGTTGCGTAATAACCAATCCTTAAATAGGGGTGCAACTTCTAGCGGCAATCGCAGTAGCACATAATTGGCCTCCGTTGCCCCTTGGGCATGTGCAGCATCAAGAATGCGCTCCATTTCATGGTCATTAATGGCAGGAATGACAGGGCCTAAGTAAACAGCGACCGGTATGCCTACCTGGCTGAGCTCTTGAATAGCTTTTAGGCGCAAATGTGGAGTACTAGCACGTGGTTCCATCGATCTGGCAAGTTTGGCGTCCATGGTCGTGACGGAAATCGCAACACGCACCAATCCTTTTTGAGCCATTCGTCCTAAAATATCAATATCGCGCAAAATAAGAGCACTTTTTGTTATAATGCTGACAGGGTGGTTGGCATTTTCCAAAACTTGCAGAACTTCACGCATAATCCGCCATTTTTTTTCAATAGGCTGGTATGGGTCAGTATTGGTGCCAATTGCGATAGGTTTTACTGTATAACCTGGTTTTGATATTTCCTTGGCTAATAAACGCGCAGTGTTGGGCTTGGCAAAAAGCTTGACCTCAAAATCTAGACCAGCTGAAAGCCCCATATAGGAATGTGAAGGGCGGGCAAAACAATAAATGCAACCATGCTCACAGCCACGATAAGGATTAACTGAGCGGTCAAATGGTAGGTCGGGTGAGTCATTACGGCTAATAACAGTGCGGGGCTGCTCTATCTGGACTTCCGTTTTAAAGGGTTCCAGTTCTTCGAGCGTTTGCCAGCCATCATCAAAACTCTGATAAGAATATTGTTCAAAACGCCCGTCTGGATTAATCCCAGCTGCTCTGCCACGATTACGTGTGCTTTGAACACGCATACCGCTTTCAGCAAGTAAAATATTTGCTTTCGCAACATTTTCTTGAGAATTGGAATTTGAAAATGCAATTTTATCAGCACTGTTAATAATATCCATCTCTCGTTCCATTCAAAATTCTTAAAGTTATGCCTGCCCATCGTTCACTATATGTTCTTAAGGGCATTTTAGATGTTCCGTCAACTCACCTGAGTGTAAGACTAGACCAAGATTTGGAACAAATCAAGAACTCAATGGAGTGAGGTCAATAATATTTTAAGAGGCTTTAGTTCTATCTTGAAGGGAGGGTATCAGTGGCAGTTACAAACCAGTTTGGGTATTGCGCACTGATTGTTTGTGCTGCGCAATGCGCTGCTTCCGGAGTTTTGAATATTCCAAAGCATGTTGCACCCGAACCAGACATTTGTGTAAATGCAGCATTTTGCTGTTGCAGCAGCATCAACATATAATCAATATTGGGTGCGAGCAAACGTGCGGGTTCCAGCAGGTCGTTACGTGTGGCCTCAAGCGCTGCTATTATATCCTCAAAGCTGTTTTTAATGGTGAGAGCGGGAAGGGCCGGCTGATTTCGATTGTTTAAATTTTTAAAAACAGCTGGTGTTGATAATTCAGACCCATCATTAACCAGTACGACGTGTAAACTCGGAAAATTCGGTAAAATTTCTAATTCTTCGCCAATGCCACTCACCTTTAAAGGCCCTCCATGCATTTGGCTGTGTAAACACATAGGTATATCAGCACCAAGTTCTAGGCCAATTTGAAATAGCTCTTCAGCATCCAGATTTATTTGCCAAAGCTGGCTGAGTGCAATGATAGCCGCTGCCGCATCCGCAGAGCCGCCGCCAATGCCAGCTGCAACTGGGAGGTTTTTTTCAAGATGTATGGAAACTGGGGGCAGGTCTTTGGAATATCTACTGCGTAAAAGATCTCTGGCTTTCACAACGAGATTGTCTGCGGATATTGGTATTTTTGACGAATAGCGACCGCTGATTGTAAAGCTGTCTTCGCTAGCTAAGCCAACAACAACATGATCACCATATTGCGCAAAGGCTACAATCATGTCGAGACAGTGATAGCCATCTTCTCTTTGATCAGTCACATGCAAGGCAAAGTTAATTTTTGCCGGTGCAAGCCGACTGATCAAATTGTGATTGAACATGATCTCTCTTTGCCTATTAAAACCGCTAGTAAGGGAATTTAATCATCTTGCGGACGATATTCACCGGTTTTGGGATCTTTGACCAATGTACCATGAGCACGATTGGCAGCTTCTTTTTCTTCACGACGAACACGCTTTGTAACGCGTTCAGCCTCGCGCTTAAAAGAGCGAAATCCATACCATGCTGCTACCAGCACTAAAAGCAGAAGAATAAGCTGTGGCATTGGAATATCCTCGAAACGGTGATTAAGGCAAACAAATCTTTATATAGGTCAGATTATTGCAGATATTAGAGGCCGTAACGTGACCATATAGCTCTTTCTTCGATTTTTGAAATGGCCTGATCTGTAAATTGCTCCGAAATATGAGCAAAGTCGAGTGTTGCTTTACTGCTGATTGATCCAAATTGCTTACTTAAGAACCCACGTGGCGCCTGAATAAGCTTCAACTTGACTTTATCACCGTAGATTTTACGTAAATATGTGCGCATATCACCAAGGCCGTCAATCAGACCCAGCTCCAGTGATTTTCCTCCTGTCCAGAAAAGACCAGTGAATAAATCAGCATCATCAGCGAGCTTGCTGCCGCGCCGTTCTTTTACCATGCTGATAAATATGTCGTGAATATCAAGTTGCAATTCTTTAAGACGCGCAATGTCTTCGGCCTTTTCAGGCAGAAAAGGATCAAGCGTGACTTTGTTGGATCCAGCAGTATAGACACGGCGCTCAACGCCAATTTTTTTGATCAGTTCGGTAAAGCCGAAAGAAGAAGACACCACGCCAATCGAGCCAACAATTGAGGATGGATCTGCAATGATTTCATCACCCGCCAATGCAATCATATAGCCACCGGAGGCTGCGACATCCTCAACAAAAACATAGGTCTTTTTGTTGTTTTCTGATGCGAGATCTCGGATGCGTTGAAAGATCAGGCGGGATTGCACGGGCGACCCGCCAGGGGAATTGATGGATATAGCGACGGCAGGCGCTTCCTTATCTTTATAGGCTTTCTCAAGAATTTCTGCACAGCCAGCCAGTGATAGAGTAGAGCGCAAGCTATTTCCCCCACTCATAATAGCACCCTGCAAACGAACAACAGGTATTTCTATATGAGATGAGCGTAATTTTTTGGGCAATAGTTTCTTGATAAGCCTGAGCAATTTGCTCTCCATTGGGTGACTAAGTATAAAATCAAAAAATAAGATCAGGCCCTCTCATTGAGCCTGATCTGTATAGTGTCATTATTTCATGGTTTTGCTTGGCAATATGCGCAGTAGCATCCAGCCAATAATCGCTGATAAACCAGAGCCCATAAGCACGCCAAGTTTCGTTTCCGTCTGCATAAGCTCTGACGGGAAGGAAAGCAGGCCAATGAAAATACTCATGGTAAAGCCGATACCACAAAGTATGGAAACACCATATAATTGTGCCCATGTTGCACCCATCGGCTTTTGTGTAAGTCCTGTTTTGATCGAAAGCCACGCTGCGCCAAAGACACCGACTTGCTTGCCGAAGAACAGACCAGCGGCAATACCCAATGTTAAAGTATCAGTTAGAGCGGCCATATTAAGACCACTGAAAGAAATACCGGCATTGGCAAAGCCAAAAATTGGCACAACAATGAAGGCGACTGGTTTTGAAAGCGCGTGCTCAAGGATATGCAATGGTGAAGTTGCATCATCTGGTTTTGCTTGTGATGGTTTAAGCGGAATGAACAGTGCCGTGACAACGCCTGCTACAGTGGCATGGACGCCCGAGTTTAGCACAAAAAACCACAATAGCGCGCCAACAAGCAAATATGGCCAAAGCTTCATAACGCCAGCTCTGTTAAGAGCAAAAAGCGCTAGAACACCAACAATTGCGGCACCAAGATGGGGGAGTGAAATCTCTGCGGTATAAAAAATAGCAATAATAACAACGGCAGCCAAATCATCAAGGATTGCGAGTGTTGCTAGAAATACTTTCAAGCTGGTGGGAACGCGTGATCCAAGCAAAGATAGAACACCGAGCGCAAAGGCAATATCTGTCGCAGACGGAACAGCCCAGCCGTGGACTTTCTCTGCATCGCCATAATTGAAAGCGACAAAAACGAGTGCTGGTATGATAACGCCACCTGCGGCAGCAATACCCGGCAATATACGGTTAGGCCAGCTTGATAGCTGTCCATCCAAAAACTCTCTTTTAATCTCCAAGCCGACGAGCAAGAAGAACAGTGCCATCAGCAAATCATTGATCCAATGCAGCAAGCTCATCGGCCCGATTTTTGCTTGCAGGGAACCAAAGTAAGTTTCTGCAAAGGGAGAATTCGCAACAATTAAGGCAAGTGCTGCTGTTACCATCAAAGTAATGCCGCCGGATGACTCATTGTCTAAAAAGCGGCGCATTAATGAAGGTGGGCGAACCGGATTGCTCATATTTGACATAACTCTCTCTTGTTCAAAATTCTAGGTGCCGAATAGGCCAGTCTGACCGTTGTTGATTGCATGGGCACGATCGGTGAAGTCATTGCCACTCTCATGATGTAATATGAGTGGTGGCTCTATCGAAAGGCTACCCCGACTGCCTTTGATCCCTTGCACGATGATACGTATTGCAGCTGCAGAGGGGCGGGGATGAATACTTAATATCCGCAGTGATCCAAAACGTTTATAACAAGCATCAATAATACCTTTTAAAGATGAAGGCCGCGCGACAATGGAAATGCCGCCGCCTGGGCGCACAATTGCACTGGCTGTTCGGAGCCAG
>CANQXU010000179.1 GCA_947627865.1 uncultured Paenochrobactrum sp. | reverse complement strand
CTGTTACTACGATAATGCTGATGAGAGCGTATCAAGGCATGTGCAAGATTAGGCGCACTTTGCGTGACCAGTTTCAACTCCTGAACACTTAATCCCATATTCTCAAAGATCGGGTCTGTTAAAGTCTCGCTCAATGCTGACAACAGACGGTCACCCTCACCGCTTGATAGTTCTCCAAGATTGATTTGGAACTTTTCAGCCAGCGCAATTAACACAGCAGCGGAAACAGGACGCTGATTATTCTCGATCTGGTTCAGATAGCTCGTAGATATTCCGATACGCTCGGCAAATTGACTTTGAGTGATCTTATGTTGATCACGCAATTCCCGCACTTTTCGGCCTATATAAAGTTTTCCGATTTTCATTTGCAATTTCGCATTTTACTATTTGCATAATTTACTTTCACACATTGCCACACGAAGCCATTTCTGTGAAGCTCCTATTTCGCATAAAGAATTTACAACTTGTTTTTTTGCCAAATCAGTGGAGTCAATATGCGATCCGTTCTGGAGCAACTCGAAACACGCCGTACTGAAGCTCGTTTGGGTGGAGGTCAAAAACGCATTGATGCACAACATGCCAAAGGAAAGTTAACGGCAAGAGAGCGCATTGAAGTACTGCTCGACCCTGGCTCCTTTGAAGAATATGATATGTATGTGACCCACCGCGCTGTGGACTTCGGCATGCAGTCGCAAAAAATTGCTGGTGATGGCGTTGTCACTGGCTGGGGTACCATTAATGGCCGCCAGGTTTATGTTTTCAGTCAGGATTTTACTGTTCTTGGCGGATCGCTTTCTGAAACGCATGCGCAAAAAATCTGTAAAATTATGGATATGGCATTGCAAAATGGTGCACCTGTGATCGGACTGAATGATTCCGGCGGTGCACGTATTCAAGAAGGCGTTGCCTCACTTGCCGGATATGCAGATGTGTTCAAACGCAATGTTGATGCATCCGGCATTATTCCGCAAATATCAGTCATTATGGGCCCCTGTGCCGGTGGTGCTGTTTATTCGCCGGCAATGACTGACTTCATCTTTATGGTGCGTGATTCATCCTATATGTTTGTCACTGGTCCCGATGTTGTCAAAACAGTTACAAATGAAATTGTGACTGCAGAGGAGCTTGGCGGCGCACGCACACATACATCAAAATCATCTGTGGCAGATGGTGCCTTTGATAATGATATTGAAGCGCTGGAACAAATTCGCCGTCTCTTTGACTTTCTCCCGCTGAACAATCAGGATAAAACGCCAGTTCGGCCAAGTTTTGACGATCCTGCACGTCTGGAAGAACGCCTTGATACTTTGGTGCCGGATGCTTCCAATAAACCCTATGATATGCGCGAACTCATACTGGCACTTGCCGATGAGGGCGACTTTTATGAAATTCAGGAAGCTTTTGCTAAAAACATCCTGACAGGCTTTATGCGTATTGACGGTCAAACCATTGGTGTTGTGGCCAACCAGCCCATGGTACTCGCCGGTTGCCTTGACATTGATGCTTCACGCAAGGCTGCACGTTTTGTCCGTTTTTGCGATGCATTCAATATTCCAATCCTCACCCTTGTTGACGTACCAGGCTTTTTACCAGGCACAGCGCAGGAATATGGCGGCGTGATCAAACATGGCGCAAAACTGCTTTTTGCCTATTCGCAAGCAACCGTACCAATGGTAACCCTCATTACCCGTAAAGCCTATGGCGGAGCTTATGACGTTATGGCTTCCAAGCATATTGGTGCAGACATCAACTATGCGTGGCCGACAGCTGAAATCGCAGTAATGGGTGCCAAAGGCGCGACAGAAATCATTTATCGCTCGGAATTAAACGATCCGGAAAAAATCGCTGAGCGCACTCATGAATATGAAACACGTTTTGCCAATCCTTTTGTGGCTGCGGAGCGTGGCTTTATCGATGAAGTGATCATGCCGCATTCATCGCGTAAACGCATTGCACGTGCATTTGCCTCTTTACGCAACAAGCGTGTTGAGACGCGCTGGCGTAAACATGACACTATGCCTCTTTAAGCCGTTAATGATTGGAACAACCATGTTTAAGAAAATTCTGATTGCCAATCGTGGCGAAATTGCTTGTCGTCTTATTAAAACTGCCAAGAAAATGGGGATCCCCACCGTTGCAGTCTATTCAGATGCGGATAAAGACGCTCTGCATGTCAAAATGGCAGACGAAGCGATCCATATTGGCCCTGCACCATCCAATCAATCCTATATTGTCATCGATAAAATTTTAGATGCCATCAAGCAGTCAGGCGCAGATGCGGTTCATCCAGGCTATGGCTTTCTTTCCGAAAATCCGGTTTTTGCAGAAAAACTGGCCGAAATCGGCGTCACTTTTATCGGCCCGCCAGCCAATGCAATCCATGCAATGGGTGATAAAATCACCTCGAAAAAGCTTGCTGCCGAAGCGGGCGTTTCAACAGTCCCTGGCCATATGGGGTTAATTGAAACTGCCGATGAAGCATTAAAGATTGCCTCCTCAATAGGCTATCCGGTCATGATTAAAGCCTCCGCCGGCGGCGGTGGTAAAGGGATGCGTATTGCATGGAGTGATGCAGAAGTACGTGAAGGTTTTCAGGCTGCAAAAAATGAAGCCCGCAACTCCTTTGGTGATGATCGTATTTTTATCGAAAAATTTGTCACACAGCCACGCCATATTGAAATTCAGATTTTAGGAGATAAACACGGAAATATTATCTATCTGGGCGAACGTGAATGTTCCATTCAACGCAGAAATCAAAAGGTCGTGGAAGAAGCTCCATCACCGTTTATTGATGATGAAACACGCCGTGCCATGGGTGAGCAAGCAGTCGCTCTTTCCAGAGCCGTGGGCTATTATTCTGCGGGAACAGTGGAATTTATTGTTGATGGGGATCGTAATTTCTACTTCCTCGAAATGAATACCCGCTTACAAGTCGAGCATCCTGTGACCGAACTGATCACCGGAATTGACTTGGTTGAGCAGATGATCCGGGTTGCTGCAGGAGAAAAACTTGCGCTTACCCAAGATCAGGTCAAGCTTAATGGCTGGGCCATAGAAAGCCGCCTATATGCAGAAGATCCATATCGGAACTTCTTGCCATCTATTGGCCGATTGAACCGTTACCGTCCGCCACTTGAGACTGAATCCAGTGATGGCAGTATCATCCGCAATGATACCGGTGTTTATGAAGGCGGTGAAATTTCTATGTATTATGATCCCATGGTTGCAAAATTATGCACATGGGGCAAAGACCGTAAGACCGCAATTGACGCCATGAGCCGCGCGCTTGATAATTTTGAGCTGGAAGGCATCGGTCACAACTTGCCTTTCCTTTCCGCCGTTATGGAAAATCCCCGTTTTCGCAAGGGCACCATCACGACAGCTTTTATTGATGAAGAATTCCCTGATGGCTTCCATGGTGTCCATCCAGATGAAGACGACCTCAAAAAGCTTGCTGCTGCGGCTGCATTTATCCATCATATTTTACAAAACAGGGCTTCGCAGATTAGCGGGCAATTGCATGTGAAGACGCCGCTTTTGGCCGATGAGCATGTTGTCTCAATTGGAGAAACAAACTTATCAATCAAAACTGCTCAGCACGGATCAGCACTAGCGATAAAATTTGAAGACGGAAACAGCCTGCCGGTCAGCAGCGATTGGCGACCAGGCAAAACCCATGCACTCTTTAACATTGATGGTGAAACTTTAGGCATCAAAGTTGATAATCTTGGCAACGCTCTTCGTCTTCGTTGGAAAGCCGCCGATCTGAAAGTCAATATTCGCAGCCCGCGTATTGCAGAGCTTGCAAAACTTATGCCGATTAAACTGCCGCCTGACACATCAAAAATGCTGCTATGCCCTATGCCAGGGGTTGTCACAGCCGTCTTGGTGAGTGAAGGTGATCAAGTTGAAGCTGGTCAGGCTTTGGCAACAGTCGAGGCTATGAAAATGGAAAACACGCTTCGGGCTGAAAAAGGCGGGGTTGTTAAACGTGTGGCGGCAGCTGCGGGTCAAAGCCTTGCTGTGGACGAACTTATATTGGAGTTTGAATGATGCCGCACGATCCCGAACACAATAAAAAACTCGCTGATTGGCAAGCCCTTGCGGAAAAAGAGCTCAAACGACCTGTTGACACATTAACATGGGAAACCCCTGAAGGCATTGCCGTTAAACCGCTTTATACGAAAGCGGATCTGGAAAATGTCGATCATCTAGGCACTATGCCGGGCTTGGCTCCCTTTACCCGTGGCCCGCGTGCTACAATGTACGCAAACAGACCATGGACAATCCGGCAATATGCTGGCTTTTCGACTGCGGAAGCATCCAATGCTTTTTACAAGCGCAATCTCGCGGCGGGCCAAAAAGGCCTGTCCGTAGCCTTTGATCTCGCAACCCATCGCGGCTATGATAGTGATCATCCGCGCGTTGTTGGCGATGTGGGCAAAGCAGGTGTTGCCATAGACAGCGTGGAGGATATGAAAATCCTCTTTGACGGCATTCCACTCAAGGATATGTCCGTTTCGATGACAATGAATGGTGCAGTGATCCCAATCCTTGCGAATTTTATTGTTGCAGGAGAAGAGCAAGGCTGCACACCAGCCGAACTATCCGGCACCATTCAAAATGATATTCTCAAAGAATTTATGGTGCGGAATACCTATATTTATCCGCCGGAACCATCCATGCGCATCATTGCTGATATTATTGAATATACAGCAAAGGAGATGCCGCGCTTCAACTCCATCTCGATTTCTGGCTATCATATGCAGGAAGCTGGTGCCACATTGGTGCAAGAGCTGGCTTTTACACTGGCAGATGGTCGTGAATATGTACGTGCAGCCTTGGCCAAAGGGCTGAATGTTGATGATTTTGCAGGACGGCTATCCTTCTTCTTTGCGATCGGCATGAATTTTTTCATGGAAGCCGCCAAGCTTCGTGCAGCGCGGTTACTATGGACACGCATTATGGAGGAGTTTGAGCCTAAAAAATCATCCTCATTAATGTTGCGTACGCACTGCCAGACATCAGGTGTCTCGCTGCAAGAACAAGACCCCTATAATAACGTTATTCGTACAGCCTATGAGGCACTTTCAGCAGCTTTGGGCGGTACGCAGTCCTTGCACACCAACGCGCTTGATGAAGCAATCGCTTTGCCAACCGAGTTTTCTGCAAGAATTGCGCGCAATACCCAGCTGATTTTGCAACATGAAACTGGTGTAACCAAAGTGGTCGATCCACTTGCAGGCTCTTATTATGTTGAAAGCCTGACACATGATCTTGCTGAAAAAGCTTGGGCTTTGATCGAAGAAGTTGAGGCCATGGGCGGTATGACAAAAGCTGTCGCCACCGGCATGCCAAAGCAAAAGATTGAAGAAGCCGCAACACGCCGTCAAGCGGCCGTTGACCGTGGCGAAGAGGTTATTGTCGGCGTCAATAAATACCGTCTCGAAAATGAAGATGCTATCGACATTCTAGAGATCGACAATACTGCTGTTCGTAAAGCGCAAATTGCACGTATTGAAAATATGAAGCAAAAGCGCAGTGCTTCTAAAGTCAATGAAACGCTTAAAGCACTGGAAGAAGTCGCCCGCTCCGGAAAAGGTAATCTGCTCGCAGCCGCCGTTGATGCCGCTCGCGCCCGCGCCACAATCGGAGAGATTTCTGACGCTATGCGTCTTGTCTTCGGCGATCATTCCGCAACACCAAAGGTCGTCAACCGTGTCTATGGCGAAGCATATAAGGATGATCCTGAATATCTTAATTTGACTGAAAGATTGGAAGTTTTTGCCAAGGAGCTCGCCTCAAAGCCACGAATAATGGTAGCGAAACTTGGGCAGGACGGACATGATCGCGGCGCAAAAGTCATTGCCTCGGCATTTGGCGATATAGGGTTTGAAGTGCTAGCCGGTCCTTTATTCCAAACGCCCGATGAAGCAGCAGATATGGCCGTTAAAAACAAGGTGCATGTTGTCGGCATGTCCTCACTGGCGGCAGGGCATAAAACGCTCGCTCCTCAACTGGTCGAAGCGCTTAAAAAGCGTGGTGCGGAGCATATTATTGTCGTGGTTGGTGGTGTTATTCCGCGCCAAGATTACGAGTTTCTGCTCGAAAATGGTGTTTCCGCCGTATTTGGCCCAGGTACGAGTGTTATGGAAAGTGCCCGCGCCGTGCTGGATCTGTTAGAAGGCAAGCGCCGTAATCTCTAAAAAAAATTGCAGGCTGACTGTATTCAATTACAATCAGCCTGCTCATTGAATTCAAGATCAAGTTTCGATGAGCTTCCCTTCATGGAAAAACTCTCGCAACTGCTGCAAATACGGCTCTATATTAAAGCTATTTTGAGCAATCCACTCATCATTGAGATAAGTTGAGCGATACCGATCACCATGATCACACAATAATGTCACGACTGA
>CANQXU010000178.1 GCA_947627865.1 uncultured Paenochrobactrum sp. | reverse complement strand
GGTGACAGAAATGAAACACCTATCATAATCCCGATTGCCGGAAGCATGAAGAAAGCTTGTCTTTCAACAAAGTAGAAATTATCAAGCCCCAATCTTTCTGCAACAGCCGGACTTGCCGCAAATGACAGCAGAATGCCCAACCCCATCAATGCCAGGCAAGCAGCCAGAAAATAGCGGTCTACTGTCCACCACCAATTTGCTACTGGTCCCCGATCTACGCGACTAACCATCTTTAGTTACCTCCGATGGCCTGTATATTCGCAAGTGCCATCACCGCTTCGCGAAAAGCATCTCCGCGCTTTTCAAAATTTGGAAACTGATCAAAACTGGCGCATGAGGGCGAAAGTAAAACAACCGGCTCAGGCGACGCAGCTTCAGCAGCATCTCTGGCAGCATTTTCCACGGCTATGGTTAATGTATCGGTAATTTCATAAGAAACTTTTTCATCTAAAGTTGCGGCAAATTGTGTCGCAGCTTCTCCGATCAGATATGCTTTGGTAATTCGTGAGAAAAACGGCTCCAATGATGCAATCCCGCCAGCTTTTGCCACACCACCCGCAATCCAATAAATTGAATCGGGAAATGAAGACAGTGCAGGCGCCGTCGCCTCGGCATTGGTTGCTTTGGAATCATTGACAAACAAAACCTTACCTTGTTTGCCTATCTGCTCCATACGGTGTGCAAGCCCCGGAAAACTGATCAGTCCGGCGATGATCTCATCAAGTGTCAATCCAACAGAAAGACAAGCAGCAATAGCAGCCAATGCATTCTGCGCATTATGAGCGCCCCGCAATGCACCAATACCAGCAAGAGAAGCTATTTTTTCTACCGCACCATTTTTAGCTTTGAAAATTTTGTCGCCATCAGCATAAAAACCATTTTCTATCTCATGATCTTTCGCGATCATGACGATTTCCTTTGCCCGCTCACCTTGTCTTTTTATAACAGCACGACAAAAATCATCGTCATCACTGATGATTGCAACATCACTCTTGGCTATTAAGCGCTCTTTAATGGCGGCATAATTCTCCATAGTGCCATGACGGTCCAAATGATCCGGCGTCAAATTGAGCAAAACTCCAGCACTGGGGTTAAGTGAGGGCGCCAGATCAATCTGATATGAGGAACATTCAACGACGTAAAAGCGATTTGTCACCGGAGGCTCCAATGTCAAAATCGCCTGTCCAATATTGCCGCCCATCTGCACATCACGACCACTATTGCGGATGATATGCGCGATTAAAGCTGTCGTGGTAGACTTCCCGTTGGTGCCGGTAATGGCAATCAACGGACAGTCCGGCGCAAGCATCATTCGCTCACGAACGAAGAGTTCGATATCCCCGACGATCTCAACATTGTGCGCATGCGCCAATTCAACCGACCAATGCGGCTTAGGGTGCGTTAATGGTACACCTGGTGCCAAAACAAGTGCAGAAAATTGCGACCAGTCGGCAAGGCCCAAATCCTGCGTCTTGATACCTTCAAGCTCCGCTTTTGCTACACTTGCGGCATTATCATCCCAACCGACAACTTGAGCGCCGCCAGCCATCACCGCTTTAGCCGTGGCAATGCCTGAACCGCCCAAGCCAAACAATGCAATCGTTTTACCTGCCAATACAGTGATCGGGATCATCGGATTAATCTCGGCTTCTAAATTATCTGAGTTTCAGTGTTGAAAGACCAATCATGGCTAAAATAATCGCCACGATCCAAAAACGGATCACGACCTGACTTTCCGTCCAGCCTTTTTTCTCAAAATGGTGATGAATTGGAGCCATCAGGAAAACGCGCTTGCCCGTTAGCTTGAAAGAAGCAACCTGAATAATAACTGATAGTGCTTCGACAACAAACAAACCGCCAATAATCGCAAGCACGATTTCATGTTTTGTTGCCACCGCAACAGTCCCAAGCATACCACCAAGGGCCAGTGAGCCAGTGTCACCCATAAAAATCGCGGCAGGTGGTGCGTTAAACCACAAGAAGCCCAGGCCCGCACCAATAACAGCGCCCAAAATTACGGCCAGCTCACCAGTGCCCGGCACAAAATGGATCTGAAGATAATCGGCAAAAATGGCGTTACCGGACAGATAAGCTATAAACCCGAAGGATGCGGCTGCCACCATAACCGGAACGATCGCCAACCCGTCTAGACCATCTGTCAGGTTAACAGCATTACCTGCACCCACCATCACAAATGCCGCAAAAGGAATAAAGAACCAGCCCAAATTCAGCACAAATTGCTTAACAAATGGGAACGTCAAAGATGAAGAGAACGGCTCTTGGCCCGCATTCATAATCACCCATGCGGCAATTCCGGCGATCAGAAACTCAAGCCCTAAACGTAATTTTCCGGAAAAGCCCATATGTGATTGTTTAGTAACTTTGAGATAGTCATCATAAAAGCCGATGGCACCAAAACCAATCGTCACAAAAAGCACCGTCCAGATATAGATACTGGTAAGGTTTCCCCACAATAAGGCTGAAACCAGAATACCGCTCAAGATCATCAAACCGCCCATTGTAGGCGTTCCGGCTTTTTTAAAATGCGTCTGCGGCCCGTCAGCACGGATCGGCTGCCCTCTTCCCTGACGGACGCGCAATGATTTTATAATCATAGGGCCAAACAGAAAAACAAACAAAGCCGATGTGATCATCGCTCCGCCAGTGCGGAATGTAATATAACGGAAGACATTTAATGCCGACGCATGATCGGCCAGCTCTGTCAGTAGCATAAGCATAGATAGTGTCCTTTTGGCCTTGCCTTATTCAGTCTGCTCGATTGGCGGGAATTGAGCAATCAAGGCCTTGACGATTCGAGAGAATGCAATGGATTTTGAAGATTTCACCATGATGACATCACCCGGACGAACAGTTTTCAACACCAAAGGCATCAGTCCTTCGACATCTTTGCTATATTCAATCTGTATATCCCCCGGCAATGCCAGTTTAAGTACTGCCATTTCTGCGCCGCCAATAAACATGATATTGACACCCGCATCCACGATCGGGCGGGCGAGATCAGCATGCAGCTTGCCCGACTGGCGACCCAATTCAAGCATATCACCCAAAACAGCAATACGTCTTCCACCATCCTGCGGTTCAGTTTGATGCAAAACGGTCAAAGCTGCACGCATAGAGGTCGGATTGGCATTATAGCTTTCATCAATCAGGGTAAAAACACCATCAGGATGTTGCAGCCTATAGCGAGCGCCCCGCCCTTCTTCTGCTGCAAACGAGGCCATAGCCAGTGCAGCTTTTTCCATATTGCCGCCAACCAAATGCACAGCACCCAGAACACCCATTATATTTTGAACGATGTGACGTCCGGCAGCACCAATATTTACGCTCATATCCGCCTTTCCATAGCGCATAACTATGGAAGAGCCATCAGGTAGCAATTTCACATCACGAAGTTGATAATCCGAGCGTGCATTCTCGCCATAAGACAAGATGTGCTCGATGCCGACAGCTTTGGCCAGGCCTTCAAGCTGTTTGTAGCGCTTGTCATCCCGATTCAGCAGAGCATAACCACCTGGAATTACACCCTCAAAAATTTCAGCTTTAGCAACGGCGATTTCTTCCTGATTGGCAAATTGGCCAAGATGGGCAGGCCCGATCAGCGTGATTAGCGCGACATGCGGCTTAACCATTTTGACCAATGGACGGATTTCATCCAGATGGTTCATGCCAATTTCAAAGATACCATAATCAGTATCAGCCGGCATACGCGCCAATGTTAAAGGCACACCCCAATGATTATTAAAAGAAGCAACAGATGCGTGGACTTTACCGGAGGGTGCCAGTGCCAAACGCAATGCTTCCTTGGTGGTTGTTTTACCTACAGACCCAGTCACGGCAATAATTTGCGCACTGCTTCTCTCACGCGCTGCAATGCCGAGCTTAATCAATGCTTCCAATACATCTTCAACAACGATCATCGGCACTTTCATATTGCCGAATGAAGCAAGGCGTCGTTCAGCCACCACAAGAAGCGCTGCTCCGCCTGCCATTGCGGATGTCGCAAAATCATGCCCGTCGAATTGATCCCCTTTAACGGCAAAAAATGCCTCACCCTCTTTGAGTGTGCGGGTATCAATAGATATTCCAGTAATACCAGCAGGTAAAATACCTACCGGCCGCCCTTCCATGGCTTCGACCATATCTGCCGAATTCCAGAGCCAGTCTTTCATTCTGCATCATCTTTCTGCTGTGCTTTTAAAGCGGCAGCAACTTCAACATGATCGGAGAACGGCATGACCTTGTCGCCAACCGTTTGCCCCTCTTCATGTCCTTTACCAGCAACAATCAATGTATCACCCGATTTCAGCATTGAAACCGCTTCAACAATAGCTTTATGACGATCGCCGATCTCTATTGCCTCCGGCGCCGCCACCATAATTTCAGAGCGGATCACCGCTGGCTCTTCACCACGCGGATTATCGTCTGTCACAATAACAATGTCCGCTAAACGAGCTGCTATCTCACCCATCAACGGGCGCTTGCCTTTATCGCGATCACCACCACAGCCAAAGAGCACAATGAGACGGCCTTTAGTAAACGGACGAACTGCTTTCAGCACATTTTCCATAGCATCGGGTTTATGTGCATAATCAACATAAATTGGGCAACCCTCTTCCGTTGTACCAACGAGATCAAGCCGTCCGGGCGCACCCTTCAATCGTTCAAGTGCTTTCATTGCAGCAGCAGCTGGCACGCCTGTCACAATGGCAAGTCCGGCAGCAACCAGAGCATTCGCGACTTGAAAATCTCCGGCAAGCGGTAAGGTCAGCTCAAAGATTTCACCTTCAATGATAACTTCCAAATGCTGGCGGAAGCGCTCATGCTCCACGCGCTTCAACGTGATAAAATCACCTTTGCGGCCAACGGTTTTAACATCACGCCCTGCATCACTAGCAAATTGGATAGCTGCTTGTGAGTAAACATCATCAGCAAAAATGATCGCAGGCGCACCCGCTGGCAGGATTGTATCAAAAAGACGCATTTTTGCGGCCAAATATTCATCAATCGTTGCGTGATAATCCATATGATCACGACCAAGATTGGTAAAGGCAGCAGCGGACAATTTTACACCATCCAAACGATGCTGATCAAGACCATGCGATGATGCCTCCATTGCGGCATGCGTCACCCCTTCATCGGCAAGCTCGGCTAAAAGCCTGTGCAACTCGACCGGATCAGGCGTTGTCAAAGAATTATACTCAGCACGAAGTGACGAGAATACACCTGTAGTGCCAATGCTCGCCGCCGCAAATCCGGCATAGTCCCAAATCTGGCGCACAAAAGACGCTACTGATGTTTTGCCGCTTGTACCAGTAACTGCAACCATCACTTCCGGCTGCTTGCCATAAAAATGGCTGGCCAGTGAAGATAACGCCAAACGCGGATCTTCAACATAAAGGACAGGAATGGAGAGTGATGGCAAATTCGCGTCATGCGCTGCAATGATAGCAACTGCACCATTGGCTGCCGCCTGCTCTACAAAAGCAACACCATCACTTTTCGCACCCTTCAGAGCGGTAAAAATATAACCTTGCCGAACCTTACGTGAATCCGCCGTTACACCGGAAAACTCGATATCGCTTTCCAGCTCCTTCGTTATTTCAGCAAAAGCAGCGACTTCTTTTAGCTTCATCGACTTTCCGACCTTATATCTACAAATCCGCTCTCTGCTTTAAACAAGAAAACGAATCAGTCAATTACCATAAGAAACGACCGTTGACGCCCCATCCTGTTGAAAATCTGGCTTCACCCCAAGAAAAGATGCAGATCGACGAATAATATTGGCCACCATAGGCGCCGCATTCAATCCAGCTGTTGCGCTATACTTGCCTTCTTCCGGCTTCGGCTCATCAATAATGGTCAAGACCACATAGGTCGGATCATCCATAGGGAAAGCCGCAAGGAAAGCATTGAAGCGCACATTATTGACATAGCGTCCGTTAACGACCTTCTCCGCAGTACCGGTTTTACCACCAACCCTATAGCCCTTAACCTCTGCGCGTTTGCCCGAGCCGATTTCCGCGTTCAAGCGATATAGATGGCGCATATCAAGGCTGACTTTTTCAGAAACAACGCGTGTAGCAATCTGATTTGCCGTTTCAGCATCACGTTTCAAGAATGTCGGAGGCATTAAAAAACCGCCATTCATCAAAGCAGCAGTCCCAACAGCTGTTTGCAGCGGAGTGGTCATCATACCATGCCCGAATGAAATCGTCATGGAATGCACTTTTTTCCAAACCTTCGGCTCCACAGGCCTTGCCACTTCCGGCAATTCCGTCTGCATACGATCCAGCAAGCCAATCTTTTTCAAGAATGCACGGTGTCCTTCAATACCAACCGCATCTGCTTCACGACCAGACCCAATATTTGAAGAATAGATAAACACTTCTGCCAGTGTCA
>CANQXU010000177.1 GCA_947627865.1 uncultured Paenochrobactrum sp. | reverse complement strand
TGAAACAAACAAAAATGCCGCCTGAAACAGACGGCATTTAAACTTTGATGTTGAACTCGATTCAGTTCAATCTTGCTTTAACTTCTTCGAGGCTTGTCTTAAAAAGTGCCCCTTCAGTTTTAGCATCAACTTTATCCGCGACGACTTTAGAAGCAGCGGCAACAGCCAGATCAACTGCTAATGAACGAACTTCATTAATAGCCTCTGTCTCAGCGCTCGCAATTTTTTGCTCTGCAAGCTTGTTACGACGCGCAACATATTCTTCCGTTTTTTGCTTAGCTTCTTCAACAAAAGCTTTTGCTTCACGGGTTGCGGCAGCGATAATATTGCTGGCTTCTTCTTCAGCCTCTTTACGCTTACGGTGATATTCGGCAAGCAAGGCTTGTGCTTCTTCACGTAAGCGGCGTGCTTCTTCCAGTTCCTTGGCGATATTAGCTGCACGCTCATCTAATGAACGGCCAATGCTTGCCGGAACCTTAAGATATGCTAGCAGCGCCAGAAAGATAATAAGACTGACGAGAGCCCAAAACGTAGCGTCCATCATTCTCTCCTTCAGGCGTTTGCAGATTTAACTGCAGCGGCAATTTCAGCTTCATCAGCTTTACCACCGATTAATTTCTCAACGATTAAAGCAGTCGTTTCTGCTGCAATCGCACCGACATCTTTCATAGCTTGATCTTTAATGGACGCAATACGTCCTTCTGCTTCTGAAAGTTTTGCTTCGAGTTTTGCCTCGTCAGCGGCACGTTCCGCATCCGCTTCAGCTTTCGCTTTGTCGCGGGCATCCTGACCGATTACGGCAGCTTTACTACGAGCTTCTGCCAGTTCCTGCTCATAAGCAGTGATAGCACTGTCAGCATCCTGTTTCAGGCGTGCTGCCTGTTCAAGATCCTGCGCTATACGATCGCGACGTGTTTCTATCACACCGCCAAGACGCGGCAGAACCACGCGAGACAAGAACAGATAGAAAAGCCCGAACGTAATCGCCAGCCATAAAAGCTGTGATGCGTAATGGGTCGAATCGAATGGAGGAAACGCACCACTCTGTCCGTTTTCCTGAGCAACTCCTGTTTCTGTATTCAGGGTTTCAACAGGTTGGACTTCGGTTGCTGTTTGGGCAAACGCCGTGGATACAAACATCCAATTTTCCCCTTCACTCAGGCGTCATTAGCAATAGTCGGCCGCTTTTACTTATATGAATAAGCTAAGCGGCCTGACCAGTTTTGCTGACCGTTATTATACGGCAAACAAGAGAAGAAGTGCGATGAGCAATGAGAAAATGCCCAGAGCTTCTGTAACCGCAAAACCAAATACCAAGCGGCCGAACTGGCTGTCAGCAGCTGATGGGTTGCGCAATGCACCCGATAGATAGCTCGCGAAAATATTGCCTAGACCGAGTGCAGTACCGGCCATACCGAAACAGGCGAGACCGGCGCCGATGTACTTTGCTGCTTCCGCTTCCATGTTAAGCTCCTTCTGGATTAAAATAAGCGCAAATTTCTGTTCTGGCGGGAATCCGCCGTCGAGAACTTAGTGACCACCATGTACCGCATCATTGATGTACATGCAGGTCAAAACTGTGAAAACATAGGCCTGTAGGAATGCAACGAGGAATTCCAGTGCAGTAATCGCAACCGTCATGATGAGCGGAAGGATAGCACCACCAATACCCCATACGTTTCCTATGGCTGCCAGCGACACAACGAAGCCAGCAAAAACCTTTAGTGTAATATGACCAGCGAGCATGTTCGCAAACAAACGAACAGAAAGGCTGATCGGACGTGACAAGAATGAGATGATCTCAATCAACACAACCAAAGGAATAATGATAGCTGGTACGCCCTGAGGCACGAAAAGCTTGAGGAAGCCTACGCCATGTTTGTAAAAGCCGTAAACAATAACAGTACCGATAACGAGAACCGACAAGGCAAAAGTAACGATGATCTGTGTTGTAACGGTATAGAAGTAAGGGAAAAGACCAATGAAATTCGCAACCAACACGAATGTAAACAGCGTGAATACAAAGGGAAAGAATTTCATACCCTTTGAGCCCGCTGAATCGCGTAAGCTCGTCGCAACAAACTCATAAGCCATTTCAGAAATCGACTGCATACGGCTCGGGATAAGCCCGCGGCTAGAAGAGCTCAGAAGCAAAAAGGCTGAAGCGACAACAACTGTCAGCACCATAAATGCTGAAGCATTGGTGAAAGAAAGATCGACACCCCCGACTTCGATAGGTATCCACCGGGAAATCTCGAACTGATGGATCGGATCGTTCGCCACCTTAACCTCGTCTATCGTCCATTGCCCGCAGGCATTTTACTATTAGGCCTGATGGCCACAATGCAGAATATATATTCCGTAAGCATTTACGGGCCAAAAGATCAACTATCGGCCTGTGAATTTCTCTCTTTTTCTGTGTTTTTCGCCGTAATACCGCCTTTATCAGCGACATAACCTGACGATCTTAACACATTAAGCGTGCCAGCCACGAATCCCAAAAGCAGAAAAACAATCATGCCCCAGGGGTTTGTACCAGCGAACTGATCAAGCGTCCAACCAATCACAGCACCAACAATAATCCCAGCTATAAACTCACTGGAAAGCTTCATTGCATGTGCAACCGATGACGATGTCTCAGACTTGCCTTTTTCTTTATCGACGTCCTTCTTAAGTACACCTTTTTTTGCCAATTCGGCATCAAGTTTACTCAATCTCTCGGTCAATCCGTGCGAAAGTGTTTCAGCCTTGTTATTAGCATCCTTAGTAAGCTCAGATGGCTTTTCTGGATTTTTTCCGTCGGCCATTGCACTCTCCTTAAATGCTAAAAATAAGTTACAAAACCCATTCTTAAGTTGTGCGCAACATATTGACACACTGCCCACTAGTCAAGGCAGTGATTTAAGTAGTTAGCAAGGTTTTTTATTATTATATATCAATAAGTTAGAGAATTCGACCGTAGCGGACATATTTTGAACGCATAAATAAGCTGCGAATCTCCGGAAATTTTAGCTCCAACCACCATTATATGTGCGATAAAAGATATGCTTACCGATCTGAGTGAGCTTGTGCATCGATCCACGCCAGTAAGGCTTCACATAATTTGCATGATAATGTGTTGATGAACCAACTTCAGGTAGCCAGATATTGCCATCTGTCACTGCTTTGGCTGTTTGCTGTGCAAGACGCCATTGCGGCTTTTCTGTAACTCTGTGTTTTTGACCATCGCAAGCGAATGAAAACTGGCAAGCATTCAGCATATTCTGGTTTTGATAAACGACTTTACATATGCTGCCAGGATAAGCCGGATTGCGTACGCGGTTTAAAACCACCTGAGCGACCGCGACTTGCCCCTTAACGCTTTCACCACGTGCTTCATAATAAATCGCTTCTGCAAGACATTTCTGCTCTTTCGCACTGAATGATGCGGGCGGCAGTGGAGTCGCGGCCCATAAATGGTCTTTATTCCCAATGGGAGGCACAAACCGACCTTCATCCGGTGATGGCGTTAGAATCGATTCGAATGGGGATGTTTTTGCATAGTCCGGTTTAACCGGTGCATATCCTAATGCCAGCGAATCAGGTGTTTCATTATTAACCAAAGCAGCCAGCATAGGCGGAATTGAGTTTGCTGGCTTTTGTTCGACAGCACGATGAAACGCTGTTGTTATCTCAATTTCCTTGCCTTCGATTTTTGACTTCTCAAAAAGCATCGGCACTCTATTTTTCTTCTGCGGCTTGGTAAACATGCTAATTTGTTCCAGCATGCTTCCTGATGCAAAAGTTCTTTTCGGCGCCGAAGGTACCTGCGAAATTAACCGCCCTTGTTTTTCAAGCCTCGTTACACGGTCTTCATCCGGGTTTGGATCATCAGCACCCAGCTTTTCTCCTGCCCGATTTGTGGCTAAGGCAACCATGCCAATTCCGCTCACCTCAGCGCCAGCTGACTGTACACTGCCAGTGATAATGGAATCGTCAACAAATGCCATCTCGGCCTGATGAACCGAGCCGGCTGGAGATGGCATTAAATATGACGACCAACGGGCATTAGCCTCATCAGTACCATTAACCAATGTAGCCATATCCTGAAAGGCTACCTGTGCGGGCGTAAGCAGATATATTGCTGAAGCAGCGAGCAAAGCAAAAGAGGTGTAGCTTTTGCGTATAATCCGCGGCTGTGCTCTGACGGCATAATACCGCCCGTCCTCTGGCGCATAACCAGTCACTGGATATGACCAATCTGCCTCTTGCATTGCGCGGGATCGCCCGAATAGGGATAATATAAAACCCAGCCGCACCTGAAAACTCCACACAAATCAACTCAACTGACACTGTCATCACAATGAAGTATTAACCTTGATGATAAGTTAACGAAATGAGTTTACTATTTGATAATATTAGTTAATTTCTGCTAACACTTATTATAGAACACTGTTTTTCTTACTATTTTTCATGCAATACGGCTTCAGAAGCACTCAAATTTTAATAAATTAATTATTTTATTCAGAAAGAATATTAATTTCCCCATATCCTACAGGACATCAGAGCAACTGATTGTCTAAACACTACGCACACGTTAAGGTTGCAGTGATTGCCAACAATCAAGTTTAGATATGGATAGCTATCAATTAAATGCTTATATTTTAACGATCGCAAAAGCGAATAGTGCACGTGCTTTACATGCCAAAAATGAATGGCAAGCCAGTGGATTGTCTTATCAATTTGTGAAAGGCGTTCGTGCAAAAGATATCAATCTAATGTCGCATTATTCATCATTTCAAAATCGTCTTCACTATAAGCGTCCAATGACAATGAGTGAAATTGCAACATATATTGGGCACAAAAGATTGTGGCAGGCAATGCTGAATTCTGACGCGACTTATGCTCTCATGCTCGAAGATGATGCTTCAATAATAGACACAGCAAGATTTCCCTGCGCGCTCATAGATATTATGGCAAGCACCCAATCAGGCCTTTGGGATATCCTTAAATTATTTAATTATTCGAGTAAAAAAATTATAGCTAAACAATATTTTGGTGACACAAAGCTGATTTGCACAAAATATCCTGCCTATGGCGCTGTTGCCTATATTATAAGCAAAGATGCGGCTAAAAAATTACTGGCTCGCAGCTCTATCTATCGCCCTATAGATGAGGACTTAGCAAGGCCTTGGGAGTTTAAGCTTAAAGTCTGGTCGACAGCCGAAAATCTCATTGATGAGAGAGCAGACGCTTTAGGCGGATCACTGCTGGCTCAGCAGCGCGATGAAATGGAACGGCAAACAGCACAAAACAACCTGCTCTTTCCATTGAAGCGAAACATCCTGGAAGCTTCCAAAACCATCCACTCATTTGCCTACAAACGCTATATACTTAAAAGTGTGGCACTCAATAAAAAACGCCCCTGAATTTTCAGGGGCGTATTTGTATTTTCTATCCAATGTCTGTCAGCGCCGTTTCTTAGCGCGATTGGCATAAGGATTATCGGATGTTCGTAATGATAAACGAATCGGCACACCCGGCATATCGAAAGTCTCACGCAGACCATTCATAAGGTAACGTACATAAGACTGCGGCATAACCTCAGGGCGCGAACACGACACAACGAAGCCTGGCGGACGCGTTTTCACCTGCGTAATATATTTAACCTTCAAACGACGTCCAGCAACTGCTGGCGGCGGATGATGTGTAATCACTGTCTCCAGCCAGCGGTTAAGTTTCCCGGTTGAGATACGTCGGTTCCATATCTCATCAACCATGGCGATGCTTTCCATCAGCTTTTCCAAGCCTTGCCCACGCTCGCCGGAGATTGGAACAGCACGAATACCACGGATTTGCGGCAATAAACGCTCAGTTTTCTCACGCAAATCAGCCAGTACTTCCTGACGATTTTCGATCAGATCCCATTTATTGAAAGCAATGACCGGTGCGCGACCTTCTCTGATGATCAGATCAGCAATCTGCAAGTCCTGTTTTTCAAAAGGAATCGTCGCATCCAGCACAATGATAACAACTTCAGCGAAGCGGATAGCTCGCAAACCATCAGCAACAGAAAGCTTTTCAAGCTTTTCCTGAACTTTGGATTTACGACGTAAACCAGCTGTATCATAAAGTTTAATTTTGCGACCATTCCATTCCCAATCAACAGAAATGGAATCGCGTGTAATACCAGCTTCGGGGCCGGTCAGAAGCCGATCCTCGCCAAGCATCGTATTGATAAGTGTTGATTTACCAGCATTTGGCCGACCAACCATTGCAATACGCAGTGGCTTGGATGGATCATAAGCCAAGGCCTCTTCATCATCGGGATCTTCAATATCATCGCCGATGAGGTCACCAAACCGAGTGGCGGCAAAAGCTTCTTCTTCTGCTTCTTCCGCACGCTGCTTAGCAAATGCTTTTTCTTCACCAATCAGATCAACAACAGCATCGCGCAGATCAGGCATACC
>CANQXU010000176.1 GCA_947627865.1 uncultured Paenochrobactrum sp. | reverse complement strand
TGATCGTGGCTCAATTGTTGGCAAAGTTAATGCCGATGATATCGTGCGGGCACTTGCATGGCACCAACAGCGGGAAACTTAATTCTCAACTGTAATCAACTCAGCAAAAAACCCGCTGATAGCGGGTTTTTTATTATCAAATCTGATTTGTGGTCAATTTTCCAATCAAATCAGCTTCACTATCATGCGCTTTGACGCGCAGCCTTTCTGGCAAAAACACGCGCACGAATTGTCTCGACATCAGATCGCGGCGTAGCTGCAAACAGTTTTTTGGTATAATCATGCTGTGGGTTGTTAAACACCTCATCACGCGTGCCATATTCAACCACTTCACCGAAATACATGACCATAACTTCATCGGCGATATAACGAACCACCGACAAATCATGACTGATAAACACATAAGTCAGATCAAACTCTTCCTGCAAATCTGCAAGCAAGTTTAAAACCTGTGCCTGTACCGACAAATCGAGGGCCGAAACTGGCTCATCAAGAACCAGCAAGCTTGGGCTAAGCATTAAGGCCCGTGCAATTGCAATACGCTGACGTTGACCACCAGAAAACATATGCGGGTAGCGATTAAAATGTTCAGGACCAAGCCCAACCTTTAACAGCATCTGCAATGCTTTTTCTCTGCGCTGCTCTGCTGGCATATTGGTGTTTAACAATAATGGTTCTTGTAAAACATCACCAATTTTCTGACGTGGGTTCAAAGATCCGTACGGATTTTGAAATACGATCTGCACCTTCTGGCGCATCTCGCGGGTCAGTCCATCCCTATCAATATTAACGTCCTCGCCATCAATCTGCAGAACTCCGGAAGTTTGTGGATCAATCATGGTCAAAATACGCGCTAATGTCGATTTACCACAACCACTCTCGCCAACAATTGCCAGTGTCTTGCCCTTTTCAAGCTTGAAGCTCACATCCTTAACCGCATGTACCGTTTTAGGCTTACCAAACAAGCCACCTGGTACATGATAATCCCGTTTGATGTTTCGAGCTTCAAGGACAATAGGCTTTTTATCATTCACACTCATTGACTGGCTCCTGTATCTTCAGCCAGAAATGCAAAATCAGAAACCGTTGGCAAACGATCACCAACTGCATTTTCCGGCAGAGCGGATAAGAGTGCTTTTGTATAAGCACTTTCAGGATTAGAGAATAGAGACAGAACATCTGCATCCTCAACCTTGCGCCCTTTATACTGCACGATAACACGATCAGCTGTTTCAGCAACAACCCCCATATCGTGTGTAATCATAATCAGCCCCATACCGGTTTCTGTTTGAAGCTTCATCAACAAATCCAGAATTTGCTTTTGAATGGTCACATCCAAAGCGGTTGTAGGCTCATCGGCAATTAAAAGCTTCGGATTACAGGCAATAGCCATGGCGATCATGACGCGCTGGCACTGGCCACCCGACATCTGATGCGGATAGCTCCCAAGACGATCTCTCGCATCACGGATCCCAACCAGCTCCATCAACTCAATAGCACGTTTTGTACTATCAGATTTACTCAATCCCATATGTTGGCGTAGGACTTCTTCCAACTGAAACCCAATTGTAAAACATGGATTAAGACTGGCAATCGGCTCCTGAAAGATCATGGAGATATCACGACCTATGATAGAACGTCGCTCAGAAGATGAGAGTTTTTGTAAATCCTTGCCGTCGAATAACATCTCATCAGCTGTGACGGTCGCCGTTTTTGGCAGCAGCCCCATAACAGCCAGCATCCCTACAGATTTACCTGAGCCGGACTCGCCAACAATCGCTAGCACTTCTTCGCGATCAACACGAATATCAATACCGTTAACCGCATAGAATGTGCCAGTGGTGGTTTCAAATGAAACCGAGAGATTTTTAATTTCAAGAAGAGACATAATCAGCTCCTCTTCAATTTCGGATCAAGAGCATCACGAAGCCCGTCACCCATTAGGTTAATTGCAAGAACAGTCAGCAAAATTGCAAGTCCTGGAAATGTTACCATCCACCACGCGCTTGTTATAAACTCGCGCGCTTCCGCCAGCATTGTACCCCATTCCGGTGTTGGTGGCTGCGCACCCTGCCCCAAAAAGCCCAAAGCCGCAGCATCCAATATCGCATTGGAGAAGGATAATGTCGCTTGTACAATTAAAGGCCCGGTACAGTTTGGCAGGATTGTCTTAAACATCAATCGCAACTTGCTAGCACCTGCAAGCTTGGCCGCGATCACATATTCACGGTTTTTTTCTGCCATCACCGCCGCTCGTGTCAACCTTGCAAAATGCGGCTGTAAGACCAGAGCGATAGCAATCATGGCATTGGTCAGACCAGGCCCGAGAACAGCAACCAAAACGAGAGCTAGAATAAGTGATGGAAATGCAAGAATAATATCCATGACACGCATGATAAGCGTATCGACAGTACCACCAAAGAAACCAGCAACAAGACCGATCGTTACCCCTGTTCCCATCGACAATGTAACAACGACAACACCGATAAACAGCGAATATCGCGAACCGTAGATTAATCGGGAAAGAATATCGCGGCCAACCGCATCAGTCCCTAAAAGGAACTTGGTGCTTCCGCCAGCCTCCCAGAAAGGAGGTACTTTCATCGCGTCTCTAAATTGCTGGATAGGACTATGTGGTGCAATTAATGGCGCAAATATAGCAACCAAAATAAGGGCTATAAAGAAACAAAGTCCGATAACAGCACCACGATTAACTTTAAAATAGAACCAGAAGTCAGCCAAACGCTTACCCCAGGTTACATCATTAGGAATTTCAACCGACATAATTTTATCTGTCATGTCATCCTCACTTATGCCGGATACGTGGATTGATTAAGCCATAAAGCAAATCAACAATCAGATTGACGATCATTACAATCATCGCAATGAGCAACAGCCCACCTTGAACTGACGGGTAATCACGCCGAAAAATGGAATCGACCATCCATTTCCCGATACCAGGCCATGAGAAAATTGTTTCAGTCAAAATAGCACCGGCGAGCAACACGCCGATCTGCAAGCCAATTGTTGTGACCACCGGAATAAGCGCATTGCGCAAAGCATGCATCCCGACAACACGTCTGGCAGGTAACCCTTTCGCCCGCGCTGTACGAACATAATCCTCACCCAGAACTTCAATCATCGCTGATCGCGTCTGGCGCGCAATGACCGCCATAGGAATCGTCGCCAACACAATTGTCGGCAAGATCAAATGCCATACTGCGGAGGCAAAAGCGCCCTTTTGGCCTGACAGCAAGCTATCGATCAGCATAAAGCCTGTAACCGAGGGGAAAAAGTATAGCAGTGATATTCTTCCCGATACAGGCGTCCAATGAAGCGTTGTTGAAAAGAGAACGATGAGCAAAAGAGCCCACCAGAAAATCGGCATCGAATAGCCAACAAGTGCCGCCCCCATTGATGCTTGATCAAACCATGACCCACGCTTTACCGCAGCAAAGACACCAGCTGGCACACCAATGATAACTGCTAAAATGATGGCACAAAGTGCCAATTCTGCAGTTGCCGGAAATAAGGCCATAAATTCTTCAATAACTGGTTTTTTTGTTACCAGCGATGCGCCAAGATCACCATGCAGAACGTTCCAGACATAATCCAGATACTGCTCCCATATAGGGCGGTCAAAGCCAAGATTTGCTAATAATTGCGCATGGCGCTCGGGACTGACCCCACGCTCGCCTGCCATAAGCAAGACCGGATCCCCCGGCAGAATACGTACAAAGCCGAACGCAACAATCGTTACCCCTATAAATGTAGGGATCAGATATGCAAGTTTGCTAAAAATAAATCGAAGCATATATAAACTCCGACCGGATACAGAAAACAAAGCTGTACCCGGCCGCCAATACTGGTTGATTTTTACTCGGTAATGTCAACTTCCTCAAAGCGATAATCGCCAAGAGGGCTCATTTTAAATCCGGTTACCTTTGCTGACATCGGAACAAAAACAGTCGAGTGAGCCAATGTATTCCAAGGTGCTTGCTCCTTGAACAATACTTGTGCTTCTTCATAAAGCTTCGCACGTTCAGCCTGATCTGAGATAACTTTTGCCTTCTCGATCAAAGCGTCGAAATCTTTATTGCACCACTGCGCACGGTTGTTATTACCAACGCCGTTACATGACAATAGGACACCCAGGAAGTTGTCCGGATCACCATTATCACCAGTCCAACCTAGCATAACAGCACCGTCACGATCGACCTCAGCTGCCTTTTTCAGATATTCGCCCCACTCCATGGAAACGATTTCTGCATCAACACCCACTTTGGCAAAGTCTGATTGCATCAGCTCCGCAGTACGGCGGGCATTTGGCATATATGGTCGTGAAACCGGCATAGCCCAAAGTTTCATTTTGAGATCTTTGATGCCTGCTGCTTCCAATGCTTTTTTCGAAGCTTCAGGATCATAGACATCATCGACGATGCTATCATTATAACCCCACATTGTCGGTGGGATCGGATTTTTAGCTATCTGGCCGGAACCTTCAAACACCGCATCAATAATTGCCTGTTTGTTGACAGCCTGATTGAGTGCCTTGCGCACTTCCGCTCTGTCAAATGGCGCTTGCTGGGTGTTGTAAGCCAGATAAGCAATATTCAAACCAGCCTGCTCATCAACTTTTAAATTTGAATCAGATTGCAAGCCTGCAATATCAGCCGGAGCCGGATAGGACATCAAATGACATTCGCCAGCTTTCAGCTTTTGCGCGCGTACAGCCGCGTCGGTCGTGATAGCGAATACCAGATCATCGATTTTCGGACGACCTTCCCAATAATCATCATTCGCTTTATAGCGAATGACCGCATCTTTCTGATAATTTACGAAAGAGAACGGACCCGTGCCGACTGGATACTGGTTGAGATTTTCTTTTTTGCCCTCAGCGGCCAGTTTATCCGTATACTCCTTGGACATGATAGACATGAATGGCATGGCAATATTTGCCAAGAAAGGCGCTTCTGGACGATTCAGTGTAATTTTCACTGTATAATCATCAACCTTTGAAACATCCTTCAGCAGCTTTCCCATATCCATGCTGTCGAAATATTCATAAGAAATGCCCGGCGTATATTCATACCAAGGATTATCTTTATCCAACTGGCGCTGGAAAGAGAAAACCACGTCATCCGCATTAAAGTCACGCGTTGGCGTAAAATAGTCGGTTGTGTGGAATTTAACGCCCTTGCGAAGGTTAAACGTATATTCCAGACCATCGTCAGAAACTTCCCAGCTTTCTGCCAGTCCAGGAACAACTTCTGTCGTGCCGTTATTAAATTCTGTCAAGCGGTTATGAACCGCATGGCCTGCAGCATCAAGCGTATCGCCACCTGTATAAGGTGCCGGATCAAAGCCTTCAGGAGATGCAGGTGAACAATAAACAAAAGTCTTAGCAGACGCTGCACCTGTCATGCCAACCAAGGCAGCCAGAGCTGTTGCGGCCAACATTTTTTTATAATGTTTCATCACTATCCGCCTCCACGGAATAATTCGATTACAGACTCCAATTGCCTGTAAAGAAACCACATGGAAACTTGTGATCATAGT
Source organism: uncultured Paenochrobactrum sp. (assembly GCA_947627865.1). GTDB lineage: Bacteria > Pseudomonadota > Alphaproteobacteria > Rhizobiales > Rhizobiaceae > Paenochrobactrum. The sequence goes on along the minus strand of CANQXU010000176.1, from coordinate 924 downwards.
TTTTGCAAGTTTATTTTTACGCTAAACCTTAAATTGCAGCATTTCAGCCATTTTCAATAAGTTCTTTAGACATCGAAAATATATAAACGATATTATATTTCGCTAATAGTAATAATTTTTACTGAAAATTTCTCGCGATTTTACAACCGTGACATGTGACTGGGAGATTCTCCCGCACTAAATGTAGCCATATGATTATTTAAATGAGGTTCAGGCTTTTACCAACACAAAACTTGACAAAAGCACTCATATTATATGAAGTATCGAAAAGAGCATGATCATGAAATAACAATCGAGCACTATAATGAATGATACCACCAAGCAACCTATAGAGCCCATTCGTCCTACAACACCGGAAGCGATTGCACTAACCAAAAACATCATACGCTCATCACGCTATGGTGCATTGGCGACAATTGATGCCACAACCGGCTTTCCACTTGCTACGCGCGTTGCTACTGCCACGGATATGGACGGTTCACCAATCATTGTTGCTTCAGGGCTAGCCGTACACACACCTGCGCTTCTTAAAAACCCGCAATGTTCATTGCTGCTTGGCCATATAGGTAAAGGCGATCCCCTTGCGCATGCGCGGACAACCCTTTTCTGCCGTGCACTGCCAATCAAACGTGACAACGCACTATATCCCGAGCTTAAACGACGCTTTCTTAATCGTAACCCTAAAGCATCGCTTTATATCAACCTTCCGGATTTTTTGATTTTCAAGCTTGAAATAGGCCACGCGAATCTGAATGGCGGATTCGGCAAAGCTTTTGTCCTCACTCGTGAAGATTTAGTGCTGGAAGATATAAAAGCGCAGGATTTTTTGCAGCATGAGCAATCAGCAATTGATCATATGAATCAAGATCACCCTGATGCAATTGCTCTTTATGCACAAAAACTATGCAAGAACTCAAAGGAAAA
>CANQXU010000175.1 GCA_947627865.1 uncultured Paenochrobactrum sp. | reverse complement strand
CTGATTGTTTATTTATATATTATAATTTTCTAAATATTATATTTCATTGGCAGCCTTTTGATCGCTTTTAATGAAAGATGTTTCGACTTTACTTGTCCAAGATTACGCTGAGGTTTGATTGTGGCTGTAATTTTATTGCGTGTTGGAGGGGGATCAATAGCTGCGATAAGATGCAGAGTGATAAAAAATAACAAGAATTGAAGTCGTGCTAATGCTGGTAGATTGGCTTATAAAAAGATGTCTGATGTGTTCGATGCGCAGGCATGGGTTCAATTGAACCGGTTGTGTCTTTGTCTTGCGCTTAGGCGATTTTGCGTAAGGCAGCAGTGTATGGATACATCAGACGTTTAACTCCATTTATCTCAAAATTGGTTGCCTTGATGACGGATACACACGTTGCCTCAGCAGACGCTCCGCTGCCTGTTGCCCCTATATTTGACAAGCATAGATTATATGAAGATGCGATTGCGACACTGATCGGCACCTCTTTTATTGCACTTGGAATAACCTTTTATGCTCATGCAAATTTGATGACGGGCAGCACTGCTGGATTGGCATTGCTCATTCAATACGCAACGGGTGTTAATTTTGGTCTACTTTATTTTCTGATTAATTTGCCATTCTATTATTTTGCTTGGGCTCGTATGGGGGCAGCATTTACTATTCGCACCTTCATTGCAGTTTTGCTGCTCTCAATATTTGGGCGACTGATACCTGTCTGGCTGGATCTGAGTTCCGTTAATATTTACTTCAGCGCCATAATGGGCGGGACATTGATGGGTATGGGGGTGCTTTCACTTTTCCGGCACCGTTCAGGTGTGGGAGGCGTTAATATTCTGGCGCTTTACTTGCAAGATAACCACAATATTCGTGCCGGATATTTTCAATTGGGGCTTGATGCAATAATCATGTTGCTCGCTCTGGCTTTTATACCTTGGGAGAATATGCTGACATCTTTACTTGGTATCGTCGCCATGAATTTGATTGTTGCCCTCAATCACAAGCCCGGACGATATTTGGGAATTAGCTAAGCTCAGTATTAATCATAATAATTAAAGCCGCTCTTCATAGAGCGGCTTTGCATGTCTTGATAATTAGCGCGCTTTTTGCCCAAAGAGGATTTTTTGAGCTTCTTTATCTTCGGATAAATTCTTTTTGCTGCGCATTTCCTGACCAACCTTCATGCCTTTTTGCACGGCAGGTCTTGAGTTCATTGTGTTGTACCAACGCTCTAGGTTAGGGAAATCTTCTAATTTTTGGTCATAATTTGCATGAGCGGCTATCCATCCTATACAAGCCATATCCGCAATTGAATAATCACCCGCAATATACTCGCGGCCTTCTAGCTGCCGGTTGAGGACGCCGTATAAGCGATTGACTTCATTGGTATAACGATCAATGCCATATTGTACCTTTTCTGGCGCATAAACCCGAAAATGGCCAGCTTGTCCTGACATCGGACCAAGCCCTGCCATTTGCCACATCAGCCATTCGTCAACATTAACGCGCTTGCGTTCATCAGTCGGATAAAACTTGTTAAATTTACGGCCAAGATATTGAAGGATTGCACCAGATTCAAATACTGATATCGGTTGCCCATCAGGGCCTTCAGGATCAATAATCGCTGGCATACGGTTATTGGGCGCTATTTTTAAAAAATCCGGCGCAAATTGATCGCCCTTGCTGATATTGATATATTTTATCTCATAAGGGACGCCCAACTCCTCAAGCATAATGCTGATTTTTTGACCGTTTGGCGTTGGCCAATAAAAAAGCTCAATAGGTTTGGTCTGGGTGACCATAATAGGCTCTCCTCTTTTTTGAATGTTCAGATTCAGCATATTACAGCATGCAATATTGAAAGTTGGAACCAATATTTTATAAGTCAGTTTTTACATGTTCTGAACCTATGATGAATAGTCATGTCAGGCTTGGTTCAGTTGGTGGATGCCATATTCTCTTTACTATGAGAGGGGAATATCGTGCTGCTATCGAATAGAACTATTTTATCACTTTTGATCTTTGGGCTGCTGTTATCCTTTACAGTGCTTATATCGCAGTCTCTAACTGCCGACCCCTTGCAGCACCATTCAAGATTTTTAACCATAATCAATTCTGAGATGCCGAAAGCATCAATTACTCTTAGTTCAATTCAGAAAGCTACTTTTCATGGTGTTGCGCCATGATAGCACTGGTTGAATTATGGCGGATAAGTTTGCGGGTTTTAATTTTTTGCCTGATCATTATCGGGCCGGTTTTTATTTTTGCGCTGAACCACATATCAAACCCTCCTAAAATTAATGCTTCGGGCTTCATCATTATGGTGAGTTTACAACGGGCTGCGTGAGAAGTGTTTTCAACTGTCACAACTCTCTTCTATAATGAATTATGAAAAATCGAATCGAACAATTCATTAGTTTAGATATTGAGCTCCCTCCTGCAATCGAGCCATGTAGGTTCGATGATGCAGCAAAAGCTGTGAAGGCGTTACAGGCAATTTATGCCCGTAACACAGAATTTTTGAGGAATGCTTTTGAAGCTGTTGCAAAGGGTGATGTTACTCCCCGCCGCTTCCGTGCATTCTATCCGGAACTGACATTGTCGACTTCAAGTTTTGCCCATGTCGATACTCGGCTTGCTTATGGGCATGTATCTGCGCCAGGTGATTATTCGACAACCATTACGCGCCCTGATTTGTTCGAGCATTATTTGAAAGAGCAAATTACGCTGCTATTGCGAAATTATGGCGGCGCTATCACGGTTCGTGAATCAACTACGCCTATTCCTCTGCACTTTGCTTTCATCGAAGGAACGCATATTGAAGCTTCCGTCGTCAGTGGCTTTTCATATCCTTTAAGAGATCTCTTTGATGTTCCGGACTTGACCAGCACGGACGATAAAATTGTTAATGGTACTTTTGAAACGCTTGCAGGTGAACCATTGCCATTAGCGCCTTTTACCGCGCAGCGTGTCGATTATTCGCTTCATCGCTTGTCACATTACACCGCGACGAGCCCGAAATATTTTCAGAACTTTGTTCTCTTCACAAATTACCAGTTTTACATCGATGAATTTTGCAACTATGCGCATGAATTAATGGCGCAAGGTGGTGGCGGATTTACCCAATTTGTTGAACCGGGAAATGTCGTAACAAAAGCGGGGGAAACGGCACCAAGTCAGGGTACTGCACCCGTACGTTTACCTCAAATGCCAGCTTATCATCTTCAAAAAGATGATCATTCGGGCATTACAATGGTCAATATTGGTGTTGGACCGTCCAACGCTAAAACAATTACAGATCATATCGCTGTGTTGCGTCCTCATGCCTGGGTGATGCTTGGCCACTGCGCGGGGCTTCGTAATAGCCAACAATTGGGCGATTATGTTCTGGCCCATGGCTATGTGCGTGAAGATCACGTTCTGGATGATGATTTGCCGGTTTGGGTGCCAATTCCAGCCTTGGCTGAAATTCAAGTTCCCTTGGAGGAGGCGGTTGAAGAAATAACCGGACTTGAGGATTATGAACTGAAACGCATCATGCGTACAGGAACTGTTGCAACAATTGACAACAGAAACTGGGAGCTGCGCGATGAGCGAGGGCCGGTTCAGCGTCTTTCACAATCACGCGCTATTGCACTGGATATGGAGTCCGCGACAATTGCAGCCAATGGCTTCCGCTTTCGGGTACCATATGGCACGCTTCTTTGTGTCTCTGACAAGCCACTGCATGGTGAGTTGAAATTACCCGGCATGGCAACGGACTTTTACCAAAAACAGGTCGCACAGCACCTGCAGATTGGTATCAGGGCGATGGAAAAAATTGCTGATATGCCGATGGAAAGATTACATTCAAGAAAGCTTCGCAGCTTTTTTGAAACTGCTTTCCAATAGGTTCTTCTGGGAAGCTATGATGTCGCGTTAAAGGCGACGTTTTAATCAATGGCCTATCTGTGCTTTTCACGTTAATAGCTGGATAGGCCATACTGTATGATGGTTTGAACAGGCTATAATTAATTGATTTGACTGCGATAGTTAATGAATAAATCTGGATCTGGCTTTTCCCTTGTGTCATTTGTCTTATTGTTCATGGTGCTGATGGCATCATTGGCGATAGTTGCCGGATTTTTTGCCTCATGGCACCCTGCGTTGGATAGTTTTAGCCATTTAAGGGTATATTTGTCCGTGCTTATGGGGGCAGGGTCGCTAGGTCTGCTCTTTACGCAATATCGGCGCGAGGCATTGCTAGCACTTGTTTTTGCAATTGGTAGTTTTGCAACTACGCGGGATACAATGAACGGAGCCATGCTGCCAATTGCTGATATGCCTCATGCAGAGCATACCAGTTATTCATTGTTGCAGCTAAATTTACTCTTTAATCATCCCGAGCCACGCGCTTTATTACAGCTTTTAGCAAAAGAGCAGCCTGATATAATTACTTTGCAGGAGGTATCCTCGCATTGGTTGCCATGGATTGATATTTTGCAGGGCAGTTATCCATATCAGAAAATCTGCAAGGACTATCCGGGCAGCTGGGGTGTTGCGATCTTGTCCAAACGCCCATTTGAAGGGGGGCAAGACGGGGTCTGTGTCGGCGATGGAATTCTGGCTTTGGCCAATATCAATATGGGAGGGACGATCCTGACTGTTGGTGCAGTGCACCTCTCTTGGCCGTGGCCGTTCAAGCAGCCAATGCAAATGGATTATATCACACCATCATTAAAACAACTTGATGGAACCTTGATTTTAAGCGGCGATTTCAATGCCACTCCATGGAGCGCGGTCATGCGTAATATCGCACAGCTTACAGGCACTTATTTAGTGCCGGGTTTTGGTGCTACATGGCTAACAAATATGCTGCCATCATCATGGGTTAAAGTCTTAGGACTGCAAATTGATAATATGCTGATTTCAGGTGATGTTATGGTTTTGCAGGCTGAAACGCTCCAAGCAGATGATTTTGATCACTTACCGCTCTTATTGCGTTTTACATTGCCGGTTATGCCGTCACCCAGTGATGAAGTACCAGAAACAGGTATAGTCGCTAGTCTTCGGTCAGACATTTTGACCAGCCCGCAAAAGCAATACTAAACCAGCCCATTATCATGATAAAACCGCCTATCGGGGCAGCAAAGGGGAAAAGTCTGTGACCCAGCATATTGCGACATAGCAAATCGGCGCAGAACAATAAAAGCCCGATTGCTATTGCAGTGCCGCCATAAGTCGCTGCGCCGCATCTGCGTGCTAATAGTGATAATACGAGAAAAGTTGGAGCATGAGCCAGTAGAATGGGTGCAATGATTGACAGGTTCCCTGCATCATTATGCGCGCTAGCAGCATATGCGGTAAGTGCCAAGGCACCGCAAATACCGCCTAAAGTGGAGAAATAGACATTATGTGCTTTGGGCAATGTAGTTCCTATCTCAATTGGCGGTAATAATTCTGATGCTCTGTTTATCACATATGTATGGATTGCAGATAAACATTACTTACAAATTTATGTGATCACGATCAGGCATGTTATTTTCATGCGTTATTATACAATAACACCCCCGGAATGTCTGAGGGTGTTATAAAAACGATAAAAATTTTTATGCAGCGCCATTAGCGATGGCGATCGCGGCAGGCAGTGCCTTGGCAAAAAGCTCCATTTCAGGCGCTGGTCCGGTGCTGACACGAATACAGCGATTGAGATTTTCTACCATAGGTTTTCGTACGAATATACCTTGCTGCAATAATGCGTTCATGACCTTTTCAGCATAGATGTCGTCTTTCCCACAATCGATAGTAACAAAATTTGTGGCTGAAGTGATTGGCATGAGGCCATTTTCCAGTGCGGTCTTATAGATGAAATTTCGTGACTGGCTAATTTTCTCTAGAATTTCAGCAAGATATTCTTGATCATGCAGAGCGGCCGTGGCTGCGGCTTGTGCGATAATAGAAACGGAAAAATGGTCACGAATTTTATCGAAAGAGCGTATGATATCAGGATGCGCTATCGCATAACCGCAGCGGATGCCCGCAAGTCCATAGGCTTTAGAAAAAGTGCGCATGCGTATAATATTTTTACGCGTGACATCAAAGGATGGGATGCTATTGGCTGGTGCCATGTCGCAATATGCTTCGTCTAAAATGATAAGAGTATCTTCTGGCACCATTTGGATGAATTTTTCAATCACATCAGCATGATGCCACGTACCCATTGGATTGTCCGGGTTCGCCAAATATACGATTTTGGCATTGTGCTCTGCTGCAGCCCTCGCCAGCGCTTCAGGGTCACTATGATCATTTTTATAAGGAACTGTAACAAGCTTTCCACCAAAGCCCGCGACATGATAGTTAAATGTCGGATAGCCACCAAGGGAATTTATCACAATATCACCTGGATTTAAAAACATGCGTACCGTCAAGCCTAATAAGGCATCGACACCCGCACCAGCGGCAATATTATCAATATGTAAGTTGTGATGTTTGGCTAATGCAGAGCGTAA
>CANQXU010000174.1 GCA_947627865.1 uncultured Paenochrobactrum sp. | reverse complement strand
AAGAATGTTGGTGTCGCATTCACACCAAATTCTGCACCACGTTCCCGTACGGCATTTACATCATTCAGTACCTGCTGGTTAGTCAAGCAAGCTTTAAACGAGTCTTGTGTAAAACCAGCCAATTTAGCGATTTGAAGCAAAGCAGCCTCGGCATCGGCTGCACCAGCCCACTGTGACTGCTGCTTGAAGAAAACTTCGATCATTGGGAAATAGCGCTCTTCCGGAGCACAACGTGCCAGCATGAATGCTGCTGTTGCACGCGGATCGAACGGAAACTCGCGGAAGATCATGCGTGCTTTTCCGGTGTCGATATATTTTTCTTTGATCTGCGGGAATGTATTATTAGCAAATGTTGCGCAATGCGAGCATGTCAATGAAGCATATTCAACAATGGTAACCGGCGCATCCGCATTACCATAGACCATTTCTTTCATTGTGCCAGGCTCGGCAACTTTAACCGGATCAACTTTTCCGTCTGGCTGAAGAGCGCTTTGCGCAAAAGCCGCTTTATTTGCCAGCGCTACACTCACAGCAGTCGCACCCGCCAAAGAGATTACATGTCTGCGGTTCATCGTCATCATTGAGTTGCTTCCGTTCTTAACTCGAGAATAATAATTCGCATTTTCAAGCGACAATCAAAGTGATTCAATCTTTATTTTACTTCACTTACACGAATTTGCGGCTAAAAAATTGCAGCTCGTTATTTAGTTTACAGTGCTTTTATAAAAGTACTGGTAACAAGAGCGTGAATTCAACTATCACTTTCTCAGTTTTTCTGCTGCGATATTCTTACCCAAGCGCGCCAAAGCCTGCCTCAGACTATCATCCTCTACATCTGCAGTCATCTGATTGATCTGCTTTTCAACAGAGGGCGCCAATTGAACAGGCCGTTTTTTTACGCGTTGCTTAGGATCTTCAACAGATTTTTGCTCAATACGGACACGCCCTATAGCTGCAAAGCCTAAAAAAGAGTTGACCCTGCTGATAATCTCGCCCGTTTCATGTTGAATTTTCATGGCTGCAAAACCCTGACAAGCAATAACGAGGGTCGCTGGCTGGAATGGATCATTATCACTGGCGCGTCGCGGCCACATGATTTTCAGTGGTCGTGATTGAGCAGCAAGCTGCGCGCCAATAATAGCATCCCAGTTTTGTATCAATGAAAGATTCATACCTGCCCGCTTGCGCAAAACAGGATCAAGAATTCCCAAAGCGGTATCCGCTAATGGTTTAAAACCTGATTTTCTTTTTACATTATTCACTAAATTTCTTTCAGTATTAATCGCCGTGTAATTACGATTTAAAACTTAGAGATTTATCTTCTTTTTCGCCAGTCTCCAGAGATGCCAATTCTGAAATGGAATAAAAAGGCACTGACCCTTTATCGACACATATCATCAATGCCACAATTACAAAAATTGCATCCAAGGCATCATGCCCGAAAATAATGCTGAAAGAACCAGCAATCACATAATTGCTCACAAGAAGCAGGGCTATCGCCAAAGATATTTGACGTGTCGGGCCCTCCTCCTTTTTCCAGGCTGCAATGATTGGTGCTGCAAGACACATCAACAGTGCTACAAGCCCTAATAGCCCCGCATCTACCGCCACAGTCAGAAAACCATTATGCGCATGCGTAAAGTTCAAATAAGGTTTAGCCTCCTCACTGGCATTTGCACGCACAGCCTCCATCCGGTTTTGCGGACCATAGCCTAAAACTGGTGCTTCCTTTATAACAGTCAAGGCCGCGACATACATTTGTAACCTTGCACCCACAGAGGTATTAACGCTCGGATCCTTATAGAACATCTCGATATCCGAGTTCACCTCATTAATACGCTTGGCGATATGCGGTGACGCAGCAATACCAACTGCTACACATGCCAATACACCCAGCATAAGAATACGCTTATTAAAGAGCGTAAACTGACAGCGCAAAAAATAGAACAAGATCACGATATGCACCGGCATGACCAGCCAAGACGAGCGTGTCGAAGACAAGAATGCACAGCTATATCCCGCTATCAGACCGAATAACGCAACCCAACGCTCAATTTTGTTTACAGACTTTAGATTGAGGAACGAAATACTTCCAAAAAGCATGACCAATTGCCCGAAAACGGCTGCATTGCCTGCTCCACCTTCTGGTCTGTAGTGGGACATAAAAAAATATTCAAAGAGTGCAATCAGCAAAGCAAGGATTGTGCCTATGCCTGAAGCAAAGACAAATATAGGTAAAGCTCTTCCCTCAGGCGTTAAGCGTAATCTTGTCAACAAGAACCACACGGCCAGAAATGGCAGAACTCTCACAATCCAAACCAAGCCGTCCTTCGCCTCCGGATGCAAGAGCGCACTAACACTCATTATGAATGGGTAAACGGACAGGCCGACCAGTAAAGGGATATCCTCTTTACGAAACTGTAACTTATAGCGTCCCAACAAGACCGAAATGATCGCCCAGCAGAACACAACCCCCAACAATACTGAATCAGCACTTGCCAATACAGCGGGGAAGAGTGCAGTTAAAAAGATATAAATCCGGTTGTTTCGGTCGATTCCATGCCATTTGCCCTGACCAGAAGGAAAAAGAGCTTTACCCAATTCTTGCATGAACATCATAACCTCGTACAACCGAATCAACCATTTAGCTTTTAGGTAATTAGCCCAAAGTGTATCGTCTCTTACTAAACTGGTATGATAAGCACCACCGAATTTTACCATGGCGCACCTCACCTGCCGATCAGGAAGCTGGCCTTCGTGCCGATCCTTATCATGTTTGGCTGTCAGAAATCATGCTGCAGCAAACCACAGTAGAGGCCGTTAAAGCCTATTTTCTAAAGTTTATACAGTTGTGGCCAGATATTTATGCCATGTCACGCGCAGATGAGGATGATATTTTACGCGCATGGGCTGGGCTTGGCTATTACACTCGAGCCAGAAACCTTAAAAAATGCGCGGATATAATTGTCGCAGACTATGACGGCAAATTCCCCAACACCGCTCATGAGCTAAAAAAGCTGCCAGGCATTGGTGATTATACATCAGCTGCAATATCAACCATAGCTTTTGACAATCCAGCGCCCGTTGTTGATGGTAATATTGAACGGGTTATCTCGCGCTTGTTTGCAATTGAAACTCCGCTGCCCGCTGCAAAAGTGCAAATTAAAGAACAGGTTGAGCAAATTATGCCGCAGAAGCGGAGTGGTGATTTTGCCCAAGCCATGATGGATCTTGGTTCGAGTATTTGTACACCACGAAAGCCTTCCTGTATTTTATGCCCGCTCAATGCAGAATGTATTGCTCTAAAAAATCACGATCCTGAACTATTTCCCTTCAAAGCCCCGAAAAAACAGCGGCCTGTCAGATATGGTTCGGCATTCATAGCCATCAATCAGCAGCAACAAATCTTGCTCAGAAAACGAACTACTAAAGGGCTACTTCATAATATGTCAGAAGTGCCGGGCAGCTATTGGGATTCACGCACAGACGGCTCAACAAATATTGACGCCGCACCATTTCCAGCGGAGTGGCGGTTTGAAGGTATTATAACGCACATCTTCACGCATTTCGAATTGCACCTGCATGTGTATAGCGCTGATAATATTACAAGCTATATCACCAATGACGGATGGTGGGTAGATATTCAAGAGTTACAACATGAAGCACTGCCCACTGTGATGAAAAAAGCGATCAGTGCGGCTATAAAAGATGCGTTTAAGAAAAAAGCTCATTAATTTAACAAAAAACGCGTGACAGATCAAAGATCTGTCACGCGTTTCATAAATAAAATATCAGCTATTTTAAGCGCCGGCCTGCGCCATTTCCTGACGAATAACCTTACGGAACTCATCAATCGGCTTCAGCACATTATTTTCTTCAAAATGCCAGAATGTCCAGCCATTGCAAGCATCAAAGCCCTGCACTTTTGCACCCATGCGATGGATCGAACCTGCATCACCATCAGCAGATAGTGTACCATCAGCACGAACAATGGCTGCATAGCGACGTTTTGAATCACGTAAAATCGTGCCCGGAAGCAACAAGCCAGCTTCAATAACACTTGTGAAAGCAACACGTGGCTCGGCACGTTTACTGGTCATCACCTTCAACTCAGCTTTGCCCAACGGGTCTACGTCAGCAATTCTTGCCGTTGCTGCATCAATATAGGCCTGCTCACGTTCAATACCGACAAAATGACGCCCCAAACGCTTTGCAACCGCGCCGGTTGTTCCAGAGCCGAAAAACGGATCAAGTATAACATCACCAGGCTTGCTGGATGACATCAATATGCGGGCAAGCAATGCTTCCGGCTTCTGTGTCGGATGAACCTTGGTGCCATTTTCATCACGCAAACGCTCACGGCCTGTACAGATCGGGAAGAGCCAGTCCGAGCGCATCTGCACATCATCATTGGCCGCCTTCATGGCTTCATAGTTAAATGTATAGCCCTTGCTCTTCTCGTCACGCGATGCCCAAATCAGCGTTTCATGCGCGTTTTGAAAGCGACGACCGCGGAAATTCGGCATTGGATTGGTCTTGCGCCAGATAACATCATTGAGCATCCAATAGCCCAAATCCTGCAATGTCGCACCAACGCGGAAGATGTTGTGATACGAGCCGATAACCCAAATTGTACCATTAGGCTTCAAAACACGACGGCAGGCCATCAGCCAAGCGCGGGTAAATGCATCATAAGCCTGAAAGCTTTCAAACTGATCCCAATGATCATCAACCGCATCAACCATAGTTTGATCAGGACGAACCAGATCACCACCAAGCTGCAGATTATAGGGAGGGTCAGCAAAAATAACATCCACTGAATGGTCAGGCAATTTTTCCAGCGCAGACACGCAATCGCCTTTTATAATAGTGTCAAGCCAAGTGGCACGTGGGGCCTCATGTGGCAACTCATTCACAAGACGGACAACTGACATGATTATACTCGATAACTGGAGGACGCATACTAAACTTGTCCTTATGGTTACCGGATAGGGTAAATATCAGGTTAACGCCAAGCCATTGATTTAATAAAACATTTCTTAACAAAAATTAAGAATTTTACTTTCAGCCTCATAAAAGCCCTGCAAAACAAGGCTTTTTGACAAATCGCTTATTCGTACGCCCCAGTTGATAAGTTTTTATAATTATTACGATTTTTATTAAAAGATTAAATAATTATCCACAAACAGCCACTATTATTAACTTCTAGTGGCATATAGATGGGGAGCGATTAAAGGGCGACTAGGCATAGCTTGATGATTAATCTGACAAAACTGAAACATAATCCATATATCGGTTTTCTGTTCGTACCATTCCGGTTGCGCTCTATCATGCGCAGCACAGAGATCGGGCTGATTGCCGCCGCGGCGCTGATTGGTGTGATTTCAGCAGCAGTCGTATTTTGTATCAGTATGATCTCGCAATGGATGCATGAGTTTATCTTTGAGTTGCAATCAGGTGAACACTTAAGTGCGATTGCTCATACCTTGCCTAAAACGGCACTCATTGCACCAATGGCGGGTGGTGTTTTAATCGGCTTATTGTTCTGGATTTTGGCAAGATGGAGAAAGAAGCCCATTGTTGACCCGATTGAGGCCAATGCGCTCCATGGTGGGCGATTATCCCTCACGGACAGTTTTATACTGGTGGGCCAAAACCTTATATCCAATGGCTTTGGTGCTTCTGTGGGCCTTGAAGCGGCGCATACACAGTTATCCAGTGGTTTTGCTTCTTATTTCGGTCGCTATTTACAATTGCGTCGTGCTGATATGCGCTTGCTTGTTGGTTGTGGTGCGGCTGGTGCTATTGCCAGTGTTTTCAACGCCCCTCTGACTGGCGCTTTTTATGCTTTTGAACTGATTATAGGCACTTATAGTATCGCTGCACTTGCCCCTGTTGTTGTCGCAGCTATCGTTGCAACACTGTGTGCCCAAGCAATCGGCGTTGCTCCTTTTGAGATTAAAATCAGTGCTTTAGAGGCTGTATCCGCTGGCGATTATATTCCGGCTGTCTTTTTAGGCTTGCTTTGCGCAATGCTTGGCATCGTGGTCATGCGCATGGTTACCTTTGTCGAAAACAAAACAAGGCAAAGTGCAATTCCGTCCACCGTCATGCCATTATTAGGCGGCGCAATTGTTGGTATTCTTGCACTGATTTCGCCACAAGTGCTCGCCTCCGGCCACGGAGCCCTCAGCCTAGACCTTGATGCAGATACATCATTTTTTATGATTATCGTTCTGTTTCTAACGAAGTCCGTTGCGTCAGCCATATCAATCGGAACAGGTTTTCGTGGTGGGCTCTTCTTTGCATCTTTGTTTCTTGGTGCGCTGGTTGGCAAAATTTTTGCAATTTTAATTGCTTTCATTGCTCCTTATTGGCTCACACCTGAGATTTATGCTGTCATAGGTATGAGTGCATTGGGTGTAGCAATCATTGGCGGACCGCTGACCATGACCTTTCTGGCATTGGAAGTCACGGGCAGTTTTTCGATATCTATGATCGTTCTCGCAGCCGTTTTGACATCATCTGTCTTTGTGAGAAAAACCTTTGGT
>CANQXU010000173.1 GCA_947627865.1 uncultured Paenochrobactrum sp. | reverse complement strand
TTTTTCAAAACACCGCTGATGCCATAATTATATTCTGGTGACGCGAAAATTACACCATCAGCATCGCCAATAGCAGCACGCAATGCTTGTACACTGGCAGGTGGGTTCTCTGTATCTTCGTCCTGATTGTATAAAGGAATGTCATTTAATGGAAAAATGCTAAGATCCGCATAATCCTTGACTTCATCAGCCAAGGTTTCCAAGATAATCGTATTAAAGGCATTTTTTCTAATGCTACCGGAAATACCAAGAATTTTAGGTCTGCTTGTCATTTATTCTCTCTGCTTCATTATAAAATATTACCAGTAAAAACTGACAATATAAAACTCTATAGTCTAACGCTGCTGCCGCTCTTTTCGCAGCCGAGACCAGTAATCCAGTCTCTTGCGGATTTCGCGTTCAAATCCACGTTCGGGCGGATCATAATATTGCTCTCGCCCTATCTTTTCCGGAAAATAATCCTGACCGGAAAAAGCATCTGGTTGATCATGGTCATATGCATAGCCTGCACCATAACCTTCATTTCGCATCAAGCCTGTTGGTGCGTTAAGTATATGTTTAGGCGGCAATAATGAGCCATTTGATTTTGCGGAGCGCATAGCAGCATTATACGCCATATATATAGCGTTTGATTTGGGCGCGGTTGCCAAATAAACACATGCTTGCGCCATTGCCAATTCACCTTCTGGTGAACCTAGATAATCATAAGCATCTTTAGCTGCATTACAGATAACAAGCGCTTGTGGATCGGCAAGACCAATATCCTCAACAGCCATTCTCACAAGTCTGCGCCCGATATAGAGCGGATCCTCACCTGCATCAAACATTCTGCACAGATAATAAAGCGCCGCATCTGGATCCGAACCGCGCACAGATTTATGCAAAGCAGAAATCAGATTGTAATGACCATCTTGCCCCTTGTCATAAACGGGAGCCCTGCGCTGGACGACATTATGCAATTGCTCGGCAGTAAATATCTCACCTTCACGCGCGGCGCGCCATATTTCCTCTGCCAAAGTCAACGATGCTCGGCCATCACCATCTGCCAAACGTATTAATGATTGTCTCGCCTGATCATCAAGTGGTAGAGGCCTGCCCTCCATTTCCTCTGCTCGTGAGAGAAGTACTGAAATGCTTTCTTCATTATGTGACTTGAATGACAGTACTCTTGCGCGAGACAAAAGCGCTGCATTTAATTCAAATGAAGGGTTTTCTGTCGTCGCACCAATTAAAATAACAGTACCGTCTTCCATAACAGGCAGAAAACTATCTTGCTGGGCACGATTAAAGCGATGAATTTCATCAACAAATAAAAGTGTCTGCTTACCCGACATACGTCTTGCACGCGCAGATTCAAAAACCCTTTTAAGATCAGCGACACCTGAAAAAATAGCTGATATTTGCTCGAAAGCTATATCAACTTCGCCAGCAATCAGTCTGGCAACGGTTGTTTTTCCCGTACCAGGAGGCCCCCAGAAAATCATAGATCCTAATGATCCCGACGCTATCATGCGCCCCAACACGCCATCCTCAGCGGTCAGATGTTCTTGTCCGACCACTTCTGATAGATTTTGAGGGCGCATCCTATCGGCTAGCGGCCTATGAAATTCGGATGCATCTGCACTGCCGGATGAAAAAAGATCACTCATTACAATCTCGTGAGCTATTCATCGCACGAACTGACGGATTAAGGCACCATCACGTTCAATTTCAAGTCGCCAGAGCAATCCACGTCCTGCAGAAATTGCATTTTTAAGGTCACTCACACTATGTATAGGCGCACCATTAATTCCACGTATTATATCCCCTTGCCGTAACCCGACGCGGGCTGCTGGCGATCTTTGATAAACTTCAATAATCACTACGCCCTTCATGTCTCTGCGTAAGCGAAGTTTTTCTGCGACCGCAGAGGTCAAATCAGCAACCGATGCACCTGAAAATGGATTAGCCCCTTCAATAAGTTCTGGCTTTGCGGGTTTAACTTCGGGCTGCTTAGCAAGCAGCACCGGGATTTCTATTTGGCTGTTTTCACGCAATATCTGCAGTTTAATCTCTTTATTAATACCTGCAACTGACAATCGATAACCCAGAACATCAGGATTATCTGCGCGGATATTATTAACGCTTAGAACAACATCACCAACACGCAAACCAGCTTTTTCGGCAGGGCCATCTTTATTTAAATCGGTGATTAATGTCCCGTAAGGCCGATCCATACCTAAGCTTTCAGCCAGATCAGCCGTGATTGTCTGAAATGTTGCACCGATATACGGACGCTCAAAACTGGAAGCGCCACTTGCTGCAACTTCGACAACGGCTTTGACCATATTGGAGGGAATAGCAAAACCAATACCGACAGAACCGCCGCTGCGTGAATAGATTGCCGTATTCACTCCAAGCAATTTACCCTGCATATCAACAAGCGCACCGCCTGAATTACCAGGGTTGATGGCGGCATCGGTCTGAATGAAAAAATCAAGATCCGATATGCCAACCTGTGTTCTGGATTGTGCCGATACAATCCCGCTTGTGACAGTCTGCCCGACCCCAAACGGATTACCGATCGCTAAAACCAGATCACCAACTTCTGCATTATCTGAATCAGAAAATTCTAAAACCGGAAAAGTCTCTTTAGAATCAATTTTCAATACGGCCAGATCGGCAGTTTCATCGCGCAATAAAATTTTACTAGAGAATTCACGACCATCAGATAGAGAGACTTTAACCTCATCCGCATCCGCGATGACATGATTATTGGTAACCACCAGCCCTGTAGCATCCACAATGACACCAGAGCCAAGTGACTGCTCTACACGCGGGCGTGTTTGCCCCATCGGCCCTTCAAAGTTACGACCGAAAAACTGCTCAAAAAAGGGATTTGCAGATCGCGGATATTGTGATGGCCGGACACGCTTTTCTGCATAGACATTTACGACAGCGGGAACTGCTTTCTTAACAAGAGGCGAATAGGAAAGCTGGATATCTTTATTGCTTTGAGGAACCTGGCGAGTTTCCGCAAGAGCATCCATATCAGACGACACTGAGAATATGACAACGCCAGATAATAAGGCACTTGCTAGCCGTATCCGCCATGAATTCATTGTGTATCTCCTGATCTGATTAAAAGCGCTTCATGAGCCATCAACTCAAAACGACTTATTGCCAATGTAGTGATCATTCATGCCCAGTAAAGGCGACAAACATTTTTTTATTGAAACAGACTGTTCATAAAAAAGGCCAATAATTAAATTGGCCTTTCACATATTCACAATTGAACCAGCGCTCAAATGGGCTGCTATGCTTTAAATGATAAAGTCGGCTAAAATCTGATTATCTGTGATATCCTCATAGGCCCAGCCAGATTGATCAAAATTATCATATAATTGGCTGAAATTTGCAGCATCTTTCGTTTCGATACCAATCAATACCGAACCAAAATTGCGCGCGGATTTTTTAAGATATTCAAAACGTGCAATATCATCATCCGGCCCCAGCAAATCAAGAAACGAGCGCAATGCTCCCGGACGCTGAGGAAAGCGGAAAATAAAGTATTTTTTCAATCCTTCATAACGCATTGCACGTTCACGAACATCAGGAAGGCGCTCAAAATCAAAATTGCCGCCTGAAACAACAACGACAATATTTTTACCCGCAATAGCAGCTTTATCGAGATCTTTCAGTGCATCAATTGCCAACGCTCCTGCAGGCTCCAGCACTACACCTTCAACATTGAGCATCTCAATCATAGTCGCGCAAACACGGTTTTCCGGTACCCGCATAACATTTTCAAGAGAAAACTGCTTCAAGTACTCGAAATTTACCTTGCCAAGCTCTGCCACGGCAGCGCCATCGACAAAATTATCAACACGCTTTAATTTAATGCGCTCGCCCTTTTGCAGGCTTTCATACAGACTGGATGCACCAGTGGGCTCAACAAAGCGGAATTCACAAGTCCAGCCAATGTCTCGGGCGTAATGTGTGATTCCCGCAGCAAGCCCGCCACCGCCAACAGGCATCATTATCAAATCAGGAATGACACCTTCCGGTAGCTCCTGTTGGATTTCCCAAGCGACGGTCGCCTGTCCTTCAATTATCCGCTCATGATCAAATGGCGGAACCATGATACCATCATGCTGACGTGCATAGTCTTGTGATGCAGCATAGCACTCATCAAAAATATCGCCGATCAATTTGATCTCGACAAATTCGCCACCAAAAGCACGCGTTTTATCAATCTTTTGCTGTGGTGTTGTCACCGGCATAAAAACCACACCCTTACGGCCAAAATGCTTACAGACAAAAGCAAAGCCCTGCGCATGATTGCCAGCAGATGCACAAACAAAAACGGCATCAGAACTATCATGACTAATAATCGACGAAATATAATTGAATGCCCCTCTAATCTTATATGAACGTACCGGCGTTAAATCTTCTCGTTTAAGCCAGATATTTGCGCCATATTTACGTGAAAGGTAGTCATTGAGTTGCAGTGGTGTCTCTGCGAAAAGTGATCGCATTGGCACAACTGCTGTTTGTACTGCATCTTGGAAAACGGTCATTGGAGCTCTTAGTCCGTGATTATTGGTCAAAGTCTATGATTAGCGCTTATATGAAAGTGCAAACAAGCTGAAATAATTAATTTTTTTAAATTTGCACTTCATGTTGTGCAACTCTAATGAAATGAATGTCTAGCAGATTGCACCTGCAACCAACATATGAGGCTTTAGATGCAAAGAACACTATTTCTGATCTCTCTGAGTGCAGCAGCTATTATGGGCTTATCCATTATGAGTGCGAACGCAACAACAGGCCCTGGTTGCTTGCGCGTCGTTAATGTCTCGCCAGATAATGTTTTAAATGTTCGTCAAAAGCCTTCGGCTGCATCCAATATTATTGACCAGTTAAAGCCAGAACAGCACGGCATCATTAAGCTGGAAGGTCAATGCACGCCCCTTTCTGTATCTTGGGGGAGCCGTTGGTGCCCGATCACCCATTACAATGATGGCAATATCACAAAGGGCTGGGTTAAAGCGCGCTATGTACGCGACAATGACTGCCCATAATATTCTCAGCATAAGAAAATGCCCTGATAAAATAATCAGGGCATTTTCATTATCTTATTCATTCGCCTTTAAATGCCCTGCGTCCTGCCGCATTAAATAAAGCGATGCACCAACAATCAACAATGCGCCTGGCCAGAAGTTAAATGACGGCGTTGCCGCAAAGACGATCCATGCCAAAATGACATTAACTGGCAGTTTCAAATCATCAAAGGGCTGTAAAAACACAGCATCTGTCACAGAATAAGCCGTAATCTGGCAATATTGCGCAATGGCAGTCAACAAGCCGATCAAGAATAATATGGTCACAATTTCGCTCATAGGCGACATGACTTCAGACATCCCGACACCCGAACCAACCCATAACAACGCGTTAATAGGGGTCAAGAGAACCAGCATGTAAACAGAAATGCTGGCCGGACGTTCAAAGCGGGTCAGGAATTTCGTCATAACCGAGTACACAGCCCAAAGTGCGGCGGCCAGCACAGGTAAAAGCGAATAAATATTATAGCTGTCCGACCACGGGGCAATAATAATAACAGCGCCCAAGAAACCGACAAATGTGGTCATAAATCTTGTCACTGTTACGACTTCGCCCAAGAATACTCTTGCAAAGATAATCACAAAAAATGGTGATGTCATTGATAAAGCAATGACCTGCCAGATCGGAATATGGGTTAAAGCGTAAATCCATACCTGCACACCAGCTGCTGCCATGATCACTCTGATCAAATGATACATGAAATGACTGGTTCGCAGTGCGCTCAATCCCTCGCGGTGCAAGAGCGGTATTGTAAAGAAAAATGCAATGACATATTGCCAAAAAGCAATGATAACTGAGGGTATGCCCGTGCGTGTCCCTGCCCATTGCGTTGCCACATTCACACCAGCATAGGCAACGCAGGCAGCAAACATATAGGCCGCGCCGATAATGGCAGGCTTTTGATTTTGTTTTATAGAGGTAATATGGCTCAACGTTTCATCCTATCTCGCAAGCCTGTCACCTCAGGGTTGGGGAAGAAACGCAGCCTTCATGAAACGCATAGCGTTCGATGGGACATGCTTCTAACCCGCTCTCTCTCATCCGGACTATAACCGTCGGCTTCGGAATCACACCGAATCTGCTGTCCCTGACTTTAGAATCAGGCGCTCGCGGGCTTTAGGAGAAACCTCCCTTACCGCCGGTGGGGAGTTACACCCCGCCCTGAGAACTGGTTTATGTTCATTTTAATGCAAACAATCATGTTAAGTTAACACTCATGCGCTTCTGTAAAATAGGTTTAGCGGGATTTGAAATCAAGACAATCATTGAAAGTTTGGCGCAGCCCCCCTCTTCCTACGAGAATTTTAGAGTTTTCCAAAGAAAATCATCAGTTTTTATCCACATTTTGGTTTTCTTGCTTTACTTCGCTAAATTATATGCTATTTCACTCCCTGTGCCCTTATAGCTCAGTTGGTAGAGCACCTGATTTGTAATCAGGGGGTCGCGAGTTCGAGTCTTGCTGGGGGCACCACTTATCA
>CANQXU010000172.1 GCA_947627865.1 uncultured Paenochrobactrum sp. | reverse complement strand
CGGCCTGTTTCATCAAATCAAACTAGCTTGTAAGACTGTTGATTATAAGTCGTTGAAATTCTAGGGTGGCTTGAAATAGCTGCCCTTTATTTTGTCCAAAAATAATCTGCTATACGAATGCGCATACATCATCTAGAACAACGGCATGGCTGAAATTTTATTTTATCACCTCACAGAATCTAAGCTTGATGATGCTTTGCCTGGTCTGGTCGAGCGCTCGGTGGAGCGTGGCTGGCGCGTGGCTGTGCAGGCCACGACACAAGAGCGAAGAGACGCAATCGATGCTTTGTTGTGGAGCTGGTCGGATGTGTCTTTTATCGCACATGGGTCTGATCAAGAGCCTTATGTTGAAGAGCAGCCCGTCTTGTTAACAATCACACAAAATAATTTCAATCAGGCAACCGTGCGTTTTTTGGTTGAAGGTGCTGATATCGACAATGCGACAGATTATGAGCGTTTGGTCGTTATGTTTGATGGCCATGATACAGAGCAGGTCAATCTTGCTCGTGCGCAATGGAAGAAATTTAAACAAGACGATCATAATCTGACTTACTGGCAGCAAAACTCTGATCGTCGCTGGGAGCGTAAGGCATAATGCGAATTGCTTTTTTGGCACTGATGATTGCCGGCTTTGGAACTGCATTTATTTATCCATGGTATATGAATAATTTCACAGGCTCCGAAATAGGGCGCTGGACTGTTGCGCAAGAAAGAGGCATCCAGCCAGCAATAGTTGAGGCTGATCTGACAGCGCAGGATGCACCTGTTCGTATCTTTGTTGATGCAACAACTTTGGCGGATACAATACCGACGGATGGTGTCAGCAAGCTATCAATCGCAGTTATGCGTGACGGCCAGTTTCCGGTTTTATCCGAGGTTTTAACTTTTACGGATATCGGTAATAGCAAGCAGCAAAACTCGCCTAAACCGCCACAAATAATGCGTCAGTCCGCAGGGGAAATAAATCCTGTTGCAGATGGTAAATATGCTTTTAGAATTTTACGTGGTGACCGAGACGGATTGCAGATTGCAAAAATAGAATTGATCTTACGAAAATCAGCAGAAACGGCGAATGAAAATATCGTGTCTTTTGGCCTGCTCGGCGGTGTCATGGGACTCTATCTTTTTATAAGAACGCGACGCCGTAAAGTTGATAAGTAACATTATTATTGTCAGCTCAAGTGATTGACAATTACCGGTATCGGTTTTTTCAACTTAACAATAAAAAATCCGGAACTGCTGAACGGCAATTCCGGATTTTTAGTTTAAGCGTTTAATTTAGCTTCATACTCTTCAGAAAGCTCCAGCCAGCTATCTTCGGTAACACTCAGCTTTTGTTTCTTTTTACTGAGTTCCTGATTAATTGCTGGTACTTTTTCCGGCTCTTTTTCATAAAGCGCAGGATCTTCCAATTGTGATGTTAAAGATTGAATCTCTTTTTGAAGCTTTTGAATTAAACTATCAAATTCATTGATTTTTTTCATTAAAGGCTTCAGCGCTTCACGGCGCTGTGCTGCCTGCCGTCTAAGCTCGACCTTGCTGAGTTTCGGAGTGTTATCAATAATGCTATTTTCCGTCTCTCCACTATTGCGCTGATCTGATAATATCAGATTACGATAATCATCCAGATCACCTTCAAATGGTTTTACATCACCGTCACGCACAAGCCAAAGACGCTCCATAGTTGCCTCGATCAAGTGGCGATCATGGGCAATCAGGATGACGGCACCGTTGAAGCTGTTGAGTGCATGAACAAGTTCTTCACGGCTATCAATATCCAGATGGTTTGTCGGTTCATCGAGGATAAGAAGATTAGGTCCGTGGAAAGTGGCAAGTCCCATAAGGAGACGCGCTTTTTCACCGCCCGAGAGATCTTTGGCAGGTGTGAGCATTTTCTCTGTTGAAAGCCCCATCCTTGCAACGCGTGAGCGCACTTTTGCTTCCGACTCGTCAGGTACCAAGCGTTTGACATGCTCAATCGCATTTTCTTCAGGATGCAAATCATCAAGCTGATGCTGCGCAAAAAAGGATGTTTTCAAGTTTGGAGAGACGGTAAGCGTCCCCGACTGTGCCTCAAGACGACCGGCAATCAACTTAGCGAGAGTGGATTTACCGTTACCATTCGAGCCGAGTAAAGCAATGCGATCGTCATTATCAATACGCAATGTCAGGTTTTTCAATATTGGCTTATCCGCTTCATAGCCGATATTTGTGCTATCGAGTGCTATGATAGGTGAGGCCGCTTTTTTCTCTGCATCGGGAAATGTAAATGGCTGAACATGCGAATCAACATAAAGCTCAATAGGTTTGAGCTTTTCCAGTGCTTTAATTCTAGATTGAGCTTGTCTTGCTTTACTGGCTTTGGCACGGAAGCGATCAACAAAAGCTTCTAAATGCTTGCGATGCGCTTCTTGTTTTGCATGTTGCTTGCCTTGCAGCTCAAGTTTTTCCAAGCGCTGGCGTTCAAACTGATCATAATTACCGCGCCAGAATGTAAGTTTACGCTGATCAAGATGAATAATGGATGTGCAAGCCATATTGAGCAAATCGCGATCATGGCTGATGATTACGACCGTGTGGGGATAGCGCTTGATATAGTCAACCAGCCACAATACCCCTTCAAGATCGAGATAGTTGGTCGGTTCATCAAGCAATAGCAGATCAGGCTGTGCAAAAAGAACGGCTGCGAGCGCAACGCGCATCCGCCATCCGCCGGAGAATGATGAAGCAGGACGGCGCTGCTCTTCTGGCGAAAAGCCCAAGCCAGAGAGAATAGAAGCCGCGCGCGATTCTGCTGAATGTGCGTCTATATCTGCAAGTCGCATGTGTATTTCAGCGATGCGGATAGGATCCGTCACTGTTTCTGCTTCAAGCATTAATGCAGTACGCTCTTTATCTGCTTGAAGCACAATATCAATCAGCGCTTCTTCGGTTGCGGGCGCTTCCTGTGCAACTTGGCCAATTTTCATGTGTTTTGCTAATGAAAAGCTGCCAGTTTCGGGAGACAGATCACCAGTTATGACACGAAAAAGTGTGGATTTTCCTGTGCCGTTACGACCGACAAAACCAGTTTTAGAGCCAGCGGGTAAGGTCACGCTTGCTTGGTCAATCAGCAGTCGTCCGGCCATGCGAACGGATATCTCATTTAAAATCAACATAGTTTATTCGCTTTGCCATATAAAATTGTCACAGAGCAAGCGAAATTCGTAGGAAATGCGCTTGAGTTAATGGGTTTAGTCTTCTCGCTACTTGGCATTTGGGTTGAAGCCGTTTATGAGGACGACATAGAATTATCCTCTCTAACTTAAGGTTTTGTATAATGGCTATTGAACGCACATTCTCAATGATTAAACCAGATGCAACAAAGCGCAACCTGACTGGCGCGATTACCGCTAAGCTTGAAGCTGCTGGCCTTCGCATCGTTGCTTCCAAGCGCGTATGGATGAGCCGTCGTGAAGCTGAAGGTTTTTACGCAGTTCATAAAGAACGTCCTTTCTTTGGCGAATTGGTTGATACCATGATCTCGGGCCCAACCATTGTTCAGGTTCTAGAAGGCGAAAACGCCATTCTGGCAAACCGTGAAATCATGGGTGCAACCAATCCTGCTGATGCAGCTGAAGGCACAATCCGTAAAGAATTTGCATTGTCAATCGGTGAAAATTCAGTTCACGGTTCAGATGCTCCTGAAACAGCAGCTCAGGAAATTGCTTACTGGTTCTCCGGTACAGAAATCGTCGGCTAATTTAAACAATCGATTGATCGGTTGAAATTGAAAATCCCCCGCATTGCGGGGGATTTTTGTTTGTCATCGAGTAGCTAAGTCATAATATAGAACTATTACCAGCTGCCAATATTGGGGGCAGACAGCCACGGCTCTTGTAATTCCAATGCCATACCTTTTTGTAAAATCTCGATCGAGATACCATCCGGCGATTTGATAAACGCCATACGACCATCGCGAGGCGGACGATTGATAGTTACGCCCTTGTCTTGCAGTGACTGGCAAGTCTCGTAAATATCGTCAACCTCATAAGCCAAATGGCCAAAATTCCTGCCACCGCTATAGACTTCAGGATCCCAATTATAAGTCAGCTCAAGTTCAGGGCTGCGGTTCTCTTTAGCGCTTTCTTCATCGCTGGTACCAACCAGAAAAATGAGTGTGAAGCGTCCTTTTTCATTCTCAGTCCGCTTGATTTCTTTCATGCCGAGTTTGTTGACATAAAAATCAATGGATTCCTCGATGTTACTAATACGAACCATAGTGTGTAGATATCGCATAAATTTCCCCAAATTTAAGTCGCAGATTTCAGATATAAGTTAACGGCTGCCTATAAGTCTTATATTTGCAGAGGCATTAAGTGCCTAATCATAGTTTAGAATTTGGGAAATGACACAATAATGTATAATTTAACGAATAAGTCTGTGGTTAGAGTGCAGATAGCTCAACTTAGCACTTGCGAGTTATGGTTAAGAAAGTGTTATTGTCTAGGGGCGAATCAGAGGTTATCTTAATCGTAAGAGAGGAGAGCAGACGTTATGACTGACAAAAATTTGTCGGACAAGCTGAGTGCAGACACACGCTCTTCAGAAGATATGAGTGACCTTCTGGAGGTTTCCGGATCCATTAAATGGTTCGATGTGGCTAAAGGTTACGGCTTTGTCGTTCCTGATCAGCCTGGTCTGTCCGATATTTTATTGCATGTGACAATTCTGCGGCGTGATGGGTTTCAGACTGCTTTGGAAGGCGCTCGTGTTGTTTGTGAAGTGCGCGAAGCAGGCCGCGGCCTTCAATGTTTCCGCGTTATTTCTATGGATAATTCAGTCGCAACACATCCTGCAGAAATACCAATACGCACCCATTGCACGGTTGTTCCGACAACCGGTCTGGAGCGTGTGATCGTCAAATGGTTTAACCGCACAAAGGGCTTCGGGTTTTTAACCCGTGGTGAGGGTACGGAAGATATATTCATTCATATGGAGACGCTGCGGCGCTTTGGTATGATGGAGCTTCGTCCTGGGCAGGTTGTGCTTATTCGCTTTGGTGAGGCGGATAAAGGCTTGATGGCTGCGGAAATTCATCCCGATATCGGAACTGTATTTCCTGTCTCACACTGATAATATCAGCATTTAGTTTGAATGGGTTGAAAACGTGCCTGCTCTGCGGGGAAGGCGCGTGCGCTCTCTTTTCTTTTAGGTATATTTTAAAGTAGCAAGTTGAGTGCTATTTTATGATGGTGCCGGGCATTTTGAGCTCGCTTGGTTTGGAATATTCGCTCAAAGTAAAGTGATGGATCGATGATGAAGCATATTTTATTTTGCGTCCTGCTGGTTTTTTCTTCACTAACCATGACGAATTGGTCTGCTGCTCAAGAGCCGATGCGGTTAGAACCGGATGACAAACCGCTTATCATTCAAACTTTGAACAGTAGCAGCGAGCTACAAGTTGAAATAGCTGACGATGACGAAAAGCGTATGCGCGGCCTCATGTTCAGAACTGATCTGCCGCAAAACAGCGCTATGTTGTTTGTTTTTGAGCGGCCCCGCATGATTACAATGTGGATGCGCAATACGCCTTTGCCATTGGATATGTTGTTTTTGGATGAGCAGGGCATCGTTAAAAACATTCATAAAAATGCCCAGCCTTTCTCTGAAAGTCTGATTTCTTCTGGCATTGAAGCTTCATTTGTTGTCGAACTGCATGCAGGTGATTCTGATCGCTTAGGAATCCAAAAAGGTGATAAAGTGTTGCACAAGCGCGTATGCGGAGCTTGCAAATAAGCCTCTAGTCGGTCTAATCATTGCAACTCTCAGCATAGGAACAGACCATTGACCGCACTTGATGTAAAATATTTTGAACATGATGGCTTGAAATTAGCTTATCGCGAAGCGGGGCATGGCGACCCGATTTTGCTGATTCATGGCTTTGCATCCTCCAGTGTGGTAAATTGGGTCTCGCCAGGTTGGTTTCGCGTATTGACTGAAGCCGGATACCGTGTGATTGCCATTGATAATCGTGGCCACGGACTGTCGGATAAACCTCATGATCGTGAGGCTTATTATCCGGATATGATGGCAAGTGATGCCAGTGCATTGCTTGATCATTTGGGCATTAAAAAAGCGCATGTCATGGGTTATTCTATGGGTGCACGAATTTCAGCTTTTCTTGCTCTGCAACAGCCGGAAAAGGTTCATACTGTGGTCTTTGGTGGCCTTGGCATTGGTATGGTCACAGGTGCAGGTGATTGGGAACCAATCGGCGAAGCATTGCTGGCAGAGGATCCGGAAACGGTGACCAATCCACGTGGGAAAATGTTTCGTAAGTTTGCCGATCAAACCAAAAGCGATCGTTTTGCATTGGCGGCATGTGTTATTACCTCAAAAGAACTGGTTCCAGCGCAGGATATTTCGCGTATTTTCCAGCCTGCACTGGTGGCGGTAGGAACAACGGATGATATTGCCGGCAGTGCTCAGGATCTTGCAGATTTATTGCCGAATGGCGAGGCGCTGGATATAACGGGCCGTGACCACATGCTGGCCGTTGGTGATAAAATCTATAAAAATGGTGTCATTGAGTTTCTAGAAA
>CANQXU010000171.1 GCA_947627865.1 uncultured Paenochrobactrum sp. | reverse complement strand
AGACTGGATGGTGTAGTCACAACCATTGATGCAGTGAATGCCATGTCAACGCTTGATCAGTTTGAAGAAGCGGTCAAACAGGTTGCTATGGCAGATCGTATTGTTGTCACCAAGACTGATCTTATTGAAGATAAAGCAGAAGA
Source organism: uncultured Paenochrobactrum sp. (assembly GCA_947627865.1). Lineage (GTDB taxonomy): Bacteria > Pseudomonadota > Alphaproteobacteria > Rhizobiales > Rhizobiaceae > Paenochrobactrum. Next base: position 6,474 of record CANQXU010000171.1, on the reverse strand, counting down.
AAACGCACTGATTTATCGCTTGAAACAGCTTAATCCTGGTGCGGAAATAATCTATGCCGATGAGCAAAGAGCGGGTGTTGCCAGCTTGTTTGAGTGTGGCTTATATAATCCAGAGACAAAGACCGCAGATGTGCGGCGCTGGTTACAAGCGGATGCTTATGATGAAGGTCATCAACAGCCTGTGCATATCTGCACAGATGATTGTAGCCATGATCACCACCATCATAGTCATAAGCATGATGCCCATCATCAGGCAATATGTTCATTTTCTCTCGTCTATGATGACGGACCTATTCCGTTTTCAGCTTTTGAAATGTTTGTGGATTTATTGCGATCTGCACATGGTGAAAAAATATTGCGGATGAAAGCGATCGTCCAGCTTGCGGAAGATCCTGAGCGCCCGTTGGTTTTGCATGGGGTGCAACGTATTTTCCATCCGCCGGCACGATTGGCCCAATGGCCTGATGGCAAGCGTGAAACACGCCTTGTTTTAATTGTGAAAGATTTATCGGAAGATTATGTGCGTGAACTTTTTGATGCCTTTACGGATAAGCCGCGGATTGATCAGGCGGACAGATCGGCCTTAATGGACAACCCGTTGGCAATTCCGGGTTATTCTCCGAAGGGGTAAGCTACGGTTTTTCTTCGCCTTTTCTGATCCAGAAATCTGTAATGTTTTCCGATGTTTCTATTTTGATAATTTCATGATGTTCCTCATTACAAAAATGGGGAATATCAATGCGCGACATCGGGTCTGTTACACGCACCTTCAAAAGAGTGCCAACAGCCAAATCTTGCAATTTACGGCGTGTTTTTAAAACAGGCAGGGGGCAATTAAGCCCCCTCAAATCATATATAATTATGTTTTCGCAGTTTTTCATCAAAGCCCGAATACACCTAAAAGACCTGATTTTTTGGGTGTGTTGGTCGCTTCTATTGTTGTCTCAACAGGCATGGTCTCTGGAATAGCCACTTGTGCGGGCGCCGCCGGAGCAGCAGAAGGTATAACTTCTGGCGTGTTGTTTACAGGCTGCACAGCTGGTTGATCCGAAGGCGATACAACCGCTGGAGCGATATCTGGTGCATTAGGTGTTGCGGCTGATGCAGGTGTCAGTGAAGGTGGCTCACGCGATACCCGTTCACCGCGTGCACGAGCTGCACTCCATTGTGATACAAGTTTCGCTTCTGGCAAACCTGCAATAGAGGGGGCAGGTGCTTTTGAATTCTTCTCTAAAGCAGCTTTAAATGCGTTGTCATATGACTTGTTATAGCTTGAATAAGCGACACTCATATTCTCGCTTTGTGCTGGTGTAGGGCATGCACCAGCTGCTGATAAGGATCCACCGGTTGACTGATTAAATACGTAACGTTTTTCACAAACATCAACTTTAGGCGGGATCTTTGTGACCTCAAATGCATCATAGCCTTGTTTCAGCATTTTCCAGAATTCATAATTGGTATCGTTTCGATAGCGTGCCATATTGGCGGCAGTCATACGAAACGGAAATGCCTGAATCTGAAAATCGCGTTGGCCACCTTTAAAAGCATCACGACCAAATGCATAAATTTCTTCAACACTTTCATCGGTCATGGAATAGCAACCTGCTGATGAGCAAGCGCCATGAACCATCAAATGCTGACCTGTTCGCCCATTGGCGCGGTCATAAGCATTGGGAAAGCCCATGTTAAATGCTAGATGATATTGGGAGTTGGGATTCATTTGTGCTGGCTGCACAGTGTAAAAGCCCTCAGGTGCCTGCCTGTCGCCTTCGACGAATTTAGGCCCTAATTTCCCAGACCATTTGCAGATTTCATAAGATGAAATCTTGTCATAGCGCCCATTGTCTTTTTGCTTCCAGACTTCAAGCTGACCTTCTTCTTTAAAAATACGCACCATAATCGGCGAATTACGGCTCATGCCTTTCGCTTTCATCTGGCGTGTTATCTTATCTGATAAAGGTTTTTCAGCTTTAGGGACCAGATCTGTGACCGAGCCCTGACATCCTGCCAAAACGGCAGTTGCCATCAATGAAGCAAATAATGTGGTTTTGAACTTCATGCTCATTATGCCCTAGTCTGCAAAGTCATTTCGACTGAATATAACAGTAATCTGAAATTATTCTAGTCGACAAACCTTTCAGTAAAGTTGACAAAATCATTTAAAAAAGCGGCTGAGGGGCGTGAAACTTGGTCATTGTTCTTAAGAAGAACAACACCCGGAACACATATGTTGCCGGGTGCTATAATCGTGTTACACAGTTATTTTATCGAGCCAATCTTAAAGATTACGGCCCATTTCAAGGAACTTGGCACGGCGTTCCTGTTTGAGGGTTTCACCGTCAATACCCTCCATGGAACGAAGAGCGGCGGTGATGATGTCGCCAGTGGCGGCAATCGTATCCTGTTTAGCGCGATGAGCACCACCCAACGGCTCTGTGATGATTCCGTCTATGATCTTGAGATCAAGAAGATCTTGCGCGGTGATACGCATATTGGTCGCAGCATCTTTTGCACGCGTTGAATCACGCCATAGAATTGAAGCCGCTCCCTCAGGTGAAATGACTGAGTAGATCGAGTGCTCAAGCATGTAAACGCGGTTTGCAACAGCAATACCAATTGCGCCACCTGAACCACCTTCACCAATAATCACTGAAATGACAGGAGTGCGAACATTCATCATTGCTTCGATTGAGCGGGCGATTGCTTCGGCCTGGCCGCGCTCTTCAGCGCTGATACCTGGATAGGCACCTGCTGTATCGACAAGTGTAATGATCGGTAATTGGAACCGATCCGCCATTTCGATGATTCGAACTGCCTTACGGTAGCCTTCAGGACGTGCCGAGCCAAAATTATGCTTCAGACGGGTTTTGGTGTCTGAACCTTTTTCCTGACCGATAACGGCTACTGGCATGCCATTGAAACGGGCAAGGCCTGTTTGGATGGCTTCGTCATTGGCAAATTTACGATCACCAGCAAGCGGGGTGAATTCGGTAAAAAGCGTATCAATATACTCTAAGCAGTGCGGCCTGTCCGGATGACGGGCAATCTGCGTTTTTTGCCAAGGGGTTAGTTTGCGATAAAGGTCTTTAAGCGCATCTGCCGAACGTTTTTCCAATCGGCGGATTTCATCACTCATATCGACGCTGCCGTCTTCCTCAGCCATTTTTTTCAGCTCAAGGATTTTACCTTCTAGGTCAGCAACGGGTTTTTCAAAATCGAGATAATTGTACATATAGCCTGACTGTTTGCGCGTTTCTATAAGCAGACGGAATAGGGTGATGCTTCATTTAACACCAGCAACACCAGATATGTACTCCGAACCTCGTCTGCAATCCGCGGAGAACATTTTGCTGATCTAATACCGTTCTCAGCATCAATCGGCAAGCGGATGATGCTCATTAACGAGTTTGTGCAGCCTTTCTTCGAGAATATGAGTATAAATTTGTGTTGTTGATATGTCAGAATGTCCCAGTAATTGTTGAACAGAACGTAAATCTGCACCATTTTGTAAAAGATGGCTAGCAAATGCGTGACGCAATATGTGGGGCGATAATGCAGAAGCCGGAATACCAGAGCGTGCGCCAAGTGATTTTAATTCACGGGCAAAAACTTGGCGGGCAAGATATCCGGTTTCAGATTGAGCCGGAAATAACCAGATACTCTCAGCATAAGCGGGGATCGTATCACGTAACGCCAGATAGTTCTGCAATGCGGCACGCGCTTTGCCGGAGAGTGGAACCAGCCGCTCTTTTCCACCTTTACCGCGCACCATTAAGAAACGATGATCTGTTCTGATGACAGATGCAGGCAGGCTCACCAACTCGCTGACGCGTAATCCGGTAGCATAAAGCGTTTCAAGCAATGCATGAAGGCGCAATGCGCGGAAATGATTACCGGATTCTTCATCATTACTTTGCTGGATCTCTGCTTCAGAAAGCTCAAGTAGTTGGGAAACCTGCTTTTCGCTCAATACTTTAGGAAGGCTCTGCCTCTTCTTTGGGGCATCGATGATACCGGTCGGATCATCACTGCGCAGGCCTTCTGTATATAAAAATTTATAGAACTGCTTTAATGCTGAAAGTCTGCGTGCTTGTGTTGTGCTGGCAAAGCCTTGCCGGGCCATATCGTCAAGGATTGCCTGAATTTCTACTGCTGTTGCGTGCGGCAGACTTGAACCTTTGGCTGCGATAAACTCAGCTGCTGCTTCCAAATCATGACGATAAGATTGCAAAGTATTTTCTGCGGCGCCTCTTTCTGCGCTCATCATTTCCAGAAAAGTTTCTATCGCTGTGTCCGAGCGCATCAGAACTCCTCGCTTGGCAGTGTATTGTCAGGTCGTTTTTTCTTGATAATTTCCGGTTTCAGTTGTGAAGCGGGAATTTTGATTGTCATGGTGCTTTGATAAGGCTGGACAAAGGTCGCAAGCGACCAGATCACTGCATAACCAAGTGAGGCAAAAAGAATAATAATCAGGATAAGGCGCGTAAATGTCGGCATGAATTTTTTATGCGCGTTTAAGAGAATTATAGCAAGTCAAAGACACGCTATCATAGTTTTTATGGGAAAATCGAATCATGCAGCATCTTTTTTGAATGTTTTTGCTTACAACTGCATGAGGGTGATTGACGTAGGGTGGTTTTTAATGTGGAACCACTTTGAAGAGAAGTGGGCTATGATAAACGAAAAAAAGAATACATCTTTACACCCAAACGCCGCTGAGTTTCGTGAGATGCTCGGCTCGCGGGTGGTTGTACTCGTTGGTTTGATGGGAGCCGGAAAATCAACGATCGGCAAAAAAGTGGCGACGATGCTGGATCTGCCGTTTAAAGATGCAGATACGGAAATTGAAGCTGTTTCACGAATGAGCGTGCCGGAACTTTTCTCGTCTTATGGCGAGGTGGAGTTTCGTGATCTTGAACGCCGCGTTATTTTGCGTTTGCTGGAAACAGGGCCAATGATTTTGGCGACAGGTGGCGGAGCATATATGAATGCGGAGACGCGCCAGGGAATCCGGAATGCCGGAATTTCTTTTTGGCTGAATGCCGAGCTAGATGTTTTGATGGAGCGGGTATCCCGACGCCAGAATCGTCCGCTGCTGCAGGATCCTGATCCTCGTGGAGTGATGAAGCGGTTGATGGAGCAGCGCTATCCGATTTATGCGGAAGCAGACCTCAATATAATGTCACGCGATGACAAAAAAGATGTGATTGCTACCGAGCTTATTGACAGTTTGTATGATCATTTATCTGGTAAAAATAACCGTTAAAATGACTTGTGCTGTGCCGAAGCAGATTCAAATTCTGAAATAACAGGGGAACAGATTGGGAGTTCTCCGAGTGATATGGAGAACGATATGTCCTTTCAGCCCCCTATTTCCGGCGAGAATGAAACTTGCGGGATTGCAAAGCAGGATGCAGCACCTGTCATTGTACCGGTTTCATTGGGCGAGCGTTCTTACGATATATATATCGGCAAAAATTTACTTTTCAATGCGGGCCGGATTATCGCGAAGCAGTTTCCGGCTATTCGCGTGGCCGTGGTGACAGACAGCAATGTTGCCAGTCTTCATCTTGCAGCTTTGATTGAAGGCCTTAAAGAAAACGGCATTGATGCAACGCCGGTGATCGTGCCGGCTGGTGAAAAATCCAAATGCTTTTCAGTATTAGAAACAGTTGTTGACGAGATTTTGGCTGCAAAACTTGAACGCGGCGATGCTGTTATTGCTTTAGGCGGCGGTGTTATCGGTGATCTGGCTGGCTTTGCAGCAAGTATTACGCGCCGTGGTATGGGCTTTATTCAGATGCCCACATCTTTACTGGCTCAGGTGGATTCTTCTGTTGGCGGTAAAACTGGTATCAATACGCCGCGCGGAAAAAATCTTGTCGGTGCATTTTATCAGCCGCAATTGGTGCTGGCGGATTGCGATGTTCTGGATACGCTCAGCCCACGTGAGTTTCGCGCTGGTTATGCCGAAATGGTTAAATACGGGCTGATTGACCAACCTGAATTTTTTGAGTGGCTGGAAAACAGCCGCGCCGATGTATTTTCAGGCGGGGCTGCACGTATTGAAGCGATAGCACAATCTTGTCGTGCCAAAGCTGCCGTTGTGGCACGTGATGAGCGTGAAAGTGGTGACAGAGCGCTGTTAAATCTCGGGCATACATTTGGTCATGCTTTAGAAACTGCCACAGATTATGATTCATCCCGCCTGGTTCATGGTGAAGGTGTTGCTATAGGAATGGCTTTAGCGCATCGTTTCTCAGCACATCTCAATATTGCCAGTATGGATGATGCTGCGCGGGTCGAGCGTCATTTAGAAGAAGCAGGCCTACCCATTTCTCCTTTACAAATTGATGGTGGATTGCCGCCAGCTGAAATATTGATGGACTATATTGCTCAGGATAAAAAAGTATCACGTGGTGCTCTGACCTTTATTCTGACACGAGGAATTGGTCAGTCATTTATTGCAAAAGA
>CANQXU010000170.1 GCA_947627865.1 uncultured Paenochrobactrum sp. | reverse complement strand
TCTTGCGGCAGATAACTGATTATTTTTGCTTTTTCTTTTTGGTTGAGCTTGTGCAGATCGCAGCCGTCAAATTCAATCTTTGCACTGTGTTTCACAAAGTTCATAATGCTACGCAGCATCGTTGTTTTGCCCGCACCATTGGGCCCGATGAGTCCAACAAATTCACCAGAAGCAACACTAAAAGATACATCATGGAGAAGGCGTTTATCTCGACCTATGACGTTTAAGCCGCTAACTTTCAAGATACTCAAAGTAATCGCCTCCGATAGCGGAACACAAGCCAAAGAAAGAATGGCGCGCCGATAAGGGCGGTTAAAACACCAAGCTTAAGGTCTTTTGCCGGTGCAATGATACGCACTGCTATGTCGGCTGCAAGTAACAATGCCGCCCCGCCAAGTGCACTTGCTGGCAGAAGCCTTGAGGGGACGCTTCCTGTAAAAGGGCGTAGTAAGTGCGGCACAATCAAACCTACAAAGCCCACGGCTCCCGTCACCGCTGTTGCAGCTCCAACACTGGCAGCTGTGCCAAATAAGGCAAGGAACTGAACTTGGCGCATATTGATGCCCATACTGGCAGCTGTGTCGCTGCCCAATGTCAAGGCGTCAAGTGCTTTGGCAATTACAAACAGCATCAGCCATCCGGCCAACATAAAGGGTACCGCGAGATATACATGGGTCATGGAGCGGTCATTTAATGAGCCGAGCATCCAATAGACAATTTCCATTGCTGCATAAGGATTGGGGGAAAGATTAAGAATAAGGGAAGTTAATGCGCCCGCAACACTGGTTAAAGCAACACCTGCAAGAATGACCGTCAGAGTGCCGGCAGATGTGCCAGCGAGTAATTGAACTGTAATGATGCAGATGAATGCCCCCGCTAATGCAAGAAGCGGCAGTGCGAGAGGGAACACAAGTGAAAAACCTGTATATATAGCAAAAACAGCACCTAATGAAGCAAAGGCGCTGACACCTAATAGTCCTGGCTCTGCGAGTGGATTGCGTAAATAACCTTGCAAAACAGCACCCGAGAGGCCAAGGCTTGCCCCAACGAAAAAGCCAAGAATAGCGCGTGGTAAGCGAATTTCGCGCATAACCAGTACTACGGCTTCTCCCTCATCCTGAAAAAGAGCGAGTATGGATTCTTTTAGCCCAATTGCAGCTGGGCCAATAAATAATGAGCAGATAAACAGCGCAATAACCAGCACAGTCAGCACTGAAAACAGGAGAAAATGGCTTTTAATGTGCATAAGCAGCTTCCCGCAAGGCATTAATCGCCAACGCCGTGAAGGGAGTACCACAGGCGGTAAGATTTTCAGGAATGGAAATGTGATTGCCTCTTTTTGCTATTTCTACCATTGCAGGGTGGCTTAATGACTCAAATGCCAGTGCAGGTTTTGAATAAGAGCTATTGGTGAGCAAGAAGTCGGGCATTTGCATGATGAACAATTCTAATGGCAGGCGCGTTGCACCACGCAAGCCCAACAGATCGCCAATATTGGTCAAGCCAGCAGCTTCGATGACCGAGTGAAAGAGTGTATTACTACCCGAAGTATAATTATTGGCGTAATATAGCGCGATTGTTTTATTGCTTTTTTCTGATTTACTTTGGCTTAATATATCATCTAGCTGCTTGATATAAAACTTTGCTTTCTCCTGCTTGCCCAGCAAATCGCCCACACGCCTAATATTAGTTTTGATATCATCAAAGTTGCGGGCTGGTGCAAATAGCTCAACTTGAAGACCTAAATTTTTAAGCATATGAACGGTCGCAGAGGAGCTGAAAGTCCCGCCCAGCACCAGATCCGGCTTGCTCAGATAAACAAGTTCTGCACGACCATAATTCATAGGATATTGCAGTGCTTTTTCATAAAGCACAGACATAGCTGGCTCGCGTGAAAAATGTGACAAAGACAATATTTGCTCTGGCTCCCCAAGGAGTAAAAGCAACTGGTCGGTGCATACATTGATGGATACAGTTCGCGGCGATGATGCAGAAGCCATCACGCAGAACATTAAGAACGCGCTGATAAAGAATAATACTTGATATAGAACGCGATTGATCATCAATTGCCCAGAGAGTGTCTCATATTATAAATGCAGTTTATAAGTATCTGGCTGCCTTAAATAATCAAGACAGCCAGCGCATGGTATTTTTAAAAGCTTCTGGTGATGCCAAAATTAATGGTTCGCCCTGGTGCTCGGTATCCGTCCTTTGTTTGATATTGTTTATCAAACATATTCTCGACAGAGAGCTTGATAGCGGATTGCTCATCCCATTGATAGTTCGCAACAAAATCAGCCGTTACAAAGGATGGAAGCTGTTTTGTATTGCCTGCATTTGTATAGCGAGATCCACCATAAAGCATGCGTGTGGTAAGTAATAATGCTTCAGTAGCCTGCCAGCTGAGTTCGGCTGTAAATTTCTTACGCTCGCGATCACGCAGATATTTTCCATAATTATCGGAACTTTTATTGATTGGGTTAAGGAAATCAATGATTGCTCTAGCATGCCAGTTTTCATTGAAGTCATGGCTTAAAGAGGCTGTCACGCCGCGTATTCTTGCTTTCTCATTATTGTAAGGCTTGTAGATTGAGCTGCCTGGGCTTTCGGGAGCCCAAGAAATCAGGTCTTTCACATTGTTTTGGTAAATAGCTACATCTAAAATAGTTTGGTTGGTTATTTGCCAGTTAGCACCGATTTCATAAGTGCGGGTGTGTTCTGGCTGCAAATCTGGATTGCCGCCTGTTGGGTAATATAAGTCATTAAATGTTGGAGCTCTAAAGCCTGTGCCGAAGGATGATCGAAGAGTGAGGCCAGCTAGCAACTCGTAACTTGCGCCAAGATTATAGGTTGTTGCGCTGCCGAATTGCTGATTATAGTCATATCTTATGCCGCTATCAAAGGTGAAGGCTGCAATATCTGCTGAATATTGGGCAAATAAAGCGCTGAGATTACGTTTGTTTTTGTCATAAGTTTCATTGGAGCTAATTTTTTCTTGATAGCTTTCAGCACCCGCAGAAAAAATATGTGTAGCCAGCTCAGTTTCAAATGTTTTCTGAGTGTTTAAAAAAGCGCCATAGCGGTTGGTGTCAAAACGGCTGTATTTTTTAGAACCGCGAAAATGGTCCGAGTAATCCAGAGAACCTAGGAGTTCGATGGTTGTCGACCAGTCTTCACTATGATCCAAACGGAGACCAAGCTTTCCTGAAGCATTATTTGTGTCAGCTGCATTCGCTTTATCATAAGCATCTGCGATGGATTTTTCCTTAGCTTTTTCATACTCCTCATCAGATTTGAACTTATCACGAGATTTTATGCTTGGTAAGCTACGGTCGTAGTGATTACGTGCTCTTGAATAGAGCGCATCCATATAAAGCTTGCCCCATTCATAGTCTTTAGACAATGCAATATTGGCTGAACCTTCTAAAAATCCATTTCTGCCAGGATCCAGGCTTTTGATTTTAAAATCATAGCCTTGCGTACCGATCAGATTAAGACCAAGCGCAAATTTAACGTCATCTTTTGTTCTTCCGGAAAGAAAGCTAGATGCAAAGCCACCCCAAGGATGACTGACGCCAACTGTGTAAGTGCCGCAATAGGATTTGCCATTGGCGCAACTATCACCTTGCTTGGTGATGATATTGATAATGCCACCCGAGGCATCGGCGCCATATTTGGCTGAATGAGCACCCATAGCGATTTCAATTCGCTCGATTGCAGCCAATGGCACTGCACTTAAGTTTGGAGTGCCGGAAGTGGCAGAGCTAACCCTGACACCGTCAACCAAAACCAGTGTTTGCTTGTCACTTAATCCACGCAGACTAATGCCGGATGTAGAACCCATACCACCATTGGAGGTTACAAAGACACCACCATAAGATTTCAATAATGAGGGCAAGTCATTGGCTGCGGAATGTTCTATATCTTTTTCATCAATGACGGTGACTGTTGAGGTTGCGCGCTCCAGTGAGCTATCACGACGTAAAGGTGTGGTGATGATAATTTTATCGAGATAAATTACATCCGCATCTGTTTTGTCTTCAGCGAATACTGGATAAGATAGGGTTGAAAGACAGAATACAGCCCCTGATAACAGGGTTAAATGACGTCGCACTGATATAAGCTCCCGCTCCAATGTAAGATCATGCAGGCTGCAATGATCAGGCAATATAAATAGCCTACGGATGGGAAAAGCTTCTGGCAGCCATTCCGTCGCGTAAGCGGCAAACAGAATGTCACCGCCACGGACGACCGCGCATGAACACTCCCCGTATTCAGGCATGGGTGACTGAAAAGGCAGGTCTCCTGACTTCCGGGTCTATGCAATCATTCCGTCTTCCCGAAAGATAATCTTTCAGTGACTTTTCTGCTTTAAACAGAATGGAAGATGCTCACCGGTTACAGTTGCGGGGGCAGTCACGGATTATAGTGGCGAGCCACTTTCCCGTGTTCCCTTTTAATTCGTTTAAAACGAAACCATTTCCATGATTGACATTAACAAGATTGAGTGCCGAATTCAATCATCCTCCGGCACTCTAAACAGCTTTATTTTTGCTGCGAATGATAAGTCCATGCTGAATGATCGAGATCGAGATCAGGATAATCATTAGGATTTAACACAGGTCTGGCAATGCCCTTTTTAAGCTGTGCGCGAAAATCTGCCAAAATACGCACAGCAATCGGGAACAGCATGATGATGGCAATCAAATTAACCAGTGCCAGCACGCCCATCAGCGGATCCGAGAAGAAGAATACGGCTGTTGCACCTGGTGCTGTTGCGCCCAAAAAGACAATAAGTGCCACTGTGATACGTAGAAAATGCGTGGCAACCGGCTGTCTGGTCAGCACTTGCAATGCGTTTTCGCCCAAATAGTAATTGTAAATTACCGAGCTGAAAGTGAAGAGCATGATTGCCGCTGTCAGAAAGTATTTTGACCATTCGCCAACGGAGGCAGACAGAGATTGCTGAGTGAGAACCACACCATCAACTTCTAGGCCAGGTTGGTAGACACCGCTCATCAAGATGATCATAGCAGTACAAGTACAGATAATCATTGTGTCAATGAAAACAGAAAATGACTGCGTAATGCCTTGAGAAATTGGATGGCGGACATCGGCAGTCGCCGCAACGTTTGGTGCAGAACCTAGGCCCGCTTCGTTGGAGAACAAGCCGCGACGAAGACCTTGCGATAATGCTGCGCCCATACCACCACCAACAACTTCTTGAATACCAAAGGCATTAGCAATAATTGACCATATAACGGATGGCAGCTCTGTTATATTCATAATGATGATCAGAAGCGCCATAGCAATATAACCAAGCGCCATCACGGGTACAATGACATCCGCGACTTTAACAATACGATGAATACCGCCATAAACGATAAAACAGGTTACAACAAACAGGAATGCACCGACCCACAAACGATCAATGCCTAAACTGTCATTCACCGCGCCTGCAAAAGTGTTGCCCTGAAATGCATTGAAGCCATAAGCAAAAGAAGCAATCAAACAGACTGCGTAAATAAGGGCGAGCCAACGATAGCGGCTGCCAAGACCCTTTATGATATATGTGGCAGGGCCACCACGGAATGTACCGTCATTTTCACGGCGTTTATAGAGCTGAGCGAGGGAGCATTCCAGCAGGCTGGTGCACATACCAACCAATGCAATTGCCCACATCCAGAAAACAGCACCTGGTCCGCCGAGGGAAATGGCAACCGCAACACCTGCAATATTGCCGCCGCCTACACGCCCGCCTACCGATACGAGCAAAGCTGCGCGGCTGCTGATTGCGTTGGGATCTGCGCTTTGGTTTTTACCAGAAAGCACCCGGAACATTCTTCCGAAATACTCAATTTGAGGAAAGCCGGAGCCTATCATCATAAAAACGCCAAAGACAATCAGAATGGGAATAAGAGACCAGCCCCATGTAAGAAAATCAATTACGTTAAAGAATTCTTTTATCCAGTCCATTCGATGTGTCCTTTTAATGATACTCAGCCTAGTACAACTGTGCTGCTGCAGTTAAAATTGCGAAGGGTGCAATGGACACGCTCCCCAGATGAAAAACCATCCTATTAATTAGGGAGTAGAATACGTCTGGAGATGATTGTAAATAGTTAGTTAACTGTTAAATACTTCAAGCTGGACTTATCTTGCATTAGATAGAGGTGTTTTAGCACATCTATCTATGCGGGTATTCGCATTTAATTAGTGATGTGGACTTTAAAATATATCAATAATTTTATTTGGATTCAGAATGTTATTCGGATCGAGAGCTTTTTTAATTGCAATCATGGCAGCTTGCTTTTCGGGGCTGATGAAGCGTTTGAAGCCATTCTTTTTTTCTGTGCCTATACCATGCTCGGCGGATATAGCACCGCCTTGCTCTTGAACACCCGGATATAAAATATTCTCGACAGACACATATGAAAACGGTTCTTGTGAGCCGATCATGACGTGTAAATTGCCGTCGCCTATATGCCCAAAAATGAAAACCGAGAGATCATTTGCAATTTGGCGTAGTTCATGATCAATGCGGGATGCATATTCGGCTAGATGAACAAGCGGTATTGAAATGTCAAAACTATGAATATGAGGGAAGCCGCGAAGTGCGACATCAGA
>CANQXU010000169.1 GCA_947627865.1 uncultured Paenochrobactrum sp. | reverse complement strand
CCAACTGCTGCAGCTGAGGAAACAAAGCCTGCGTCACAGGTTGAAGACAAAAAAGCTGATACAGTTCCAGCTGTTCCTAAGGTTGAAGTGGCTTCTGATCCCGACATTCCTGCGGGAACCAAAATGGTTTCCATGACAGTGCGTGAAGCGCTGCGTGATGCAATGGCCGAAGAAATGCGCCGTGATCCTGACGTTTTCGTCATGGGTGAAGAGGTTGCAGAGTATGAGGGCGCTTATAAAGTCACGCAGGGCTTGCTGGCTGAATTCGGTTCTGACCGTATTGTAGATACACCGATTACCGAGCATGGATTTACAGGTATTGCTGTTGGTGCAGCATTTGCTGGTTTGCGTCCTGTCGTTGAATTCATGACATTCAACTTCTCCATGCAAGCAATTGACCAGATCGTGAACTCTGCAGCCAAGACACTTTATATGTCTGGTGGCCAGATGGGAGCGCCGATGGTGTTCCGTGGGCCATCCGGTGCTGCTGCGCGCGTTGGTGCTCAGCATTCCCAGTGCTATGCAGCATGGTACAGCCATATTCCTGGTCTAAAGGTTGTGATGCCTTATACCGCAGCTGACGCTAAAGGACTGCTGAAAGCAGCAATCCGTGATCCAAATCCGGTTGTATTTCTTGAGAATGAAATTCTCTATGGACAGCATTTTGATGTGCCGGAAATGGAAGATTTCGTGTTGCCTATCGGTAAAGCGCGCATTCACAAGCAAGGTAAAGATGCGACTATCGTTTCTTTCGGTATTGGAATGAGCTACTCTGTGAAAGCTGCGGAAGAGCTGGCTGCACAAGGTATTGATGTAGAGATTATTGATCTTCGCACAATCCGTCCGATGGATATCCCGACTATTATTGAATCGGTTAAGAAAACTGGCCGACTGGTAACCGTTGAAGAGGGCTTCCCGCAGTCTTCGGTTGGTACAGAAATTGCAACCCGCGTAATGCAGGAAGCATTTGACTATCTTGACGCACCGATCTTGACGATTGCTGGTAAAGATGTGCCAATGCCATATGCAGCAAATCTTGAAAAGCTGGCTCTGCCAACTGTCGCTGAAGTGGTTGAAGCAGTTAAAGCTGTAACCTATAAAGCCTGAGGGGTAACTGGACATGCCGATTAAAATCACCATGCCAGCACTTTCTCCGACCATGGAAGAAGGCAATCTGGCAAAGTGGCTGGTCAAAGAGGGGGACAAAGTCTCCCCCGGCGACGTGATAGCGGAAATTGAAACCGACAAGGCGACAATGGAAGTTGAAGCAGTTGACGAAGGTACAGTGGCCAAGATCCTTGTTCCTGCCGGAACTGAAGGTGTTAAAGTCAATGCGCTGATCGCAATTCTTGCTGAAGACGGTGAAGATGTTGCGCAAGCTGCTCAAAGTGCGGATGATGCGGGCGCTGTAGCTCCCAAACGTGAAGCAGTTCAGCCGGAAGTGAAACAAGAAGAGGCACCTGCTAATATTGCGGCGCCAGTGAAAGCTGAACAGCCTGTAGCCGTTGATAAAGGCACGCGCGTTTTTGCTTCACCTTTGGCACGTCGTATTGCCAAGGATGCTTCACTTGATATTGCTGCCGTTAAAGGTACAGGTCCTCATGGCCGTATCGTTCAGCGTGATGTTGAGGCAGCACTTAAGTCTGGTGTGGCACCTGCAGCGATTGCGCCACAGGCAGAAACTGCGGCTCCGGCACCTAAAGCTATGTCTGACGATGCAGTTCTCAAATTGTTTGAAGAAGGCTCGTACGAAATTGTACCGCATGACGGAATGCGCAAAGTTATTGCACGCCGTCTGGTCGAGTCAAAGCAGACAGTACCGCATTTCTATCTGACAATTGATTGTGAATTGGATGCGTTGCTTGCGCTTCGTGCTCAGATCAACGCTGCCGCACCAATGATCAAAACGGAAAAAGGCGATGTGCCTGCTTATAAGCTTTCCGTCAATGACTTGGTGATCAAGGCGACAGCACTTGCACTTCGCGACATTCCTGAGGCCAATGTGTCTTGGACTGAAGCAGGCATGATCAAGCACAAACGTGCAGATGTTGGTGTTGCGGTTTCCATTCCAAATGGACTGATCACGCCAATTATACGTCATGCGGAAACAAAAACCTTGTCTGCAATTTCTAATGAGATGAAAGACTTGGCCAAACGCGCACGTGATCGCAAGTTGAAGCCTGAAGAATACCAAGGTGGATCAACTTCAGTATCCAATCTGGGTATGTTTGGTGTCAAAGACTTTGCCGCAATTATCAATCCGCCACATGCAACGATATTTGCTGTTGGTGCGGGTGAGCAGCGCGCCGTTGTGAAAAACGGTGAAATCAAGATCGCCACAGTAATGTCTGTTACGCTTTCAACGGATCACCGCGCTGTTGATGGTGCACTTGCTGCATTGGTTGCACAGGCATTCAAGCGCCACATCGAAAACCCGATGGGCATGCTGGTCTGATAGAGTTGAGCACCGCGCATGATATCACATGCGCGGTGTTTCTAGTTTTACAAGCCGGATAATGGGTTCGGCGATTGGGAAAGTTGAAATATCATTGCTGTGCAATGATGCGTTTCCCGATTTTCTGATGGATTAAAGGCAGGACAATATGGCCGACATCTACGACGTTATTGTTATTGGTTCCGGACCGGGCGGATATGTTACCGCAATCCGCGCAGCTCAACTTGGTCTGAAAGTGGCGATTGTTGAGCGCGAGCATCTCGGTGGAATTTGCCTCAACTGGGGCTGCATCCCGACTAAGGCACTCCTGCGTTCGGCAGAAGTTCTGCATTTGGGCGAAAATGCTAAAGATTATGGTCTGATGCTGGAAGGCTCAATCAAAGCGGATGTGAATGCAGTTGTCCAGCGTTCACGCGGCGTATCAGCGCGCCTTAATGGCGGCGTTGCCTATCTTATGAAGAAAAATAAGATTGATGTTATCTGGGGTGAAGCCAAGCTTCTCAAAGGTGCTTCCGGTTCTAACCCTGCAGAAATTTCTGTTTCCAAAACAACCAAGCAGCCAATGCTGCCTCAAAACCCTGTGCCTAAAGGGGTGCTGGGCGATGGTGTCTATAAAGCCAAGCATGTAATCATTGCTACAGGTGCACGCCCGCGTGCATTGCCTGGTATTGAGCCGGATGGCAAGCTGATCTGGACTTATTTTGAAGCTATGGTGCCACAAGCTTTGCCGAAGACCATGTTGGTTATGGGGTCAGGTGCTATTGGTATTGAGTTTGCATCATTTTACAATGCCATGGGCGTTGATGTAACTGTCGTTGAACTCATGCCGAACATTATGCCTGTTGAAGATGTGGAGATTTCTACATTCGCACGCAAGCGCCTTGAAAAACTCGGCCTAAAGATCATTACAGAAGCAAAAGTGATCAAGGTCGATAAAGGCACAGATAGTGTGACCGCGCATATCGAGACCAAGGACGGCAAAGTTGAGAAGTTGACGGTTGATCGCATGATCTCGGCTGTGGGCGTTCAAGGCAATATTGATAATCTCGGTTTTGAGACGCTCGGCGTTAAAACTGATCGTGGTTGTATTGTCATTGATGGCTATGGCAAAACCAATGTTGATGGCATTTATGCTATTGGTGACGTTGCTGGCCCGCCAATGCTTGCGCACAAAGCAGAGCATGAAGGCGTTATCTGTGTTGAAAAAATTGCAGGTCTGCCCAATGTGCATCCACTGGATAAAGGCATGATCCCAGGCTGCACATATTGCAACCCGCAAGTTGCATCCGTTGGTTTGACTGAGGCGAAGGCGAAAGAGTTGGGCTATGACATTCGTGTCGGGCGTTATTCCTTCTCCGCCAATGGTAAGGCGATTGCTCTTGGCGAAGATCAGGGAATGGTCAAAACCATCTTCGATAAGAAAACCGGACAATTACTTGGTGCTCATATGGTTGGTGCTGAAGTCACCGAGCTTATTCAAGGATTTGTCATTGCGATGAACCTTGAAACGACAGAAGAAGAGCTGATGCATTCAGTGTTTCCGCATCCAACGCTTTCTGAAATGATGAAAGAAAGCGTTCTGGATGCCTATGGTCGCGTAATTAACGCGTAAGGAGAAGGGTAATTCCTTTGATCAAAAATGGCAGGCCATGGCACAAGGCTGCTTGGCCTGTCGTAAAATGGAGTACTGTCATTGGTTTGCTGCTGGGCTTTCTGGCAGGGGGCGCCAGCGTGGTTGGTGGCAACACTATATCAGTCAATGGTAGTCCGATTGACGGTTGGTATGGGGTATGGTTGCTGACATTCGCCTTAGGCATTGCCGGCCTTGTATTCGGTTTGATTTGGGCATTGGTGTTTCGCGCTATTGCGCATGCGGCACATAAGCACTAACTGATCATTGAATATACGTTATATTTGGACACTATATTGCCAATAGATATGGCAATGGTCTAGGTAGTACGCAAAATGTTGGATTTTGACAGTAAGCTCAATATATGATTTGCCGATGATTTATTGCTGGCATCTGTCTGCCTGTGAAGGCTATAAGACAGCCAAATTGAGCGACTGAGTTAAGATGTCTATGGCATCTTCATCTGACCACTTTTCAAGTGGCAAAACGGAGCAGGCAGGGAAATTATGGTTACTGTTCTCGATATGGTCAATAACAAGCCGCGCGAGCGCCATCCTGAAAAAGCGCACCGGCCTGATTCTGCTATTCTGAAAAAACCTGAATGGATCCGTGTTAAAGCGCCAGTCTCAAAAGGTTATCAGGAAACGCGGGAGATTGTCCGCTCGAATAAACTGGTAACAGTTTGTGAAGAAGCAGGTTGTCCCAATATTGGTGAATGCTGGGATAAAAAACACGCTACCTTTATGATCATGGGCGAAATCTGCACCAGAGCTTGCGCTTTCTGTAATGTCGCCACTGGTATGCCTAAGGCACTGGATCCGAATGAGCCGGAAAATGTCGCTAAGGCTGTGAAGCAGATGGGGCTGACCCACGTAGTTATTACTTCTGTTGATCGTGATGATCTGGCTGATGGTGGCGCGCAGCATTTTGCTGATGTCATCCTTGCTATCCGTGAAGCAACACCTGCGACCACTATTGAAATTTTGACACCAGACTTTTTGCGTAAAGAAGGTGCTTTGGAAATCGTGGTCAAAGCGCGTCCTGATGTGTTTAACCACAATCTGGAAACAGTGCCGTCCAAATATCTCAAAGTACGCCCTGGTGCGCGTTACTTCCATTCAATTCGTCTTTTGCAGCGGGTCAAAGAGCTTGACCCAACAATCTTCACAAAGTCCGGCATTATGGTGGGACTTGGCGAAGAGCGTAATGAAATTCTGCAGTTGATGGATGATTTACGCACTGCGGATGTGGACTTCATGACCATTGGTCAATATTTGCAGCCAACACGCAAGCATCATCCGGTTATTCGCTTTGTAACGCCTGACGAATTCAAGTCTTTTGAAACAATTGGTCGTACCAAAGGTTTCCTTCTTGTGGCTTCCAGCCCGCTGACACGTTCATCACACCATGCGGGTGATGATTTTGCCAAGCTGAGAGCTGCTCGTGAAGCGTTGATAAATCGGGCCTGATACTATGCCTCAATTCGAAATGACGAGACGCGTTCAACATCGCGCAGAGAATATGTACGCGCTCGTCGCCGACGTTGAAAAATATCCGCAATTTTTACCAATGTGTGAAGCGCTGACTATTCGCTCTCGCAAGGAAAAAGATGGCAAGACTTTACTGCTTGCGGATATGACGGTTGGTTATAAGCTGATCAAAGAAACTTTTACCACGCAAGTTTTGCTAAAGCCCGACGATGTGGTCATTGATGTAAAATATGTCGATGGCCCGTTTCGTTATCTTGATAATAAATGGGCCTTTCATTCACGTGATGAGGGCAGGGCGTGTGACGTAGAGTTTTTCATTGATTATGAGTTTAAGAGCCGTGCTCTTGGTCTTATTATGGGATCAATGTTCGAGATTGCATTTCGAAAATTCACAGAAGCTTTTGAAAAGCGGGCAGACGAAATTTATGGGCGCAATTAAGCGCCCTTTTTATTATAGTCGTCTCTTCGCTCAGGTTTAAACTGTTTGCGTAAGATGTCTGGCAAGTCTAAGTGCCTCGTTGCGAATATCCGGAATAGCCGTCACTTCCCAATATATTCCCTTAGTAACAGGACCGATGGCGAAAACAGGTGCTTGAGCTGCACCGTCGGACGATATTAATTGCAGGTTTTCATCGACATCAAACCCGAGATCAAGAGCATCTGGCTTACCAATACGCTTTGCCAGCAATGATTGTATCACTGGATTTTTACTTCCAGACAGTTTTACATTGCCGCCGCGGCAATCAATTAGCAGTGGTGCAGTGAGAGAGTGCGAATTGTGTGTTTGACGAGCTTCGTATTGCACGGTTACAGCTCCATCCAACTCAACCATATTCGTTATATGGCAGGCTATGACCTTTAATTGATCGCCAGTGATGGCTTTGTGAATTTGATCGGCAATTGCAGGAGCCATCCTATGTCGATACGTATCCCACCAAGGTCTTAAGTGACGCAAGAAACGTTTTTTATCCGTGAGTGATAAAGCGCACCATAATTGGGCGTTATAGGGGCGCATTCCATCAATAACACCGCGCCAATCCCCATTATGCTCTTT
>CANQXU010000168.1 GCA_947627865.1 uncultured Paenochrobactrum sp. | reverse complement strand
CGGATATCGGACTGACAACCTATACCGGCCAAGATGGTATTAGTGTTTTTGCACGCTCTCTCGAAACTGCAAAACCACTATCCGGCATCACGCTAACACTACTTGCCAGCAATAATGAGGTACTTGGAGAGGCGACCACGGATAATGAAGGCCGCGCTATCTTCAGTGCGGGATTGTCACGCGGTGAAGGCGGAATGCTGCCTGCAGTTGTTATGGCAAATAAGGACGATGAAGATTTTGTTTTTCTGGACTTAACCCGCGCTGGATTTGACCTGTCGGATCGCGGGGTGACAGGGCGCGCAGCTCCTGAAAATCTTGATATTTTTATGTGGAGCGAGCGCGGAATTTATCGTGCCGGAGAAATAGCCTATATTGGTGCTCTTGCTCGCAATCAAAGTGCCGATGCTGTTGAGGATCTGCCACTGACGTTTATTTTTTCACGCCCTGATGGAGTGGAAGAACGACGCATCATTGTAGATAACCCGTCAAAAGGTGGGTATGCGCTTGAGCTACCACTTTCCACCAATGCAATGCGCGGTACATGGTCTGTCGCAGTTTACACCGACCCTAAATTAGCGCCCCTCGTCAGTCAGATATTTCTGGTCGAAGATTTTGTACCTGACCGCATCGAGTTTGACTTGAAATCAGATGTATCAGAAATTCGTCTGGGCAATGAAGCACAAATACAACTGGACGGACGCTATCTTTATGGTGCCCCAGCCGCCGATCTTAGCCTTGAAGGTACACTCACACTTTCCACAACACGCTATTGGGATAAATTCCCCCGTTATGTTTTTGGCTTGGCTGATGAAGGTCAGAACGAAGCGACACGTATTGATCTTGAGGGGTTGCCTTCGACCGATCAGAACGGGCATTCAGATATAGCCGTTTTAGTTGATCAAACACCCTCAACCACACAGCTGGTAAATGCGAATATTACAATTCGTATGCGTGAAGGCGGAGGCCGCGCAGTTGAGCGTAAGCTTGATCTACCAGTAAAACCGCAAACTGATTTGATTGGCATTCGACCTGATTTCAGCGGTGATGAAGTTGCGCAAGGCAGCATTGCAAACTTCAATATCATTTCAGTCAGCCCTTCAGGCGATAAAATCTCACTTGAAAATGCTTCATGGTCATTGGTTAAAATTGAGCGCAATTATCAATGGTACAGAAATGGCTCTGGCTGGACATATGAACCAGTCACCCATAGCCGTGCGGTTGCTGATGGAAAATTAAACATTTCAAGTGATGCAGATACCCTATTGTCACTTCCTGTTGACTGGGGTCGATATCAGCTTGAGATTACCAGCTCTCATGCTGATGGGCCGGTTACAAGCTATGAATTTAATGCAGGCTGGTTTGTTTCGGCACAATCCACCGAAACACCGGACGGTTTGGAGATTGCCCTTGATAAAGAGCAATATGAGGTGGGGGATGTTGCTAAACTACAAATTTCTCCCCGCTTTGCAGGTGAATTATTAATAGCGATCGGCAATGAAAAGCTTCTAAAAACATTGAATGCCACGGTTCCCGCACAGGGGACTATTATTGATATTCCTGTTGATGAAGCATGGGGTGCAGGTGCAGGTGCATATGTCACTGCCACATTATTCAGACCAGGAAGTGCGCAAGAAAACCGTATGCCAGCACGTGCCATTGGCTTGAAATGGCTAAAAATTGATCCGGCTGATAAGTCGCTAAAAATTACCCTGTCTCCACCCGAAAAGACTGAGCCGCGGCAGACATTATCCATTCCTGTCTCTGTTGCCAATGCAGGCAATGAGCAAGCCTATGTCATGATCGCTGCCGTAGATGTCGGCATATTAAACCTAACCCGCTACCAAGCCCCAGATCCGATAAAATGGTTCTTTGGACAGCGTGAACTGGGGCTTGAATTACGCGACATGTATGGGCGGTTAATCGACGGATCACTCGGCATTACCGGTCGTCTTCGCACGGGTGGAGATGGTGGTAATATGGCCACGCAGGGCAGCCCGCCGAAAGAAAAACTCGTCGCGTTTTTCTCGAAAATCATTGAATTAGATGCTGAAGGGCGTGCCGTTATCGACTTCGACATTCCTCAATTTAATGGGACTGCCAAAATTATGGCAGTGGCTTGGACAAGTCATGCTTTGGGACATGCAAGCAGTGATGTGATTATTCGTGATCCTGTTGTCATTCAGGCTAGCATGCCACGTTTTATGGCGCCCGGGGATGAAGCGCAAATGCGCATTGACATCAGCAATACCGACGCCCCTTCTGGTAATTATAACCTGGACATTTCGACTTCAGACAATCTTTCAATTCATGATGATTCTTATAGTAAAACCGTCTCTCTGCAAAATGGTGGCAAGCAAAGCCTGATCATTCCGCTTAGCGCGATTAAAACGGGTGATGGCCTTGTCACAATCAGCCTCAGCGCGGAGAGTGGTAAGTTAAGTGAGCAAATCTTGAACCTGCCAGTGCGCCCTGTCGATCTGCCGGTTACCGCACAGCACATTATAAGTTTGAAGCCCAACGGCGGATCATTCGTCATTGATGAAAAATTACTGGCCAATAGTTTGCTTGATGGTGCTTATATTACGGCTGGCGTTACAACCAGTGCAGCTCTGGATGTGCCATCGCTTCTAACAGCACTTGACCGTTATCCTTATGGTTGCAGTGAGCAAACAACAAGCCGTGCTATGCCGCTGCTTTATTGGGACGAGCTTGCAGCTCATGATTTCCAACTCGCAGGTTTAGATAATCAGGAAGACCTCAATAAGCGTATTCAAGATGCGATTTATCGGGTCATTAATAATCAGTCTTCAACCGGTTCTTTTGGCATGTGGGGCCCAGGCTATGGTGATCTATGGCTGGATGCCTATATTTCAGATTTTCTGACCCGTGCCAGAGAGAAATCCTATCATATACCGGAAAAGGCAATGATTTTAGCCTTGGGCAATCTGGCCAACACAATCAGTTATACAACGGATGTACAAAGCCGCGGCAATGAAATTGCTTATGCCCTTTATGTTCTAGCCCGTAATAAAAAAGCTGTGATTGGAGATCTGCGTTATTATGCTGATGCTCAGATTGAAAATTTCAGCAGCCCGATGGCTGTTGCACAGCTTGCCAGCGCCTTGGCATTTTATGGCGATCAGCAACGCGCTCAGCAATTGCTCAATATCGCCTATCAAAAAGCAGTCAGCGCTGCCGGTTTTGATGATTATCGTTCTGATTATGGGTCGCGATTGCGTGACAGTGCGGCTCTGTTGGCGCTTGCTGCAGAGATCAAACCATTACCATCAATCGTTCCCCAACTTATTGATTTGGTGAAACGCCAAAGGGGTGATGCCGCTTATCTGAGCACACAAGATCAAGCATGGATGCTGATGGCTGCCCGCGCTCTAAAAGAGCAAGACGAAACTATCAGCCTTGATATCAACGGTGTCCAACATAATGGCGCTCTGTTTTCCAGATTTAATGGAGAAATGATCAGCCAGGCACCACAAAAGATAGTCAATATTGGAGGCCAACAGGTGGATGCAGTTGTCACCGCATTGGCCCCGCCAGCCCAATCACTACCGGCTGGTGGCAATGGCTTTGCCATTACACGGACATATTATACGCTTGATGGTACTGAAACTGATCCGACAAGCGTGTCTCAAAATGAGCGTTTCGTCGTTGTGCTCAATATAGAGGATATGAGCCAATGGCAATCACGCGTCTTGGTTACAGATTTGCTGCCTTCCGGTTTTGAAATTGATAATCCATCATTAATTTCAAGTGCCGATTTGGCGAATTTTAGTTGGTTGGAAAATACTCAAGCTGCGCATTTGGAATTCCGTGATGACCGTTTTGTAGCGGCATTTGACCGCCCGAATGGCGCGAAACCGAATATCACACTCGCCTATATTGTGCGCGCAGTCACACCAGGTCTTTATACGCAACCTGCAGCAACTGTGGAGGACATGTATCGACCGCATTTTTCCGCCAGAACTGCTACGGGCATGATGGAGATTGTGCAACCATAATGCGCAGACTTTTAAAAACAACAGTGATTGGCGCTCTTTTCATGAGCGCCGTCATCTTTGTTGGCTACAAGGGTCTAATATGGCTGGATCATGCATATCCACCACCGCTTCCCGCTCGTCTGACAGTTTCTGCGGAAGTGAATGATCGGGATGGACAGCTTCTAAGAAGTTACACAACGCCTGAAGGCTATTGGCGTCTGCAAACAGAAGCTGAGCATATGGATCCGAATTATCTAAAAATGCTCATTGCCTATGAAGATAAGCGTTTCTATGAGCATAATGGTCTCGATCCTTACGCGCTCTTCCGCGCGGGATTTCAGCTGGTGCGCAATGGGCGCATCACTTCCGGCGGCTCCACAATTACCATGCAGCTGGCGCGTTTGATAGAGCCTCGCCAACAACGCAATCTCACATCGAAACTTCGCCAGATGGCGCGTGCAATCCAGTTGGAGCGGCGTCTGACAAAGCAAGAAATACTCGATCGCTATCTCACTCTTGCGCCCTATGGTGGCAATATTGAAGGCGTCAGATCTGCCTCATTTGCATATTTTAACAAAGAGCCGATCCGTTTAACATCATCAGAAGCCGCACTGCTTGTCGCCTTACCACAACTGCCGGAACGAAGACGTCCTGATCGTTATATCGATAACGCATATAAAGCGCGCGATAGAGTGCTGATACGCATGGCAGAAGCCAATATCATAACTCATGATGATGCAACCCATGGTCAGCTTGAACAGATATCATCCAAGCGTTATTCTTTGCCATCGCTTGCTGCCCATTTATCAGACCGCGCTCTGATTAATGCCCCCAATAAAACAAGCCACCAGCTGACAGTTAAAAAATCCGTACAAACAGGACTGGAACAAGTTGCTCGAGAAGCAGCACTAAAATTAGGCCCGAAAATATCAGTTGCCATTATTATGGCTGACAGTCGCGATGGCACAGTTTTGGGATCCGCTGGCTCAGCTGACTATTTTGATAATCCCAGCAAGGGCTGGATTGACATGTCTTATGCTATCCGCTCACCCGGATCAGCTTTGAAACCCTTTATTTACGGCTTAGCATTTGAGGAGGGATTGATTGCGCAAGAAACCATAATAGAGGACAAGCCCACTGATTTTGCAGGTTATCGCCCACAAAATTTTGATATGAGCTATCAAGGCGACGTCTCAATCAGACAATCCTTACAAATGTCGCTTAATGTTCCAACAATAAGTTTGCTCGATGCTATTGGCCCTACCCGTCTCATCAGCCGTTTTCGTCAGGTTGGTGTTGATTTACGGCTTCCAAAAGACAAAGCTGCCGGCCTTGCAATAGGACTTGGCGGTGCAGGCATTAGTTTACGTGACCTCGTGCAACTTTATACGGGTCTGGCAAATGGCGGCAAGGTCAGCGCTCTGATTGACGGAACTGTGCCGGAGCGAGAGCCTCAAACCGCAGGCTACATTCTTGATCCCAATGCAACATGGCAGATTGGTGATATTTTGTCCGGCGTTTTACCGCCAGCGGGTTCACCACGCCGTGGCATAGCGTATAAAACCGGTACATCTTATGGTTATCGCGATGCTTGGTCTGTCGGTTATGATGGCCGCTATGTCATTGGCGTTTGGGTTGGGCGACCGGATGGCGGCTCAGTCCCTGGTCTTTCAGGTTACCTTTCCGCTGCCCCTATTTTATTCGACGCGTTCAGCCGATCCAATATTGCGGCTGTAGCAATACCTCGTGCGCCAATATCAAATTTGCGCATGGCGCGAGAGGATTTGCCTCTCACTTTGAAGCACTTTTCAAGCAATAAAGACCAGCTTCCTTCAACCAGAAAAGTGACAGAGCCATCGCCGACAATTATATTCCCCAGTAATGGCGCTCATATTGAACTCACATCCGATCAAAACAGCCCTGAATTTTTGACACTCAAATTACAGGGTGGACGGGCGCCTTTTCGCTGGCTTGCCAATGGCAAACCTATCTCAGGCGCTGAACGCAGAAGAACGTCATCATGGGTACCAGATGAGACAGGCTATTCTACTCTCACTGTCATTGATTCCGTTGGACGGGCTGCCAGTGTTAAGGTCTTTATAGAATAAAACACCTGCGTCCGATGAGATGCAGGTGTTTCATTATAAATCTTCAAAGCAATGCAATTAGTCTAGTTTATAGACTCTTAATAATCCGCACCAAGATAAGAAGCAAAGCGGCACCAATAAAGGCATTGATGATCGCTGCGATCATGCCGCCACCAATAATGAACCCAATCTGCGGCAATAGCCAGCCTGCAAAAAGTGCGCCGAGAATACCAAGAACGATATTACCAATTAAACCAAAGCCGCCGCCTTGAACAACTTTTCCAGCTAGCCAGCCAGAAATCAACCCCACAATAAGCGTTGCAATCAGTCCCATGCCATCCATCTATCTTCTCCACTATCTATAGTTGACCGGCCTTACCCAGCATTATAATGCGAATTTGATCTCAGCTTTTCAGTAGATACAAGTAATTTAATATCACTCGATCAAATTAATTATTTTAATCCGCCAAATGTTTGAAAGCTTCAACAACCTTCAAGTAAACATCACGCTTAAAAGAGACAATCAAGTCGGGGAGCTCGCTCATTGGTTTCCAAGCCCATTG
>CANQXU010000167.1 GCA_947627865.1 uncultured Paenochrobactrum sp. | reverse complement strand
TTTTTCCTTTGCATCGGTTTGTTTTTGGCAATGCCGATCATTGTCGTCGCTGCGGTTTCTATCAACGAAAAGCAAGCGCTCAACTTTCCACCGCAGGGCTTTTCTTTGCATTGGTACGCGCAGATTTTCACAAATCCAGAATGGCGTAGCGCACTTTTTGCGTCTCTTATGCTGGCTGTATCTTCAGCAGCGCTCGCAGTTCTGATTGCTTTGCCGCTCGCTTGGTTCATGTGGCGCAGAGTAGCACCATGGGCCAATATTTTTAGAGTCTTAGGGATTGCGCCATTCACACTACCTCCTGTCATCACAGCTTTGGGGATGCTGACATTTTGGGCAACCGTTGGTGTTTATGGGCAACCATGGACAGCCGTTATCAGCCACGCAATCTTTTTTGTAACATTGCCGCTGGTGACCCTCTCTTTAGGGTTTAGCTCGATTGATCGCTCCTTGGTAGAGGCAGCGTCGACCATGGGCGCTGATGATAAAACGGTTTTCCGTACAATCGTCTTGCCGCTAATCCTCCCATATATCGTATCGGGCTATGCTTTTGCATTCGTATTGTCATTGAACGAGTATATTGTTGCTTATATGACTGTCGGCTTTACTATGGAAACGCTCCCAATCAAGATTTTCAACTCTTTACGCTACGGCTACACCCCCACAATGGCATCGGTCACTGTGTTGTTTGTATTTTCAGCCGCAATTATATTCGGTCTGGTCGCCAGATTTGGCGATTTGCCAAAGCTGCTTGGTGCAATGTCTGACCGAGATTGAATAATGCGCACCCCGAAATCCGTGTGGTAAAAGGGGTGCGTATCAAAAAAAGGAAAATTATTCTCTAAAATAGCTATAATTAATTTTATGCTATATTTTTGCATAATAGCTATGAATAGTCTAAATCATACCATTGTTGTCTTGTTTAAGATACACACACACTATATTGGTTGCTAATAATTAAATTATGCAAACTTGGTGCCCTGCTTGAAAATAAAGCAGCCAGTACCCTTATGTTTTAAATCCAGCTGCCGATGGCGAGGGCTTTATAAAGATGAACATTGCAACTTCACCCGAAGCAATTTCTGGGGAATTCCCAATTCCAGCCGGAGTGAATGCTGAAAAAGTTGTTTCCGTCACTCATTATACGGATCGTTTATTTTCCTTCAGAACCACACGCACCCAATCCTTCCGCTTTCGCTCCGGTGAATTTGCCATGATCGGCTTGCCCAATGCGGCGAAGCCAGTTTATCGCGCTTATTCAATGGCAAGCCCATCTTGGGACGAGGAGCTGGAGTTTTTCTCAATCAAGGTGCCGAATGGTCCACTGACTGAGCATCTGCAAAAAATCAAACCAGGCGATACAGTTCTTATCCGCCCGAAGACAACAGGCACGCTCGTTCTTGATGCATTGAAACCAGGGAAGCGTTTATGGATGCTCTCCACTGGAACTGGTATTGCACCATTTGCCAGTCTCATTCGTGATCCAGAAACCTATGAAAAATATGAGAAAGTAATTCTCACGCATACTTGCCGCCTGAATGCAGAATTAGAATATGGCAATCAGCTGGCAAAGCAAATTGCGGAAGACCCACTCATCAGCGAGTTTGTTGATGGCCGCTTTGTCCATTATACAACGACAACACGCGACCAGTCCGAGCGCATGGGGCGTATTACTGACAAGATTAGGGACGGATCGCTCTTTGCCGACCTTGGCGTAGAAGCCTTCAACCCTGAAGATGATCGCATCATGATCTGCGGCTCGATTGAAATGACAAAAGAGTTGAAAGAGATTGCCGAAAGCTACGGCATGACAGAAGGTGCCAATAATGCACCAGGCGAGTTCGTTATTGAACGCGCATTTGTCGGTTAATATGAATTGATATGTAAAAAGCCGGATATAATGATCCGGCTTTTTATCAAATTACTCTTTGTTTATAGTTATATTATAAATAATCATTGTATCTTATTGATATCCTTGTGGATTTTTAACCTGCCAGTTCCACATATCTTCGCACATTTCGCGAAGACCGTGCTTAGCCTCCCAACCAAGTTGCTCTTTGGCCAAATGTGGATCCGCGTAACATTCAGCGATATCACCTGATCTGCGCGGCGCCATTTCATAAGTGATTTTTTTGTTGGACACATGCTCAAAAGCATGGATAACTTCCATAACACTATAGCCCTGCCCCGTCCCTAAATTAAAAGCAGTGCACTGCGCACTATCCAGTGCTTCCAAAGCTTTTAAGTGGCCTATAGCTAAATCAACGATATGAATATAGTCACGCACGCCAGTTCCGTCAGGCGTTGGATAGTCATTCCCCCAGATATGAAGTTTTTCACGACGCCCTCCGGCGACTTGCGCAACGATCGGCATCAGATTATTGGGAATTCCTTTTGGGTCTTCGCCAATTAAACCACTTTTATGGGCACCTACAGGATTAAAATAGCGTAGAATAGCAATATGCCAATTGGGATCGCTGGCATATAAATCGCGCAACATCTCTTCAACAATGAGCTTCGAACGCCCATAGGGGTTCGTTGCTTTCAATGGAGAGTTTTCTTGTATTGGTAGTTTTTCGGGATCACCATAAACAGTTGCGGAGGAGCTAAAAACCAAGGTTTTTACACCCGCTTGTTGCATGGCATTGAGCAGGCAGAGTGTGCCATTAACGTTGTAATCATAATATTTCAAAGGCTGTTCACAAGATTCACCCACTGCTTTAAGACCGGCGAAATGTATAACAGCGGTAGATTTGTTATCTATCAGCACTTTTTGGATGAACTGCGTATCTCTGATATCACCTTGAATAAACACAGGCTTTTTACCAGTTATCCTCTCAATTCGCCTGACAGCTTCCAAATGACTATTATTTAAATTGTCGAGAATAACGATTTCATGTCCAGCATTTAACAACTCTACGCAAGTATGGGAGCCGATATAGCCCGTACCACCAGTCACTAAAATGCTCATAAAATATCCTCACTGCGCGTTTAAAAATTTGGATTAGTTGCTCACGATATCATATAGATAATAATCATGAGTACCTGCACTTTCTTATCGAATATAGCAGCTCCACTAACAACCAAATAAAATAAACAATTTAATACATATGGTTATAAAGTAAAAAGCCCGGATAAAACCGGGCTCTTATTTTAGTTTCGTGTATATTCAATCATTCGGGCACGGCTTAAAATCAACTCAAAGTGATTGTCATCCAATTTATTCAAACAAATCCGTTTGGTCCAAGGGCCATCATGAAGCGTAAACAAATAGCGCCCATGACCAATATCTGTCAGCGGCATAATATTACGGGTCGGGCCAATGCCCATCTCAACATGGCCATTTTTAATGTCGATGAAAGCACCATAAGGCTTAGCTTCCCACCGACCATCAAGAGATTGATCTGCAGCTTTAGCTATCGCAGGTAAAAGCTTACGCTTTTTATAACCAATCTCACCTTCCAGAGCTTCGCCTGTCCAACGCAAATGTACAGGAGAAGAGGAGGACAAGGACGAGAATGAACCATCACCAAGATCATAAAGCGTATCTTCACTATCAAGATAGTTACAAATACCACCCTTCATCTCGACCCAAATACCATCACTTTCAGTGACATATAAACCATCAGGAATGGTGCAGTTGGTCTGCGGCAATTGCAGATCATATAATGCAGCCATGCAGTCGCGGGCAATTCTATAGCTATTCACATCGTCACGGTTAGCAACAACAACAAATCCCGTTTTACGCTCAGGGTCTACTAGAAAATAGCTCTTATAACCTGGATGCGAACCACCATGGCCGACACAATCACGACCACCAACATCATTCCAGCGAAGTCCAAGACCATATCCGGTCACGCGCCCGTCCGCCATATGCCGATCTGAAGACAGTTTGGACAATAATCCGTCAAAACCATGCGAGCCATTGACTAATGCACGTGCCCACTCTGCCAATGCAACCCCGCTGCCTGACAGGCTACCAGCAGCAGAAATATGTAAACCCGCAGCGCTTAATTGCCATTTTTCACTATTATTCCAATAGCCTGGAACTAATCCCATCACCGGATCTGTCCAAACATCGGGTGCATTCATGAAAACACCTAAAGGCGCAGCAATATCCTGCTCGACAAAATCATTAAAACGCAGACCTTTGCGCTCCAATGCTGTTTCAACAAGACGATATCCTGTATTGGAATATGAAATTTCAGTACCTGCATCGAAATTCAGACGCGTCATCCCCGCCAAAAATTCGACCAGTCTGTCTGCATTTGTCTCTGTAAAGATCGAAAGACCAAGCAATGTCAGACATTCGCGTGTGTCCGGCAAGCCTGCTGTCATATCCAGCGCCTGCCCAACAGTCACATCAGCCAATGGGGCTTGCAGTTCGGGCAAATGCTGTCCAAGCGTATCATTTAAAGAAATAATATCGCCATATTTCAAAACCATTGCACAAAATGCATGTTTTGTAACTGAAGCGTAGCGCACGACACTGTCAGGAGTAAACTCTTTCAATGTCGAGAGACTTTCCAAGCCACCAGCATGTGCAAATTTGATACCATCCGTATCAAATCCAATAATCGCACCACCCGGCTCATGCCCTTTCCATTGATCCGCAAAGGTCATGGCAATGCTTGAGACTTTGTCCCAATGCGCTACAGTCTTCATTTTACACTCCAGTATTCCTGCGTTTATGCAGGCTCTTCCAGATTAACACTTAGTGTTCTGAGTTCAGTTGTATGCGGGTGCACTGTTTTGCCTAAGCGCAAATCTGAAGCACTCAGTTCTTCGACCATTTCACCATACTGCATCACACCAATTTGCGGACACAAATGCGCAATTACCGCAAGGTTATGGCTGACAAGCACATAAGTCAGATTTTTAGCAACCCGCAAATCCGATAACAGATTGAGTATTTCCGCCTGTACTGACACGTCCAATGCAGAAGTTGGCTCATCCAGAAGTAAAACTTCAGGTTCGGCGATCATCGCGCGGGCAATAGCTACACGCTGACGCTGACCACCAGACAACTGATGAGGAAAGCGGAAGCGGACGGCTTTTGGAAGAGCAACTTCATCCAAAGCTTTAACTATACGCTGCTCAATATTATCCATTTTGTGAACGAGCAGAAGCTCACTCAAAATACGATCAATTGTCTGTCGCGGATGCAGAGAACCAAAAGGATCCTGAAACACCATTTGCACTTTACGGAAAAATTCCGGCTTGCGCTTTTGAGGAACATCCTTTCCATCAAAGGCAATGCGGCCTGTCCAATCTTCGTTCAGTCCGGCCATGGCCCGCAAAATCGTTGATTTTCCAGAGCCACTTTCACCAACGATACCGAAGCTACCACCGCGCTCAACGTTAAAAGAAACTCCTTTAACGACTTCGCGATCACCAAAACTAATTCTTAGCTTATCAACTTCAATCATGGATTTAGCCACCCTGCTTCACGGGCCAGTATTGGCAAACGATCACGCGGCTGTGTCAATGAGGGAATGCAGTTCAACAGCCCTTGTGTATATGGATGTTTGGCATTCAACAGATCAGAGGCTTTGATCTCTTCCATGACATTACCCATATACATCACCATGACACGGTCGCAGAAATTTGAAACCAAAGGAAGATCGTGACTAATCAGAATTAGACCCATACCGCGCTTGGAAACAAGGTCATCCATCAAACGAAGTATCTCTGCCTGAACTGTCGCATCCAGCGCAGATGTTGGCTCGTCAGCAATCAACAATTCAGGATCCGGCGCCAACATCATGGCAATCATGACACGTTGCCCCATACCGCCCGATACTTCATGCGGATAGAGCTTGGCCACATCACCAGGGTTGCGGATCATCACCTGATCAAGAAGATCAACAGCTGCTTCCATCGCTTGCTTTTTACTGCCGCCCTTATGCGCGCGCCAGCTCTCAGCAACCTGAACACCGATTGTTTTAACCGGATTTAGCGAGTATTTCGGGTCTTGCAGAATGAAACCAACACGCTTGCCACGGATCTGACGCATCTCTTTTTCAGATGCCTTCAAAAGATCAATACCGTCAAATTCCATTTTATCTGCTGTTATTTGCGCAGAGTTTGGCAATAGCTTCATCAAGGCACGGGCAGTAATAGATTTGCCCGAGCCACTTTCACCTACAATACCGAGTTTTTCTTTACCAACAGATAAAGAAATACCCTTCACCGCTTCAAAACGATTGGTTTTGGTTTCAAAGGCAATGTGTAAATTTTTAATATCAACTAACATTGCCGCTCCTAATTCTGCTTTGGATCAAGCACATCACGCAAACCATCACCAAGGAAGTTGAAGGCAAGCGAGACAAGGAAGATAGCGATACCAGGAATGGTTGCGACCCACCATTGATCAAAAATAAAGCGTTTAGCAGTTGCAATCATTGCGCCCCACTCAGGCGAAGGCGGTTGAGCACCCATGCCGAGAAATCCGAGAGCAGCAGCTGTCAAAATAATTGATGACATATCAAGCGTGATACGCACAACCAAACTTGGAACGCATAATGGAGCAATATGGCGAGCAATAATACGCGACGGCTTTGCACCAGTTAATTTACAAGCGGCAATGAAATCGCTTTTGCGGATCGTCAGCGTTTCGGCACGCGCCATGCGCGCATAAGGAGGCCATGCGGTCAGTGCAATCGCAAGAACAGCACTTTC
>CANQXU010000166.1 GCA_947627865.1 uncultured Paenochrobactrum sp. | reverse complement strand
GTCATCTAACGTGACTGGTTGCGCATGATAATCACTGTCTTAAATGTTGTGATGCACGCAACATTTTGATTTTTGTCCCCGCTACATAAACTGTTATTAGATCGAGTTTATTTGTAGTTTATAGTTATTTTGGCTGCTGAAAATGTTACAAGCGAATTTCAAAAGCGCCACTGTATGAGCATAATCATAATAGCTTGTCTGATTAATATTTGAGGAATTGAATTTGAAAAACTGGTTTTGGCCGGGCTTTGTTACAATCGTTACACTAACCTCACTCTCTTTGTGGTTTGGTACCAATAAATTAGAAAAAGATATCGCCCAACAATTAGATAAAGCTGCTCAAATATACCCGTGGCTTCAATATAATATTGATGGCCGTGATGTTGTGCTAAATGGTCGGGCATTAAACGAAGAGATGGAGCAGCAAGTTTTGGCGCTTGTTGGATCATTACCGCAAATTAACGATATTGATAACCGCATTTCTCTTTTACCACTCCTCTCGCCTTATAAATTTCAGATCGAGATTTTACAGGATGAAGTTATTTTGAGCGGTGCCATTCCTGACGCTGTGCTTCGTGATCAGTTTATTCAATTGGCGGAGAGTAATTCTTCAGGTGTTTTCATCGATGATCAAATGTCATTGAGTAGGGGCGCTCCTGAGGGTTTTGCTCAAACGGTTGTTCACATTATGCCTTTAGCTGCATTGTTGAAGACAGGAAAAGTGATGCTGGCTGATAAAAAAGTTATGGTGGATGGTGATGCTCTGAACACTGATGCCTATAAGGAAATATCGATTTTCCTTGAAGAAAAACTACCTGAAGGTTTTTCTTATGGCGGAAGTTTTATTGCCGAGCCAAAGGATGACGAGATTGTTTTTTAAAAACACATTCCCTTTAAGTATAGACTAAAAATATTAATCGAGTTGAATGACGCATTCATTTGATGTTTTTATATATAACAAGTTGAGACTGGTGATGATTTACTTAATTGAGCAATTTTATATAACTTTAATTGTTGCTATTATTATTGGGTACTATGTGGGGTGGGTAACTGCTGGTCGTGATAAAACGAATAAAAAGTCATAATTATTATCGCGATAAATGTGCTAAGGATTATAACGGTTACGCCATGATTGGAGGATAGCAAATATGCCTATGTTAATTTTGCAATTAGCTTTGTTGATCGCAATCGCTTTTGTGATTGGCGCCATCATTGGTCGTGCACGCCGAAAAAAACAGCAAGGCACTTCTGCTCAAGAAAATATAATTACTGCGGCTGCTTTGGCTGAGCCGAAGCCTGAAAATGCTAAAGTTGAGGATTTGACGCCTTTGACAATTGCTGCTTCAGGGAGCGCTGCTGAAGGCAAAAAGAAGAGCGCCGATAAAGAAATTAAGTCACCGGAAGATAAAGACCAAAAAACTGTAAAATCCACGCCTGTAGCTAAAGTTGTCCCTCCTGCCGAGCCTGTCGGCCCTGCGCATGCTGCGGTGATGGAGCCGATAGCAGAAGTGGTTACTGAAAAAGCCACCGCTGAAAAAACAGCAAAAAGCACCCATAAAGATGCGGATAAGGTGAGTGTTCCTGTTGTAAAGACTAAGCCTGAACTTTTAATCACGCCACGCAATGGAAAAGCAGATGATCTGACAAAGATTAAAGGCATTGGTACAGCTATACAGGGCAAATTGAATAAAGCTGGTATTTATCACTATGATCAATTGGTCGATTTAAATGCAGAGCAGCAAAAATGGCTGGGTGAACAAATAAACTTCCGTGGCCGTGTCGAACGCGAAGACTGGGTAAATCAATCTAAAAAAATATTAAAGGCGTCCGAGCCTAAAGGAGCCAAAAAAGCTAAGCCAGCAGCAGAAGCTGTTAAATCGGTTGCTAAAAAGTCAGCGCCAGTTCGAGCTAAAAAATCAAAGCCAACTGCCACTAAAGCAGTTCGTTCAAAGCAAACCGTGGCTGATAAGACAGACTGAAAAGGTGACCAATTAGGGTTTTTCTTCTTGTAGCAACGGTAAGCATAGCTGTTTTAAAGCATTATGGCTTGTAGCTGTAAATGATCTAGCTTCTGCCAAAACGAAGGGCGTGGACAATATCTGATTTGCCATGCAGCTTTAGACGATAGACTTCATAGTTTTCCATCACGCGTTGCACATAGTTGCGTGTTTCTGGGTAGGGAATTCGCTCTATCCAGTCAATAACGTCTTCAAGTGATTTCCCGCTGGGATTGCCATAGCGCTTAACCCATTCACCAGCACGATTGGGGCCTGCATTATAACTTGAAGCAGTTAGAATATATGAACCTTCAAAGCGGTCGAGTTGCTCGGTCAAATAATGGGATCCGAGCGTTGCATTATAAGCAGCATTTTGAGTGAGTTGCTGCTGCGAATAAGCTAACCCAGCACGTGTTGCGACTGATTTTGCTGTCGCTGGCATAAGTTGCAATAAACCAAGTGCGCCTGCATGTGAGACAGCACCAACATTGAATTCGCTTTCTTGGCGCGCAATAGCATATGTCAAAGCAAGGCCGGTTTCACTCAAAACAGCATTCGCCGGAATAGCGCCAGTTGGATGTGTCAATGCACCGACTTCAATGCCTCGTGAGGCTGCAATTTTTCCGATCCTGAGGGAAAGATAATGATTGTTATTATTTTCTGCCATGGCAGCAAGCAATGCCAATTCACCTGGCGTATTGAGCTGTCGTGCTAATCCAAGATAGAGACTGTTTGCGCGCCAGCCATAATTAACCGCTTCAAGTCGTCTGATAGCCTGAACCACTTCATTATCGTAAAAACTGACTTTATCCTTTTCCTCAATTATAGGGTAAGGTAGGGCTTCAGCCTTTTCTTCGAGCTTGGCTGCTGCCAGTTGACCATAAAAATGTGAGCGATATTGCGCTGATTTTCTATATAGTTCTTCTGAGTTGTCGTCAGACCCAGCCTCCGCAGTACGTGCCAACCAATAATAAGCACGTGAAAGTGATTGTCCGCTTGTGGAGATCTCTTCCAGTTTCTTAAAATGCTTAACCGCGAGCTTGGTGTCATTCAGCATTCTAAGCGCATACCAGCCTGCGTGAAATTCTGCATCCGCTGCCATGGCTGGTGTTTCTGCAGCATGATCTGCGACAATTTTGTATGCGAGTTGAACTTGCCCAATATCCATCAGGTCACGAGATAAAATGCGTCTCTCATTCCACCATGCATCCGGATTGATCAAAGTCGCTTTATCTTTTGGAGCGCGTTGCATTAATGCCGCTGCTGCACTGAGTTGGCCATTAATGCGAAGATAGCGAATTTGCGCAAACTGATAAATTGATTGATCGCGCCAGCTGGAGCTAATCGTTGCAATTCTTTTGGCTGTATCAGCACTGTTCCGGCCTAAAGCTTTAAAAAGCTCCACAAGCTCTCTTGCTTGCGCGGCAGTTGCGAGCTGTTCGGCTGATTGTATTCTATTGGTATAAAGAGCATTAAATAATCTGGCGCGATGGTCGTCACGGCTGATTATTTTGCCAAAATCAGTAAGAAATTGCTTTTCTTGCATGGCTGAAAGTTTCGCTTCCGGCCACCAAGCATTAAGCAAGGCAGTTGCCTTATCTTCTTGCTTGTCCTCGATATAGGCGGTGGCGAGAGCGTGCATGCCTTCAACAGTCTGGGGTGATTGCGCATTAAAATATAAGATCAATACCGCTGGAGAGTTGTTGTCACGAATAATTGCTCTCTCTTTGGCAGACGCAATCAAGTGCTGATTAGGCCATGAAGCTAATGCTTTTTCATCTTTGCTCAATTCCTGTAATGCAATTGAACTATCACCGGATGTGGCAATTGCCCATGTCAGTATTTTACGATCCAATGCGTTTTCAGGAATGAAATTACGTATGTTAATCGCTTCATCAATGTTTTTGGCTGATAAAGCATTCAATCCGGATGCCAGTGGACTGGTTCTGATCGGGTTGCTCATCCTGGTGGCAAAGGCAGTTGCTATTGTATCAATAAGTGCAGGGCGGGGCTGAGGCGCGATTAAATCCATAGCTGCACTGGCGCTGTTATTATTTGTGATCGGGCGAAAATGTGGAATTGGAACGTCTTGCGGCAATAAAGTTTGTGCATAAGACGGCACGGTTGCAGCCGCAATTACGCATGCTGCAGTCATTGTTAAACTACAATAAACGATGCCTTCATAAACGCTTCGACGCATTTTTCCCCTGATGACTAATTGTGCTTCACTGACTAAACGCTTCCATTACATATCACTTGTTCAAAAATATGTCGGAATTCCAGCAAAATTCGTTTGATTGGGCGCAGAATGCCCGTAAATCGCAAAGACTATTGTCGATAGTTATGCATTTTAAAAATAGTAATTCATTTTCAATGAATGGAGTGTTAATAGAGCCAGTGTCGGCAAAATAGACCCGAGCCAGGCTCATGTTGGATTGGGATGTTTCGCTGGCAATTAATCATTCATGCGCATCATGCGCTTTAAATTAAACTTATAGGAATTCAGGAGTTCACTGATGCTGAAGGGCTCAATTACAGCACTCGTCACACCATTCGATGATAATGGTAATTTCGACGAGAAATCCTTCCGTTCATTTGTGGACTGGCAAATAAAACAGGGCACACAGGGCTTGGTGCCTGTGGGCACCACTGGCGAAACTCCGACCTTGTCACATGCCGAGCACAAGCGTGTGATTGAGGTTTGCGTAGAAGTATCAGCTGGTCGAGTGCCTGTTTTGGCAGGGGCGGGCTCGAACAGTACCCATGAGGCTATTGAGTTGTCGCAGCATGCCGAGCAGGCTGGTGCTGATGCCGTGCTTATTGTCACGCCTTATTATAACAAGCCAAACCAACGTGGAATGTATGAGCATTTTGCAGCGGTAGCACGTTGCGTAGATATACCTTTGGTTATTTATAACATCCCTGGCCGTTCTATCGTTGATATGACACCGGAAACAATGGGTCGCTTGGCCGCTGATTTCGATAATATTATCGGTGTTAAAGATGCGACCGGTAAAATTGAACGTGTTTCCGAACAGCGTGCAACTTGTGGAAAAGATTTCATTCAGCTGTCTGGTGAGGATGCATCTGCACTGGGTTTCAACGCTCATGGTGGCGCTGGTTGTATTTCTGTGACTTCCAATGTCGCTCCACAACTATGTGCGGAATTCCAGGCGGCCTGCCTTTCCGGTGATTATGTAAAAGCATTGGAATATCAGGATCGTTTGATGCCATTGCATAAGGCTTTGTTTATAGAGCCAAATCCATCAGGTCCAAAATACGCTTTGTCAAAACTTGGCATTATTACGCAAAATCTGCGCTCA
The DNA here is from genome assembly GCA_947627865.1 of uncultured Paenochrobactrum sp. GTDB lineage: Bacteria > Pseudomonadota > Alphaproteobacteria > Rhizobiales > Rhizobiaceae > Paenochrobactrum. The sequence continues at coordinate 1,411 of CANQXU010000166.1, read as the reverse complement.
CCTATGGTTCAAATTGAAGAGAGTACAGCTAAAGTGATTGATGCAGCGATGCGTCATGCAGGAATTTTTTGATTTAGTATGATACAGCGCTATTTTAATCAAAAGGGCGCTTCCATTATGAGCGCCCGTCATTATATATAGTGCTATGAAGAAGCCAAAAAATAATACTCCGCGTAAACTTATCGCTGAAAATCGGCGGGCGCGTTATGACTATGAAATCCTTGATACTATCGAAGCTGGTCTGGTGCTTGCCGGAACTGAGGTCAAGTCATTACGTAAAAATCAGACCAATATTGCCGAGAGTTATGCGAGCTTCGAGAATGGTGAGTTCTGGCTGATTAACTCCTATATTCCTGAATATACGGAAGGGAATCGCTTCAATCATGATCCTCGTCGCTTGCGCAAGCTTCTGGTTAGCCGCCGTGAAATGTCACGCTTGTTCAACGCAACAGCCCGTGAAGGAATGACGATTGTTCCGTTGAAGCTATATTTCAATGATCAGGGGAGAGCGAAGCTTGAGCTTGCTGTTGGTCGTGGTAAGAAGAACCATGATAAAAGAGAGACAGAGAAAAACCGCGATTGGAATCGCGAGAAGTCTCGATTGTTGCGTGATCGTGGCTGATAAAGAAAAATGATGAAGACAATAAACGCCGGAATGCATAATTCAGGCGTTTTTATTTATGCCTCATCAAGATAGTTTTTTACATCAGCAAATATCTGCCTGAACATTTCCGTCGTTAATACGCCGGTATTGGTATTGTAGCGTGAGCAGTGATAGCTGGAAAATATGCGCAAACCATTGATGTCGGTTGTTTTGCCATGGCCAAATGGATGGCGTGCTGCGACTTGTCCAAGTGCTCTGACTGTCGATTGGTGGGCAATTGTTCCAAGAGTTACAATGGCCTTCAGATTAGGGAAGCCGTGAAGCATGGGTGTGAGGAACTGCCGGCATTCGTTTATTTCTGAGCTTGTCGGCTTATTCTCTGGGGGCACACAACGCACGGCGTTCACAATAACAGTATTCAGCAGTTCAAGGCTATCATCAGGACGCGCTTCAAATATTCCGCGAGCGAAACCATAATCTTTGAGTGTTTGATAAAGTAGCTCGCCCGCATAGTCCCCGGTAAAGGGTCGGCCAGTGCGGTTTGCGCCTCTAAGGCCCGGAGCAAGGCCTATAATGATGAGCTTGACAGAGGATGTGCCGCCAATGGGCATGAAAGGCGGTACTGGTCCATTGTGCCAACTGGGTTCTAGTCCGCGCCATTTTTGAAGGAAATCGTGCAAGCGCGGACATAAATCGCAATTATGAGAGGGTTGTTTTATCATGAGCTTTTCATGAAGCAACAACCTTTAATAATCAATAGTCATCGTCATGAATATCGGAAACGCGGGGCATTGGGAGACGGTCAGT
>CANQXU010000165.1 GCA_947627865.1 uncultured Paenochrobactrum sp. | reverse complement strand
TACCAAGCTCTTCAACCTGAACAAGTCCGGTGCTTTTACCAAAGCCGTTGATTACATCGCAAGCAGCCATGACTTTTTGGCGGTACATATTACCACTATGAGGGAGAATAGCGGTCACACCTGTATTAATATCTCCATCACGCAATGTGTGGTGGCCGACAAGAACACCTGGAACATCTGTGATCGAGTTGCGCTTGCCTGTAGGCAAGATACCGCATGTAATTCCAAAATCGCGCGCAGTTTTTGTCATAATAGGATCAGAACTCCAATTCGCTAATATCGCATTTTTATACTTATGCGGCATATGCTAAATTATTGATATAATGCTGTATTACGCTCATCTGAACCACAGCGATCACTCTATGTTTTCGTTTATCAAACTAAATGACATAAAGAATTTGATAAAGCTCAATAAAATAAAAAGAGCGGGCGTTACCGCCGCGCTCTCCAAAAAACATTTATTATGCAAATGCATAATCAATGAAGCATTTCATCCCGATCAGATAATAGGCTCTGCGCTGGTCAATGCCAGATCAAGATAAATCTCTTGAAAACGACGCGTTATCGGACCAGGTTTACCATCACCAATTTGCTTATCAACAATCCGCACAACAGGTGTCACAAAGCTTGATGCGCTGGTGAGGAATGCCTCTTTCGCTTCATAAGCTTCTTCCACAGTGAAGAGGCGCTCTTCAACTTTAAGATTAAGCTCTTCAGCAATTTTCAACACGGCTTTACGCGTGCAACCCGGCAAAATCGCATTTGAGTTTGGACGGGTTACCAGAACACCATCTTTTGTCACGATAAATGCACTGGAAGAACCACCTTCAGTGATGTGGCCATCCTCTACCAACCACACATCCTGAAAACCGCGATCTTTGGCAGCTTTTTTAGCCAGAACCTGCGATAAAAGCATGACTGTCTTAATATCACGGCGCAACCAGCGGATATCCGGCTGAATATCAATGGCGATACCATCACGCATTGAAGGCGTGTCCTGAAGCTGCTTCACCTGCGTCAGCATAATCAGATTTGGTTTCATATCTGCTGCATAGAGGAAGTCACGTTCCGCACTGCCACGGGTTACCTGAATGTAGACAACACCATTTTTCAGATTATTGCGGCGGATCAGCTCTTTCTGCAGCTCTTTGAACTCTTCGAGGGAAACTGGCATCGGAATATCCAGCTCTCCTAATGAACGCTCTAAACGAGCCAGATGGAGTTCATTATCAACAAGACGCCCTTCAATAACGGCACTGACCTCATAAATACCGTCGCCGAATAAAAAACCGCGATCAAAGATAGAAATCTTTGCATCCTGCTCGTTAACGAACTCACCGTTAACGTAAATGGTTCTGCTCACAATTACTCTCCCCATTGAAGGAACACATCCTGCATTTGAATATAATGACATTAAGTATTTTTTTTACTCTGTGCCAATCCATTGTTTTGCACTTTCCATGCAAAAAATGCATAATGGAAGGCGGAGGCGGAGAAGTTACCTAACAAAGCGATTGGCTGACATGCAGCAGCGTCGTTACCAATGTCGTTAAATGCGATAGGAGCATGCCTTGGAACTCAAATGGCTTGAGGACTTTACAGTCCTTGCATCCACCTCCAGTTTTACCCGCTCGGCAGAACTGCGCCATGTCACACAATCCGCCTTCAGCCGCCGAATCAAGCAACTGGAAATCTGGCTTGGTGTCACTCTCGTCAATCGGGCGACCTTTCCCGCAGAGTTGACGCGTGAAGGGAAAATGTTTTTGCCGGTTGCGCAAGAAACATTGCGCAATTTTTATCGCACACGAGCCGCATTACAGCCCAATGATCAAGATGAAAACAGGCTGATCACCTTTTCATCACTCCATACGCTGACCGTCACGTTTTTCCCGCTCTGGCTGAAAAGAATACAAGAGAATATCGGACCGATAAGATCCCGCCTCAGCCCCGATCGTGGCGGGATTGAGGAGAATATTCAGACCTTGTCAGATGGTGAAGTTGATTTTCTGCTAACCTATGCGCATGAAAGTGTTCCTTTCTTTCCAGATAGCAACCGGTATTTGCATCACGTTCTGGGTCATGAGAAACTAATACCTGTCTCGGTGCCTGACCCACGCGGCCAGCTCATCGACTATGCGATCAAAAATGATTCAACCCTGAACTATCTCAGTTACGGCGATGTATCATTTTTCGGAACCGTTTTAACTAAACTATTCGACGTCATGCCAGCGCTTGATCGGCGCATCATTCATCAAAACACAATATCGGTTGGTTTGAAGTCGATGGCACTAGCCGGATGGGGCGTGGCATGGCTACCCAAAAGTCTTATAGAAAGGGAGCTCAATGAGGGTAAGCTTGTCTTAGCCAGCGAAGATCCTGCATGGCAGCTTACTGTTGAAATTCGCATTTATCGCCATTCAAATGCACTGCACAGCAAAGCAGAAGCCTTATGGAAAGCAGCTGCAAACTGTCCGACAACCACCAAAACTTAAAAACTCAATTGAGTGCAGATAAGTATGATTATTCATTTTAAGGCCTGCGTGGCCTGAGCTGGATTATTCTTAAACGTCAAGCTTACTCCAATAATGAACATGAATTCAGGTGCTCTTTACAACCAAGATTGTACTTTATCACAAGAACAAGAGGCTAATGAGTTGACTTTATCTGCTACTAAGCGCAGCAATCCCCCACATTATTGACACAATCATCCATATGTGAGGAATGATGAAAACTACCATTGAGCAAACGCTTGACCGTGCCGGCACGGGTCGTTTTCAAAAGAACCTACTCGGCGTATTCGGGCTGGTTTGGGCTGCTGATGCCATGCAGGTTCTGGCTGTTGGCTTTACCGGCGCTTCCATCGCTGCAACTTTTGGCCTGACTGTTCCGCAAGCTTTGCAAACAGGTACTTTATTTTTCTTAGGCATGCTCATCGGTGCAGCTGTTTTTGGTCGGCTGGCAGATCGTTATGGTCGCAGAAAAGTTCTTCTTATCACGGTCGCACTGGATGCCGTGTTTGGTATTCTTTCAGCATTTTCGCCAAGTTTTGCTGTGCTGCTTGTCTTCAGATTTCTAACCGGCATAGCAGTCGGTGGTACTTTGCCGGTTGACTATGCAATGATGGCCGAGTTTTTGCCCAGCAAAAACCGTGGCCGCTGGCTGGTGATGCTTGAAGGGTTCTGGGCAGTTGGCACTGTCGTTGTGGCACTCGCAGCCTGGGCTGCAAGTGTGGCTGGTGTTGCCGATGCGTGGCGTTATATTTTCATCGTCACTGCTGCTCCTGCTTTCATTGGTATTTGGCTGCGGCTATGGATCCCTGAATCTCCGATGTATTTGCTTAAAACCGGTGACACGAAACAAGCCAAAGCGGTCATGAACCGTGTTTTACGCACCAATGGCAAAGCGGAAATGAGCGAAAGTGAAGAGCTTATCGCACCGCAAATTGTGACCAATGAGCGCCTGCTATCGCCGAATTTGCGACAAAGAACCCTGACAACCATGGCAATCTGGTTTTTAGTGTCAGTGTCTTATTATGGTATTTTCACATGGATACCCGCACAATTGGCTGGCGAAGGCTTCGGCTTCGTCCGCGGTTACGGCTTTTTGGTTATTGTAGCGCTGGCACAAATACCCGGCTATATTTTAGCAGGTTATGGTGTGGAAGTTTGGGGAAGACGCAAAACCCTGATCGGCTTCTTGTTCATTAGTGCGGCGGCCTGTGCTCTTTTCACAATTGCCAGCAGCACCTTCCTTGTTGCTTCATCAATTCTCATTATGAGCTTTGCGCTGCTGGGAACGTGGGGAGCGCTTTATGCCTTTACGCCTGAGCTATATCCAACATCGCTACGCGGTAGCGGCATGGGAGCAGCAGGGGCAATGGCGCGCCTTGGTGGCCTGTTAGCACCATCAGCGGTGGCACTGGTTATCAGTCAGAGCTTTAATACTGCTGTCGCAATGTTTGCCGGGCTGTTGCTGGCTGCTGGCATTATCGCCCTCTTCATCAATGTTGAAACGAAGCAAAAAGCTTTGGATTAAATTTCATAGCAGGCAAATTGCCTGCCTGAACATCGATCAAATAAAAATGGCGCGCTTGCTGAAGCGCGCCATTTTACCATCAAAATAGATTTTAATCTGAAGTTTTGCGCATTCTCGCCAAAGCTAAAACCTCATAAGCTTTCGATAACAAGCTTGTAACGAATTACGCTTCTTCGTAGCCTTGAATACCCTTGATTTCGAGGAATTCGGTCAAACCGAAGATACCATATTCGCGCCCATTTCCAGACTGCTTATACCCGCCAAATGGTGCTGCACCATCCCATGCTGGCTGGTTGATGCGCACGCTACCTGTGCGAAGTTTCGGTGCTATAGCGCGTGCTTCTGCATTATCACCTTGAATATAGGATGCCAGTCCATATTCGGTATCATTAGCCTTTTCGATGACCTCATCAATCGTGTCATATGACAAGATTGAGAGTACAGGGCCAAAAATTTCTTCCCTGCTGATACGCATATCTTGATCTACACGGGCAAAGATAGTCGGGCGGACATAGTAACCTTGATTAAGGTCAGCCGGACGACCGGTGCCTCCGGCAATCAGCTCTGCACCTTCATCAATACCAGCCTGAATCAAGTCCTGTATCTTGTTGAATTGTGCTTCGCTGACCACAGGACCGATAACCGTACCCTCGTCCTTTGGATTTCCAACACGGGTTTTGGCCGCTGTTTCTTTGGCAATCGCGATCACTTCATCCATTTTTTCCGCAGGCACATACATGCGGGTCGGCGCATTGCAGGACTGACCGCTATTGTTGAAACAATGGCTCACACCTGCACTAATTGCGGTTTGCAAATCGGCGCTGCGCAAAATGATATTTGGTGATTTACCACCCAATTCCTGATGCACACGCTTTACGGTCGGAGCAGCAGCTTGTGCAACAATAACACCTGCACGCGTTGAGCCTGTGAAGGAGACCATATCAACATCGACATGCTCTGCAAGAACCTGACCAACACTTGGTCCATCACCATTGACCAGGTTAAATACACCAGCAGGTACGCCAGCTTCATGCATAATTTCAGCAAATAGAATAGCATTCAGCGGAGCAATTTCCGAAGGCTTGAGCACCATCGTGCAACCAGCAGCGATAGCTGGTGCGACTTTTGAAACAATTTGGTTCATCGGCCAGTTCCACGGTGTGATCATAGCGACAACACCAACAGGCTCATAAGCAATCAATGTTTTACCCTGAAGACGGGTAAACTCAAACTCTTCCATTGTCTTGATCATCTGCTGGAAGTGCCCGATACCAACACCTGCCTGACTTGAAATAGCCATCGGTAATGGGGCGCCCATTTCCTGCGAGATAATTGCACCAAACTCTTCAGCGCGGCGTGTATACACCTCTGTAATACGCTTCAAAAGAGCCAAACGCTCAGCTTTGCTCGTTTGAGAAAATGTTTTGAAAGCCTTTTTAGCTGCAGCAACAGCTTTATTGGCATCTTCAGCAGAACCTGCAGAAATCGTTGCAAAAACCTGCTCTGTTGACGGGTCAATAACTCCTAATTCTTTTGGATGTACGGGATCTACCCACGCTCCATCAATATAGAATTTCATTGCATTTTTGAGAGCGGCTTGCATGTGAGGTTCTCCCTGAAACTTAATTATTAACTAGTTGAAGAAACTAGCCGGCAATTTGCCGGAAGACTTTTGTTTGTCCGCGCCATATAACTCTATTTCAACTGACATTTCCACCCTAGTCTTGAAAGCATCAATGATGAAAGTGAAGATTTATCACAACCCTGCTTGCGGAACCTCGCGCAATGTTCTGGCAAAACTGCATGAGCACGGCATTCAACCAGATATCATCGAATATTTGAAAACGCCGCCCACGCGCGAAGAGCTGCTTGACCTGATCAAAAAATCGGGAAAACCCGTTCGTCATTTTTTGCGTGAAAAAGCCGAGCCTTATGCGGAACTCGGGCTCGCAGACGAGGCGATTGGCGATGATGCACTTTTAGATGCTATGATAAAGCACCCTGTCCTTATCAATCGACCGATTGTTGTAACAGATAAAGGTGTAGCTCTTTGTCGTCCGGCGGAAATTGTCGAACAATTGATCTGACTATAAGCGTCCAGTCAATAATACTCACTGGACGCTTAAAGCGGTACATAGAGAGCGGTTACCGTCTATCTTGAACTGGAAGCCGCTCTATTTCTTATTCAAGTTCCAAATCGTTTATCACTTAATGCAGCTTGCATTAAAGTTCGGGTGTATTCGGCCTGCGGGTGATCAAAGACTTGAACAGTCTCCCCCTCTTCGACGATTTTGCCACTCTTCATCACAATCACATAGTCTGAAAGTGCCCGTACAACCGCCATATCATGGCTGATAAACAAATATGACAAGTCATGCTCTTTTTGCAGATCCCGCAACAGTGCCACGATCTGCTTTTGCACAGAGCGGTCAAGCGCACTGGTCGGCTCATCCAAAACAATAACTTTAGGTTTTAAAATCATTGTTCTGGCAATCGCAATACGCTGTCTTTGTCCACCTGAGAACTCATGCGGATAGCGATTACGCATGGCCGGATCCATGCCAACTTCCTGCAATGCAATCACTGCGCGTTTGTCACGCTCTTTAACAGAAAGATGCGGCTCATGAATAAGTAGCCCCTCTGTAATAATGCGGCCTACAGTCATGCGCGGAGACAAAGAACCAAAGGGATCTTGGAAAACAAGCTGCAAATCACGCCGATATGG
>CANQXU010000164.1 GCA_947627865.1 uncultured Paenochrobactrum sp. | reverse complement strand
CAAAACACCTATCAGGGCCCAACCACAATTCTTGGCGGAAGCCTTGAAATAAATGGCAGCATCACATCTGAAACGCATGTCTCGCAGGAAGGGTACTTGTCCGGCAGCGGCTCTGTTGGCGATGTAATGCTGGCAAAAGGTGGCAAGATCTCTCCAGGCAGTGCAATTTTTGCAGACAAGGCAATCGGTACTTTAACTGTCAATGGAACTTTCATCCAACAAAGCGGATCAACCTATATCGCAGGTCTGGCAGCCGCTAATGGCACTGATCACATCAGCATCAATGGTGTAGCTATATTTGGCAGCAATAGTTCACTGGAGCTTGTGCGCCAAGGCGCCGGGCGTGGCACTGCCGCCGGACGCTACACGTTACTTACAGCCCGTGACGGTGTTATCGGTACCTATGATAATTGGGGCGGCAGCTTGGTTACGCGAACGCCATTCATCGATTTTGCCTTAGATTATGATAGCAATAATGTCTTTTTAGAAACCAGCCGTTCAGATGTGGCTTTTGCGGATATTGCTGTTACACATAATCAAACAGCCACCGCAACAGCTTTGGAAAGTCAGGGTGAAGGCGGCACGCTCTATGACCATTTACTGTTCCTGACCGAAGCAGAAGCCCGTTACGCGTATGACCAATTGTCAGGCGAAGCTTATGCCTCGATACAGTCCTCGCTTGTCAATAATAGTGCGTATACACGCACGGCAGTCTATCAGCAGCTGTCACAAGGTTTTGCCAAAGCTTCCAGCGCTGCGGGCGTTCAAACCAGCTATGTGGACCAACCGAATTTCTGGATGCATGGTGTTGGTGAATGGACGAAGCAATCCGATAACGACAACGCGGGTGACACAAAAACCAGCATTGGCGGCTTCATGACCGGTATTGATGTGTCAGTTATTGATAATTGGCGTTTTGGTGTGTTGGCTGGTTACAGCCAGACGAATTTTCGCCTGAATGAGCGCATGTCCTCTGCAAAAAGTAACGATTACACCATCGGCTCATATGCAGGCACTGAGATCGCCCATGATCAAGGCATTTTCGCGTTCCGCTCGGGGCTTAGCTATACATGGCATAATATTGATATGAACCGTAAGGTTGCCTTTGCAGGTTTTGATGACAAGCTATCTGCGGATTATAAAGCAGGAACATTCCAGATTTTTGGTGAGCTCGGCTATAAACATCAGGCAACAGAAACATTTGCCATCGAGCCCTATGCCAATCTTGCCTATGTGCATTTGAGCACCGATCAATTCAGTGAAGACGGCCGCAATGGCGCTGCACTGAATGTCCATAAATCTACAATGGATACGGCGCTGACATCTTTAGGTTTTCGTATATCCGCAGATCTTAATCAGGAGGTTATTCCGGTCAAAGCACGTGCCGACATTGCATGGCGCCATGCTTTTGGCGATGTGACACCAACTTCAAGGGCAAGTTTTTCCGGTTCTGATGCCTTTACCATCAATGGCACCGCAATTGGCCGCAATACGGCATTGATTTCGGCCGGACTGGATTTCCAGCTTGAGAAAAATGCTATGTTTGGTGTGTCCTATCAGGGTCAGTTCGGCTCCGGCATCACGCAAAATGGTATGAATGCCACTTTGAAAATCCAGTTTTAATAAAACGAGAGGGTCTTGGGGGGCAGAACAGTTTCTTGCTTAAGGCCATCATATGTAGCGATGATATTGTTCTGTAATGCTTGCGGAACTGCTGATTGCTTGGGGTAATTATACCTTAGGCAATTAGAGCGCTGAAAAAACACTTCTCGCGTGCCAAGTTTTTCAGCAACCTGTAAACTGGTCCACCTCTATGTTAGCAGCCATATTATCGTGATTTTAAAAGCAAGATGTTGAACATCAATTGATGCCCGCATTCGCACGGGGATTCGAGCCCGCCAATAAAATATATTCCCGCGTCTTTGAAGATTTTGCACTTCATGTCTGACTGCCATGAACCAACCCGCCAATGGGAGCAAAACACAACAGAAGAATCATCTGATTGTGTCATAGCTCTGTGTCACAGTTTCGTGCACATTTGCGTTGGTCATTTTAAAAAAGGATTCTCAGCCGTTTTATTTACAAGCAATATCAATAAGTTACTGATTTGGTTTGAAGATTGGCTGGGGAACCTGGATTCGAACCAAGACTAACGGAGTCAGAGTCCGTCGTTCTACCATTAAACTATTCCCCAGTGCATCGTCGATGCTGCACTGCAGTTCGTGAGTGCTGCAATAACTAAAATTGATTTGCTTGGCAAGCCGTAAATAAGCAAAAATGACAAAAGATGTGAGAAAACAAAGTTCTTCACAGATAACTGTCTGAAACATGGGGGGATAAGTGTTTCCGACGCGTACACAACAGCTGCTATCTTGATATATAGGACTACACTTCGCCATTGCTGTTTGAAAATTTGAAGCATTTTCAAATAATACTGAGGCTGACATTATGGAAAGACGGGTATTATACGCGTTTATTAGGCGGCAATAATCAACATAATAGCCGGAAAACAGAGGGGCATACAAAATTGAAGTTATTTTCACAACGAAGTTCTATCAAGCAGCATCAATCCATTAATAATTATATTTCGTGAAAAGTGATTCTTCCATGAACGTACAACCGCGTTTGCCGCTCAAGGCGGACACTGATTTATTATATGGGCTGAATGACAAGCCATCTGTACCAGTTTCATTTATGGCTGCTGTACAGCATTTATTGGCAATTATTGTGCCGATTGTAACGCCTGGTCTTTTGATCTGTCAGGCACTTGGTGTCTCTACACGAGATACTAATATGATTGTTTCGATGTCGCTCATTGTTTCAGGTATTGCAACATTTGTGCAATGCCGCCGCTTTGGCCCACTTGGTACAGGACTATTGATCGTACAGGGAACAAGCTTCAACTTTGTTGGCCCCTTGATCGCAGGCGGCACATTAATGGTATCTAATGGGACACCAGTTGAAACCGTTATGGCTTGTATTTTTGGCGTTGTGATCGCTGGCTCATTTATTGAGATCGGTGTTTCCCGTGTTCTGCCATTTATTAAGAAGCTGATCACACCGCTTGTCACCGGTATTGTCGTTTTAATGATCGGTTTGACTTTAATTAAAGTCGGCTTGATCAGCATGGGTGGTGGCTATGGTGCTATGGCGTCGGGCACATTTGCGAATGCTGAAAATCTGACATTATCCGGAATCGTTATTGCACTTATTATTATCATCAATCGTGTGCCGATTGCATGGATGCGCAGCAGTGCTATTTTCCTCGCATTGGTTGCCGGATATATCGTTGCAGCTTTTATGGGCAAACTCGACTTTTCCGGTGTTAGCGAGGCAGCTTTTGTTGAAATTCCGATGCCGTTCCATTTCGGGATCGATTTTTCATGGGGCCTCTTTATCCCGATGGTTGTGATTTACCTTGTGACTTCACTAGAAGCTATCGGCGATATTACCGCGACCAGTAAAATCTCAGACGAACCTGTCGAGGGACCGGTTTGGATGGAGCGTATTAAAGGTGGCGTGCTTGTAAATGGCGTTAACTCATTGCTTGCAGGTATTTTCAATACATTTCCAAGCTCAGTTTTCGCACAGAACAATGGTATCATCCATCTAACCGGTATCGCGAGCCGCTATGTGGGGCTTTATATTGCTGCTGTTCTCGTGATACTTGGCCTGTTCCCGGCCGTTGCAGGGGTTATTCAAGCTGTTCCTGAGCCTGTTCTAGGTGGTGCTGCCATCGTTATGTTTGGCTCTGTAGCTGCTGCTGGTATCCATATTCTTTCAGGTATCAGCCTTGATCGCCGTGCACTCCTTATCATTGCAGTCTCGCTCGCATTGGGGCTTGGCGTTGCTCAGGTGCCAGACATCGTGTCGCAATTACCGCACGGATTGAAGAGTGTGTTGGAATCTGGTGTTGCTACCGCAGGTATCTGTGCAATGTTACTTAATCTGCTGCTTCCAGAACTAAACGGCGCGCAAGCAGAAGAGTAAAGCTGACTGAGAAGTTCAGTAGTTTGAATATTAAAAAAGCCCGCATCAAGCGGGCTTTTTTAATATTAATCTTTTTTAGGCTTTTCATCATCCTCATCAAGAAGGATACGATTAGCAGCACCATCCATGTCTTCATATTGTCCGCTCTTTAGTGTCCAAAGAAACGCAACAAGACCGATTATGCCCAAAGCTAAAGCAGCTGGTATAAGAAATAACAGGTTGCTCATTCGGCTGGCCCATGGAGTATGAGGGTGTTTTGTTGACGCTGATGCTCATCACTTTTGCGCAAGGCTTTAGCTTCTGCTTTGCCAGCTTTCAGACGCATCGCGTTACTCACAACGACAATTGAAGAAATCGACATTGCAAGGGCAGCGACAAGCGGTGTGACATAGCCAAAAACTGCCAGAGGCACAGCTAGAATATTATAACCAATGGAAATAATAAAGTTCTGCTTTATGAGCTTACCGGCTTCTTTAGAAACGGATAATGCAAGCGGAACGGCTGACAGGCTTTGGCGAAGAAACACAAAATCAGCTTCGTTACGGCCAATATCAGCAGCTGTTGCAGGAGCCATTGACACATATGCTGCAACAAGAGCAGGGGCATCATTCAGCCCGTCGCCAACCATTAGTGCTTTATGTCCTTCGGCAGAAAGCTTTTGCATCAATTGAGCTTTATCGGCTGGTAAAACTTCGCCTTTATATTTGGCGATGCCCAGGCTTTCAGCAAGACGTTTAACCGTGCTGGTACGGTCGCCCGACATAATACCGAGATCCAAGCCCTGTTTTTTAAGATTGGCGATAGCTTGCGCTGCATCTTCGCGAGGCTGGTCCTCGAAGTGGAAGGTGTAAACGAGCTCACCATTAATCGAGAGGCAAGTCTGCGGACCGTCAGCCAGCTCAGTTGTTTCGCTAAGCTGTGCGGCCCATTCACGACGACCCAGGCGGTAAATATTCTGGCCAAGCTTGGCTTCAATACCCGCACCCGCGACTTCTTCGATCTGTTCAAAACCGCTCATGGGCTTGTTGGAAGCTAAGGCTGCCAGACTGCGGGAGAGGGGATGACGAGAATAAAGGGACATCTCGGATGCAATATCCAAATATTCGGCAGGAATTTTATCTGCATCAATCAGACTGGGCTGGCCGAGGGTCAATGTACCTGTCTTATCAAAAACAACAGTATCAATCTCAACAATCCGTTCCATTGCAGAGCCGTCTTTGATCATGATGCCATTTTCAAACAAGCGGCGCGCAGCGATTACCTGAACGATGGGAACAGCCAGACCCAAAGCGCATGGGCAGGTAATAATCAGTGTTGCAATGGCATTATAAGTAGATTGATACCAATCGCCGCCCGTATAGATCATCCATCCGATAAATGAAAGAAATGCGATGGAATGTACAAGCGGGGCATAAAGCTGGGAGGCACGGTCGGCTAGACGACGATATCGGGCACGCCCACCTTCAGCCGCATCCATGAGCTTGACCATTTCAGCCAAGAATGAATCCGATGCAGTTGCTGTTGCTTGAATTGTCAGTGGTGCAGCAATGTTCAACGTTCCGGCACGAATATCCGAGCCAGGTGCGACAGGCAGCGGGAGGCTTTCTCCTGAGGCAATTGAAGTATCCAGCTCTGAGCGGCCATCAAGGACTTTAGCATCAACCGGTACGCGCTCACCTGCTGCCAGAATGATGCTCATACCTGGCTTGATCTCGCTGGTTGGCAGGTAGTTATGTTCTCCATCTTCACCAATGACAACAGCCCCGCGCGCTGCAAATTGCGATAAGCCGCGAACAGCCGCACGTGCACGTTGGCGCATGACATGGTCAAGAGTTCTGCCAATGAGTAGGAAAAACAGCAAAGAGACGGAGGCATCAAAATAGGCATGCTCGCCGCTATGCATTGTTTCATAAATACTCATGATAAAAGCAAGAGTAATAGCCAGAGAAATCGGCACGTCCATATTCATCCTGCGATGGCGTAATGCGCTCCATGCAGACTGATAAAATATGCGGCCTGAAAAAATCATAGTTGGTAATGCAATTAATGCCGACAGCCAATGAAACATGTCGCGTGTCGCCGCTTCCGCACCGGACCATACCGATACGGAAAGCAACATAACATTACTGGATGCAAAGCCTGCAACCGCCAAAGCAATAATCAGACGGGTCAGCATTTCATCTTTTTCTTCGCCCATGTCGAAGAAATGCGCTTCATATCCGGCTTTATTCAGTGTTTCTATGATTGGCGGCGGTGTCGCATCCTCAGGCCAGCGAACAGTCACTCTTTTTGAGGACATGTTCACACGTGCATAAGAAACATCGGGCAAAGCCTGCAATGCTTTTTCAATAGTGCTTATACATAATCCGCAATGAATACCGGGTACAGAAAGGTCAATCTGACGCAATCCGTCACCCAGCTTCTTGCTGGATAAAATGAGTTCCTCCGGATTGATAATGGAGCCAGCGGTTTGTCCCGAAACCGCTGGAGCGCAACAACTCATTTATATTCTCCGTTCACAATGATAAAGCGGGAGATATGGCGATAGGGATCTTCAAGACCTGCTTCTGTATTGACTTCAGCAATCCAGGCGCCTTCACCAAGCGCAACATCGCCGGTAAATTTACCATTTTCTGTCATTGTCAAAGTTACAGTCGTATCCTGAACATCACCAACAGGACGCTTGAAATTGGCAACAGCTGATGTCGTTTCAATCGCAACGCCGTCTTTATCTGTCAGAGTGTAGGTAAAGCTACCGTTAGAATAGCCCATTTCGCCCTGCCAAAGCAGAGC
>CANQXU010000163.1 GCA_947627865.1 uncultured Paenochrobactrum sp. | reverse complement strand
TCCAGCAATTGTGCATTAGCCGATTTATCAGTACCGTAAGTCGGTGAGGAGACACAGCCTGCCAATGGCAATGCTGCCATCGTTGCAACCAGAGCTAAAACTCGTCCATTAATATTCATCAGCGTCACTTCTTGATTTGAACCCAGACGGCTATTGCAACCACCTACAATGTAAAACCGACAGATCTAAGGCAAACAAGTTTAGCCTTTTACATGAGAGCAAGCGGAGCGGCAATCTCTGTTACTACTAACTTTTTTGTAATAACGAAACAACCACTCCGCGATTTTATAATTAGAGTCTACCCAATGCCTGCAACTCATGCAACGCAAGTGCGTCACGCGCCGAGACCTCAGGAAACTCTGAATCAGAACCTACATCATGCGTATAGCGCCATGAGCGGGCACATTTTTCACCGGTCGCCTTTTCAGGGATAACTGCAACACCTGCAACATCCTCAATTGTAAAGGCATTTGCAGGCGCTACATCTGAATTCACTGTGATTGCACTGGTGATGCAGATATCTGCAAAATCCAAACCATCCAGTGATTCTTTTAGTTTCTCATCTGTGATATAGACAATTGGAGCCGCTTCCAAAGAAGAGCCGATCCGCTTGTCTGCACGTTCAAGCTCAAGCGCGCCAGTCACGACACGGCGAACTTGCTTTACCTTGCGCCATTTTTCAGCCAAGGCTTCATCACGCCACTCTGCAGGTGTTTCACGGAATTGTTCCATATGCACTGATTCTGCAGTCGGATAGCGATCAAGCCATGCTTCTTCTGTGGTGAAGGGCAGCATTGGAGCAAGCCAAGTGGTGACACGGTCAAAGATTTCGCGCACTGTCTGCAAAGCAGCCTTACGTTTTCTGCTGGAAAGAGGGTCGCAGTAAAGTGCATCCTTGCGAATGTCAAAATAGAAGGCCGACAATTCAACATTCATGAAGTCGATCAATGCACGTGCAATACGCTTAAAATCAAAAGCATCATAGCCATCACGAACCAATTGATCCAGTTCTGACAAGCGATGCAGCATCAAGCGCTCCAGCTCAGGCAATTGTGCATAAGGGATATTTTCACCCTCATCATGCGCCAATGTTCCCAGCATCCAGCGGATAGTATTACGCATTTTGCGATAAGCATCGACATTGGTTTGAATGATGCTTTTGCCCAAGCGCTGATCATCCCAGTAATCAGATGTCATGACCCATAGGCGAAGAATATCAGCACCGGAATCCTTGATGATATCCTGAGGCGTTACGGTATTGCCCAAGGATTTGGACATTTTCTTACCATGCTCATCCATGGTGAAACCATGAGTAATCACCGCATCATAGGGCGCACGACCGCGTGTACCACAGCTCTCCAATAGTGAAGAATGGAACCAACCACGATGCTGATCCGAGCCTTCCAGATAAACATCGGCTGGCCATTTCAGATCCGGACGGTCTTCCAATGTGAAAGTATGAGTTGAGCCAGAATCAAACCAGACATCAAGAATATCACTGACCTGCACCCAAGGCTCATCTTTGCGGTCACCTAGGAAACGTTCACGTGCGCCTTCGGCAAACCAAGCATCAGCGCCTTCAACCTCAAAGGCTTCCAGAATGCGGGCATTTACCGCTTCATCTTGCAAAATATTGCCGTCTTCATCCGCGAAAACACAAATTGGAACACCCCATGCGCGTTGACGGGACAACACCCAGTCCGGCCGATCCTCGATCATTGCGCGTAAACGTGTCTGACCTGCAGACGGGACAAAGCGCGTTTCATCAATTGCAGTCAATGCGCGGCTGCGCAAAGTGGTTCCATCCCCCAGTTCTTTGTCCATATAAACAAACCACTGCGGAGTATTACGGAAGATAATTGGCTTTTTAGAGCGCCATGAGTGCGGATAAGAATGTTTTACACGGCCACGAGCAAAGAGAAGATCGCGTGCAATCAACTCATCTATTACAACTTTGTTGGCATTACCTTTTTTACCAGTATCGTCGATAACACGTGCGGCTCCCCCCTCACGATCAGGGCCAACGCCTGGTGCATCTTTGGTGTAATAGCCATCATCACCGACTGTAAAAGGAATATTTGCCGAAATGCCGCGGG
The DNA here is from genome assembly GCA_947627865.1 of uncultured Paenochrobactrum sp. Classification (GTDB taxonomy): domain Bacteria; phylum Pseudomonadota; class Alphaproteobacteria; order Rhizobiales; family Rhizobiaceae; genus Paenochrobactrum. The sequence continues at coordinate 4,687 of CANQXU010000163.1, read as the reverse complement.
CTTCAAGTGCGCGCGCATTATCCATCCAGACGTCAAAGTCTTCACGACCATGACTTGGCGCAGTGTGCACAAAACCTGTACCGGCATCATCAGTAACATGATCGCCATCAAGCAGAGGAACGATAAACTCATAGCCGCCGCCAAAGCCTTTGAGCGGATGATCAAGTGTCATCTCGGCCAATTCAGCAGCTTCAACCTGACGGATGCGGCGATATTCAAGCTTAGCTTTAGTAAAGCATTCTTCCGCCAACTGATCGGCAAAGATCAGTTTTTCACCCGCTTGTGGACCAAAATCATTTTCAGCAGCCGTCACTTCATACAAGCCATATGCAATGCGCGGTGAATAAGAAACAGCACGATTGCCCGGAATGGTCCAAGGTGTTGTCGTCCAGATAACGACAGACGCATCATTCAGATCAGCCGTCAGTGCATCATGGGGCTGAACCGGGAACTTCACCCAGATCATATCCGATTCGAAATCGTGATATTCAACTTCAGCCTCAGCAAGTGCAGTGCGCTCCACAACCGACCACATCACTGGCTTTGAGCCGCGATAAAGCTGGTTGCTCATGGCAAATTTCAGTAATTCGCCAGCGATGCGGGCTTCGGCATGAAAATTCATCGTTGTATATGGATTTTCAAAGTCACCGCAGATTGCCAGACGCTTGAACTCTTCTGACTGCACTTTAATCCAATGAGCAGCAAATTCACGGCACTCCTGACGAAACTCGTTGATCGGAACTTCGTCTTTATTTTTACCGGCTGCGCGGTATTTTTCTTCGATTTTCCACTCGATCGGCAGACCGTGGCAATCCCAGCCCGGCACATAATTTGAGTTGAAACCACGCATCTGAAAAGAGCGGGTGATAACGTCTTTCAAGATTTTATTCAGCGCATGGCCGATGTGAATATTGCCATTGGCATAAGGAGGGCCATCATGCAGTACATAAAGCGAACGATTCTTCGCCTGCTCACGCAGCTTTTTATACAAATTCATATTTTCCCAGCGCGCTACAAATTCCGGCTCGCGCTTGGGCAGACCAGCGCGCATAGGAAAATCTGTTTGCGGCAGGTTCAATGTTTTGGAATAATCAATCTTATCAGTCATGATGATATTTATCTTTTATCAGGCACTACTCAACACAAGCAGTGCATAGCCACAAAAACTCGAAGGGGCTGCAAAACACAGCCAGTCGTTCCCGGACTTCCCTGCTCTATGCTATCAGGCAGAGAGGAAAGCCGGGCCAATAATTCGTATCGCCGCCAAGTTCATGGCTATTTTAAAAGGCTTAAAAATCTTCATAACAGGCTTTTAGCAATGCAATTCAAATGAATAAAGGGCTTTAAGCAATAATCTTAGTGCTTTTCGTCTAAAATAAGTGCGACTGCTACAAATAACAGGGCAATTCAGACAGAAAACCATAAGATCACCTGATTAAACCATCACTGTGAGTTTAGTCTCCGCCGTAACAGGTAAAATTAAGCACTTGATCCAATGGGGAAACAGGCCTTGCATTGGCAAGAAAAGCACGCGCCTCGGCTTCATCCAGTTGCATTTGCTGAATTAAAGAATCCAAACCATCAAATTTTACTTCGCCACGAAGATAACTAAAGAAAGAAACCGTAGCGATTTCTCCGTAAAGATCGCCTGAGAAATCGAATAAGAATGTCTCAAGTAAAGGCGCACCAGCATCCATAACTGTCGGACGACGACCAAAACTTGCAACCCCATCCAAAAGGCTGCCATCCTGACGCCGAAATTTGGCGGCGTAGATGCCATGCTTCAGATTTGTTTGCTTGGGCACACACATATTAGCCGTTGGAAAGCCTAATGTACGCCCCAGTTTTTTGCCGTGAACAACTTCAGCTGTTATTTGATAATGATAACCTAGCAAGCCAGCAGCTGAAACGACATCGCCCTCGCCCAGATAATCTCTGATGCGGCTGGAGGAGATACGCCCGCCCCCCTCATCACAAAATGCTTCGACAAGTGTGACTTTAAATCCGGCCGCGAGCCCAGCACTTTCCAAAAATTCAGGTGTTCCGCGGCGTGCTTTGCCAAAGTGGAAATCATAGCCAGTCACAACTTGAGAAACATGCAGATCATCAACCAAGATTTTATGAACAAAATCTTCCGCAGACAGCATAGAAAACTCTTGCGTGAATGGCAGCTCAATCACTGCATCAAAACCGAGAACTTTTAAAAGCTCGGCTTTTTCTGCGGCTGGCGTCAACCGGTCGACAGGTTCATCGGGCTTGAAAAATGAGCGCGGATGCGGCTCGAAGGTCAAGGCCAATACAGGCCGCCCGCTCTGGGCAGCCTGATCCAATGCAGTTTGCAAAACAGCCTGATGACCACGATGAACGCCGTCAAAATTGCCAATCGCAACAACAGCCCCATACAGGTTCTCAGGTATATTTTTAGTTGTCGTCAGACGTTGAAAATTAGTGTCAGACAGTGTTGGCTTTTGCATCATGCACTCAGCTTCAAATTTAGTTTCAAGTCAGGCCAGACGCTCAATAGCGGCGACAGGCTGATGGCCATGCTTATCGATAAACTGTTGAAGCTCCGCCTTATCAAGCAGACCTTCCGTCATGTAATCAGCTGCATGAATGCCGCCATATACATAAAGCACATCAACACCGTATTGTGCAGCCCCCTTTACATCTGTGAGAAAGCCATCACCAATTGCCAGAATACGAGCCTTATCCACTGGCTGACCACGTTCTTCTTCAGCCAAATTCAATGCTGCGTCATAGATAGGATAATGCGGTTTACCGGCAATGAATGTACGCCCGCCCAGCAATCCAAACTCACGCGCCAATGCGCCTGCACACCAGATCAAACGCTCGCCGCGCTCAACCACAATATCCGGATTGGCGCAAATGAATGGTAAATTGCGGGCGCGCAACTTTTCCAATAATTCGCGATAGTCATCCGGCGTTTCTGTATTGTCATCATAAAGACCGGTACAAACTACGCCATCCGCCTCAAACTCTTCAACAAGCTCAACATCAAGCCCCTCATAAAGGGACAATTCACGATCATCACCAATATGTAGGATCCTGCGCGGCCCTTCAGCGATCAATTTGCGTGTCACATCACCCGAGGTCACGATACGATCATAAGAATCAGCTGGCACACCCAGTGCTCCCAACTGCTCAATTACGCTTTTATACGGCCGCGGCGAGTTGGTGACTAAAACAACAGTCACACCTTTTTCTCTGACACGCTTCAATATTGCGCAAGCATCAGGAAATGCCTCAATACCGTTATGCAAAACGCCCCATACATCACAGAATAAAACGTCATAATCCCGGATCAGTTCATCCAGACTTTCAGGAAAATGCATATCGACCTCTTTGCACAATAAATTACCTATGCCGCAAATAGTATTGATCAGCTTTTAAAGTCTGACTCTCTAGCTTGCTGCAGCCGTTATTCTTATCGGATTTCAAAGCTGGGCAGATCACCCAACCCAAATTTGCGCTAGGTTTAGCGCATGAAGCAGACAGAGTCACCCATTTTAGAGATTTCCTCAGAAGCCGACTAAAAACACAGCCAAAATCATGGCAAACAGTGTAAAATAATTTAATAGATGCGCATTTCGTTAACCAAAAATGCAATTTAAACGATGAGCGATGCATCCGGAACAATGTTTTTTGCTCGCATCTGATGCATTCCAAACAAGCAGCCCTATATATAGAAAATAGAGAGCAGGCTTTAAGCGTGACTCGTCATATTAAAATGAAAATCAAATTTTATATTCGATTCATTGCTGCCAGCTCCTTGACATTCCGACATGTGATTTCTATCTCTGATGTTAAGTTGGCACTCTTCGCATGAGAGTGCTAACAACCGTAAGTCAGGAGGCTTACGGCAGATCAACATTTAACTGAATAGTTAACTTATTGAGGGTCCAAACCATGGCACAGACCACGTTCCGCCCGCTTCACGACCGTGTCGTAGTTCGTCGCACCGAGTCTGAAGAAAAGACTGCTGGCGGCATTATCATTCCTGATAGCGCGAAAGAAAAGCCACAGGAAGGTGAAGTTGTTTCTGTTGGCGCCGGTGCTCGTGACGAAAGCGGCAAGCTTGTTGCTCTTGATGTCAAAGCTGGCGACAAAGTTCTGTTTGGCAAATGGTCAGGCACTGAAGTCAAGATTGGCGGCGAAGACCTGCTGATCATGAAAGAATCCGATATTCTCGGCATCATTGGCTAATTTGTTTTGAAGTTCTGGCCTGAAGCCGGAATTTTGATCATTTTTTAATTACCACCATAAATCTGACCGGGACATTCCCAGGAGAGTATAATGGCTGCTAAAGAAGTAAAATTCGGTCGTACCGCACGTGAAAAAATGTTGCAGGGCGTCGATATCCTCGCGGATGCTGTAAAAGTAACGCTTGGCCCTAAAGGCCGCAACGTTGTAATTGATCGTTCTTTCGGTGCTCCACGCATCACCAAAGACGGTGTATCCGTTGCAAAAGAAATCGAACTGGAAGATAAGTTCGAAAATATGGGCGCACAGATGCTGCGCGAAGTCGCAAGCAAGACCAATGATATTGCTGGTGACGGTACAACGACCGCTACTGTTCTTGGTCAGGCTATTGTTCGTGAAGGCGCAAAAGCTGTTGCTGCCGGCATGAACCCGATGGATCTGAAGCGCGGCATTGATGCAGCTGTTG
>CANQXU010000162.1 GCA_947627865.1 uncultured Paenochrobactrum sp. | reverse complement strand
CTGAGCGTATAGGGGACATTCCTGCGCGCCAAAGCGCTTCGCAAACATATATATTACCAAGGCCTGCTACCAAACGCTGATCCAGCAATGCCGCCTTCAGGGGCGCTTTGCGACCTTTAAACATCTCACGTAGCAGATTGCCTGATAGGCTATTCCCCGTTGGCTCAACACCTAACCCTTTCATAAACCGGTGATCATTCAGCTCACTGGTTTTCGTCAAGATAAAAAAACCAAAGCGACGAGGATCATTATAAATGATTCGTGTTTCGGTATTTTCGTCAGACTGCGCCTCATCAAAATCACTCAAATGTAATATTAAATGATCATGCGCCTCTTTCTTTGAGCGATCATGATTGAATTGGCCAGGCAAGCAATCAGCATTTGCTGCCTCAATACGGTAAGATCCGGACATTCCAAGATGACTGATTGCTGTGAGATCCCCTTCCAAATCAATGGTCAAATATTTAGCGCGTCGGCCAAGTGATAAAATCCGGCGACCCGATAATTGCTCATTGAGCTTCTCAGGAAAAGGAAACCGTAAATCTGGCCTATTTTGCGTAACTTTCGTGACTGTCTTACCTTCCATGAAAGGTTGAAGGCCACGTCTAACAGTTTCTACTTCAGGTAATTCAGGCATAAATGACTTCACTTAAACTCATGCTGACAGAGCCAGCATTTATTAACCATGTATTTTAATCAGCTTACAAGCTTAGCGCGTTACAAAGGCAGGATAAAGAGCAACAAGTTGAGTCGAGCCATGCCAGCATTACTAATGAAATTTGCAAAGAACAAATCAGCGGCGGCAACTATTGAATATATGATTATTGGCGCGCTGACGCTGATCGCGATCATCAGCGCTTTAATAATCGCTTCAGATTTCTGGCTATAATTTAATAAAAGGAAACAATCGTACGATTAATTATCAATGCATAGTGCCACTCAGTATCAAAGGCATAGTGCAAGGCTTATTATTTTTTTGATAATTTATGATGTTTTTATTTTGAATTTAAAAGTGGTGCCAGGAGGCGGACTCGAACCGCCGACACGCGGATTTTCAATCCGCTGCTCTACCAACTGAGCTATCCCGGCATCCTGAACATAACGACCTAGTGGCCCGTCATGTCGGCGGTTGGTGTCCGCCTGAATTGATGTGGTTTATAGCATTAATTTCGTATCTGTCCAGCACTGCTTTGAGTTTTTTTATTCTTTTTTCTCAATGAGTAAGAATAGATTGTGGATAGAGTTGGAAAAGGCGCTAAAAAACACTTTAAACAGCTTAACTGTCTGAATTATCGTCATCAAGCTCCAATGGGGGCCCGGGAATCACATAAGAACCGGACAGCCAGCGATTAAGATCAATATTGCGGCAGCGCACTGAACAGAAGGGGTAAGCGTCGCGATTCGACGGCTTGCTACATTCCGGACAAGGCCGAGGTGCTCTTAAAGGAGTGACCTTAGTTTCTGCAGGGCTTGCTTCAGAGCTATCCGATTCGTTATTTTTATTTACCATTGAACAATCAGCCCCTCCCCTGATCCCAGCGGTCATAAACCGGATAACCAGCACCTTGCAAAAGGCTTATGGTTTCATGCAGAGGCAATCCTACCACATTGGGATAAGAACCAACCAGTTTAACAACAAAGCTGCCAGCCAGCCCTTGAATGGCATAGCCTCCGGCTTTGCCACGCCATTCTCCCGATGCAAGATAATGATCAATTTGCAGTTTTGTCAGCCGATCAAAACGTACACGCGTTTCTACTAGTGTTTGTCTGGTACGGCCATTCGGCAAAATCAGACAAATACCAGTAAAAACCTTATGGCTGCGTCCAGATAGCAATCGCAAACAATCACGCGCTTCGTCTTCAAGCTCTGCTTTAGGCAAAATTCTGCGCCCTACCGCAACAACAGTATCTGCAGAGAGTATGAAGCTGGATGCATATTGTTCATCTGTTCGCAGCTGCTCTGCTGCTTTTTCAGCTTTTTCACGAGAAAGCCGCCGCGCGAGAGAGCGAGGATGCTCTGCCCGGTGCGGTGTCTCATCAATATCAGCCGGATGGATATGATCAGGTTCAATCGCAGCCTGAGCCAGAAGTTCAATACGACGCGGAGAACCTGATGCCAGTACCAGCTTATATTGTATGCTCATTAATCCGTATTCCTGTAATTTCCCCGAAGCCTGCCAATATGTCAGGCTGTGGATCGGGATAAATTATTTAAAGCGGTAGGTAATACGACCTTTGGTCAAATCATAAGGTGTCATTTCGACCAGAACCTTGTCACCTGCCAAAACACGAATACGGTTCTTACGCATACGACCTGCTGTATGAGCAATAATTTCATGTTCGTTTTCCAGCTTTACGCGAAACATTGCGTTTGGCAACAATTCTGTAACCACACCTGGAAACTCTAGGACTTCTTCTTTAGCCATTCGAGACCTGTTCTCTTTCTTATCAGATTATAAATCCGCCCATCAGGCGGCATCAAGAATTTGCGCGGAACCTATATGATTAAAGCGCATTTGTGAATAACTGAATTAAAACACCTGTTGTGAAGCAGTGTTTTATGCATTTTCAGCCGTAAAACGCTCAGCGATTTGCTTTTTCAGGCTATCACGAACGTTGCGATAGGCAGAAACGATCTGCTCCCGCGAGCCAGTAACCAGTGTTGGGTCTGGTATTGGCCAATACTCTACGTCGACTGAAAAACCTCGCATATTTTCTAATACAGTATAATGCGCCAAAGAGGAAAGTGTAATCACAAGATCAAAATAACCATCGGCCAGATCTTCAAGGCCGCGCGGTTGTCTATCATCAAGTGACAATTCTTCTTCAGCAAGAATCACATCAACAAATGGATCACGATCACCTTTGATCACGCCAGCAGAGGCAATAAAAATTCCGGGCCCAAGCATTTTACGTGCCAGTAGCTCTGCTATCGGCGAACGGATGGAATTTTTACCGCAGACGAACAAAATTGACCCCGGCTTCTTCTTTACCTGACCGGAAATTTTGTCACTCTCTAAAGCTATATTGTTGTGATGTGAACCCATCTAGTCTTTCAGCCTCGCCAGTGTAGCACACAAACTAATGTAAACAAACGGCGAGCAGTATCGAAATCCATCTCGATCTTCCCATCAAGACGATTTTGTAAAGTTTGAGACCCCTCATTATGCAAACCGCGCCGTCCCATATCAATAGCTTCAATTTTACTAGGGGAAGCGGAACGGATTGCCTCATAATAACTTTCACAAATCAGAAAATAGTCGCGCACAACCCGCCTGAGCGGTGTGAGGGAAAGAATATGTGTCGCAACTTTTTCATTATTTTCCCGCATGATGGAGAAGATCAAACGTCGCTCGATAAGTGAGATTATCAGTTTATAAGGTCCGCCTTTTTCATCACCAACGGGATAAAAATTATTTTCCTCTATGAGGTCAAAGATGGCGACTGCGCGTTCATGTTCAATATCAGGCGTGGAACGTCCAATGGACGAATCCAGCTCAACATCGATTAAACGGGCATGGCAGCCACCAGACATGTTACCTCAAAGATTTAAACGAATTGCTACAGATTGGGCATGTGCATCAAGTCCCTCTGCCTTTGCAATATCAATGGCAGCTGGTCCAAGCACTCGTAATTGTTCAGCGCCAAGTTTTAATATGGAGCTACGCTTGACGAAATCCAAGACGGAAAGACCGGAAGAAAACCGGGCTGAACGGGCAGTCGGTAAAACGTGATTGCACCCAGCAACATAATCTCCAATCACTTCCGGCGTATATTTACCGATAAAGATTGAGCCGGCATTGGTAATTTTGGCAACAATGTCTTCCGCATTTTCTGTTGCAACTTCCAAATGCTCGGCCGCAATACGATTGGCAAGCGGAATAGCATCATCAAAATTATCGACCAAAATAACCGCACCAAAATCACGCCAGCTTGCAGCTGCCGTTTCGCCACGCGGCAGCGTTTTGAGCTGACGCTCAACTGCTTTTTGCACTTCTTTGGCTAAATTCTCATCATTGGTCATCAAAATTGACTGCGCAGCAGTATCATGTTCGGCCTGTGCCAAAAGATCAGCTGCCAACCAATCAGGGTTATTATCACTATCTGCAATTATCAGAACTTCTGACGGACCAGCGATCATATCGATACCAACTGTTCCAAACACAATACGCTTGGCTGCTGCAACATAGGCATTACCTGGCCCAACAATTTTGGCAACCGGACGGATTGTTTCTGTACCAAAAGCGAGCGCCGCTACTGCCTGCGCACCACCAACACGGTAAATTTCAGAAACACCCGCTAACTTAGCTGCGACCAATACCAATGGATTAAGTACACCATCGGGAGCAGGCACCACCATAACTATGCGCTCAACGCCTGCAACTTTGGCAGGAACCGCATTCATTAATACAGAACTTGGATAGCTCGCCGTACCGCCAGGCACATATAGGCCAACCGCTTCAATAGCAGTCCAGCGTGAACCAAGCTCCACCCCCAGCGCATCAGTATAGCGATCATCCTTTGGCATCAAGCGCGCATGATGTGCCTCAATCCGGTCACGCGCCAGTTTCAGTGCCTCAACTGTGGAAGCTGGCGCAATTTTAAAAGCATCTTCTATTTCTTGCTCTGTGATAGCAATGCCGGTCTTATCCAGATCGATACGGTCAAACTTTTTTGAATAATCAATTAATGCGCTATCACCATCGCGGCGCACTGTCTCGACGATCTCACGTGCAACTTGATCGACATCAGCCGAGATTTCACGCTTACCTGCTAGAAACTCGCTAAATTCCTGTTCAAAGTCAGGGGCTGTCTGGCGAAGGATTTTAACCACAATCTTAGTCCTTGAAGATGTATGCTGATGACGTATGGGATATCTGGAATGAAAGGAGATTTAAAGCTGAATTCTTAAAGACCGTGTCGCGGCTTATGCGCCGTCCCCCAAGCAGGCCCTAAATCTGTCAGCTGAGCTTCGATACACTCACAGTCAAGCCTGATAGCCGCATTGCCGGCAAATGTAAGCTCAATCATACCCGCTGGTGCTTCAGGATCGGCCTGCACAAAGCGGATCGCCAGCAAGTCCAGCACATCCCCTTTTCGATCGCGATTAATCCCCACGGTACGAACACCGGTTATACGATCAAAGTGTAATGCAGACTGGCGGCGTTCATATTCCTTGCGCGAGAAGAGACCCTTGGGCATTTTCTCCCAGACAAAACGGTTCATGATCAAAATAAAGCGCTTTTCCGATGGCAAATATTGCAGATTCTCCACCTTCAATACAGCGTCCTGCAGATGAGCCGAAATAATTTCCAGATCCACATTATCCAGCGCCATCAATCTGAGCATGTCCATTCGGTTACTCCTGCTACACTCGCCCGCTACAATGTTGTGCTTATCACTCCCTATGAGAAGCACAACAAGGATATAAAGATTAACTGAGTAAAAGCGAAGATCTACCCGCTAATTCTTTCAATTAATGCACCACAGCGCGTTAGTTTTTCTTCCAAGCGCTCAAATCCGCGATCAAGATGATAGACGCGATTCACTGTCGTTTCACCCTCGGCCACCAATCCAGCAATGACCAGAGACACTGAGGCACGCAGGTCCGTTGCCATGACCTGCGCTCCTTTAAGCTGTTTCACACCTTCAACCGTTGCTGTCTGGCCAGACAAAGAGATATTGGCGCCTAAGCGCGCAAGTTCCTGAACATGCATGAAACGGTTTTCAAAAATCGTTTCTGTAATATGCGAGGTCCCTGCAGCTTTTGTCATCAGGCCCATGAACTGGGCCTGCAGATCTGTCGGGAAGCCCGGGAAAGGTTCAGTTACAACATCGACCGGAATTATCTCGCCACCTTGACGAACAACGCGGATACCGCTTGGGGTTTGGGTAATAGTTGCTCCGGTCTGCCTTAAAACGTCAAGCGCCGATGACAAAAGATGTTCTTGCGCACCTTCCAGAACAACATCTCCACCGGTCATAGCAACTGCCATGGCATAGGTTCCGGTTTCAATGCGATCGGGTATGACGCGCACTCGCGCACCAGAAAGATTAGTGACGCCCTGTATAGTAATTGTGCTGGTACCGGCACCAGAGATATTTGCGCCCATCGCGTTCAAACAATCTGCGAGATTGACCACTTCTGGCTCGCGCGCCGCATTATCAATAACGGTTTCGCCCTTAGCCAAAGCCGCCGCCATCAACATCACATGAGTTGCACCGACCGATACTTTCGGGAATGTGTAATGCGCACCCTTCAAGCCTGATTTGGCGCGCGCTTTCGCATAGCCGTTTTCAATGTCGATTTCAGCACCCAGTGCCTTCAAGCCTTCCAGCAGAAGATCAACCGGACGTGTACCGATCGCGCAGCCACCAGGCAATGACACATTGGCCTCCCCAGTGCGGGCAAGCAGTGGTGCGATGACCCAAAAACTGGCTCGCATTTTGGACACAAGCTCATAAGGTGCTGTCGTATCCACGATATTACGTGCAGTGAAATGAATAGTGCGTGAAAATGCACCATTTTGGTGCTCACGCCGTCCATTTACTGAGTAATCAACACCATGATTACTTAAGATGCGGATCAGTTGTTCGACATCCGCCAAATGCGGAACATTTTCCAAAGTCAGTGTATCATCGGTCAGAAGCGAAGCGATCATCAAAGGCAAGGCAGCATTCTTTGCGCCCGAGATTGGAATCACACCATTCAACTGGTTTCCGCCGATGATTTTAATACGATCCATCTCATTACCTTTAAGTACTATAAATATGTTGAGGCCTAATTTGCAGCCAGTCATAAAGAAGAACT
>CANQXU010000161.1 GCA_947627865.1 uncultured Paenochrobactrum sp. | reverse complement strand
AATAGTCCGCCCCAAAGCGGGGTTTCAACATGCTGAAGTCCAAACCAACCACCGCTTAACAATACATAAGCGACAATAGGAAAGACTATAAAGAACAAGAAAGCTGTCAGTATTTTATACGGTATGCGCGGTATCATGAAAGCAGCCAGCAATAAGACGAACATAACGCCCGTAATATCTACTCGCCAGCGTTCTGCTTCCGGATAACGACCGTATAGAAACTGCTGATATTTTGCTTCAACAAATGCCCAGCACGCACCACTCCAACCCGCTGGTTGTTCGCCACCTTGTTCCGTAGTCAGACAAGCAACTCTGTTGTCTCCGCTCCATACAGCATCAAAGAAAAGCCAATTGAGCATTGATGGCAGGAAATAAACAATAGCTGCAAGACCGAAAAGTGTGAGTATGGCATCTGTCGGCGTCGCAAATAAATTTACTTTCACCCAGTGAGTTGCCCCATGGGTAGACTTTGGTGCAGGTTCTTGCGGCAACAACTCGTGGCGAATATAAGCTTGATCAGTGTTAGCCATCATCAGCGCTCCACCAATGCCATTCGGTTGTTAAACCAGTTCATAAAACCAGAGACAACCAAACTAATTGAAAGATAAATTACCATCCATATTGCCACCACCTCGATGGATTGTCCGGTTTGGTTCAAAATAGTTCCGCCAACAGCAACAAGATCAGGATAGCCAATAGCAATCGCCAGAGAGGTGTTTTTTATCAAATTAAGATACTGGCTGGATAATGGTGGTATCACGATGCGCATTGCTTGCGGGATAATAATCAATCTGAGTGCCTGCTTGCGCCGCAAGCCGACGGCTTCCGCTGCTTCGGATTGACCGGACGGCACCCCCATAACACCCGCACGTACAATTTCAGCAATAAATGCAGCTGTGTAGAATGACAGCGCTAGAAAAAGTGACATGAATTCAGGCTTGATCTGTGCTCCGCCCGTCAAGCTGAATGTCCCCAATTGAGGATAATCGAAGCTCACCGGAGCGCCAAGGGCAAAAAACATCAGAAGAGGCAGACCAATTATCATTAGCAGGTTGAGTTGAATGACCGGAAGCCTGCGCCCAACTTTCTCCTGTCGTTTCTTTGACAGATATTTGACCAAGACCGCTCCAATAATACCGACAATAAAAGCAATGCCGATCCAATTGGAATTTTCACCCCATATAATGGCAGGAAAAAAGAAACCACGATTATTTAAATAGGTACTAAAAGGCAGCTCCATGCTCTCGCGTGCTTGCGGCAACACGGACAACACACCAAAATACCAAAAAAAGATGACCAAAAGCGGTGGAATATTCCGGAATATCTCGACATAAACAGTTGATAGCTTTCGAATAATCCAGTTGTGCGACAAGCGCCCCACCCCGATCAAAAAGCCAAGTATGGATGCCAGAATAACACCTAATACCGCAACATAAAGCGTATTTAAAAAACCAACTAAAAGCGCGCGGCCATAAGTAGAATCATTATTATAAGGTATCAGCGTCTGGCTGATATCAAATCCAGCACGCCCTTTTAAAAAGCCAAAGCCAGAGGCAATATTTGCTCTCTGCAAATTAGCTATTGTATTATCTACGATCCAGTAAACGCCTCCAATAACGGCAGCAAAAACAACTACCTGATAAAAGATACTGCGTATTCTGGGATCATGCAGAAACGAATCTCCCTGCACAGAGCTTGTATTCTCTACTAAGCTATCTGAGCGCATTTACCCCTCATTTCTCTTGAGACCTATCAAACAGGATAGGTCACCTATTTCCGGCATTAGCCAGTGGATTATCTGGCTCCGAAAAAAGAGTATATTAGTAAAAACGAACTTATAATCTCACGAATCTTTGTAAAATTCCGTTGAGACTTGAAGTGTCATTTTTTGTTCCCTAACAATTGCTGCCATTCTGTGTGACATATCTATTGCTGGCATGCTCAACCCCTTAAACTGGGCCGAACATGCAAAAAAGCGGCGCCCATTTGAGGCGCCGCTTTAATTATTTTAACGTACCGGCATACCGTATTGCAGACCACCTTTAGTCCATTGCGCATTGATACCACGTGCAATTTTCAAAGGACTGCCAGCGCCAACATTACGGTCAAAGACTTCGCCGTAATTACCAACGCCTTTTACGATAGAAACAACCCAGTCATTTTCCAGACCAAGATCAGTACCAATTTTGGTATCGGCTTCTGTTCCCAAAAGACGTCTGATTTCTGGATTGTCAGAGTTCTTCATTTCATCCACATTTGCCTGTGTAACGCCCATTTCCTCAGCGTTTAGCAATGCATAATGCACCCAGCGAACCACATCAGCCCATTGTGAATCGCCTTGGCGAATTGCATTGGCAAGTGGTTCTTTGGAAATCACTTCCGGCAACACCACATGATCGTCGGGATTGGACAAGGTCAGACGGATACCATAAAGCCCTGACTGGTCAGTTGTATAAGCATCACAACGCCCAGCGTCATATGCAGCTGCGACTTCGTCAATTTTTTCAAATACAACCGGATTATATTCCATATTATTTGTACGGAAATAGTCTGCAAGATTAAGCTCGGTCGTTGTGCCGGCTTGTACACAAACTGCAGCACCAGAAAGCTGAAGAGCCGAATTTATCCCTGGAAGCTTCTTAGAGTTGATAATAAACCCTTGCCCGTCATAATAATTGACGCCGCCAAAATCGAGACCAAGTGACGTATCTCTGCTGATTGTCCAAGTTGTATTACGCATCAAAACATCAACTTCACCAGATTGCAGTGCAGTAAAACGTTCTTTGGCATTGAGTGGCGTAAATTTGACTTTGGTTGCATCCCCAAAAATTGCTGCGGCCAGCGCGCGGCAATAGTCGGCATCGAAACCCAACCATTCCCCTTTGTCATTAGGCGCTGCAAAACCAGCAAGCCCCGTGTGCACGCCGCACTGCAAGAAGCCTTTATTCTTAACATCATCTAAAGTTCCGGCTGACGCTTGGGAAGCCAATGCAGTCATTGCGATACCGGCTGAAAGGATAATCGCTTTTTGAGAAATTTTTTTAATCATATGAATCATCGCCCTTATTATTATACTTAGTGTTCCCTCATTAATGAGCGTCTGTGTCACTTTTTTTGTGACTGCACTGAAATCGTTTCGCGACCTTTTATTAAGCGCAATACGCTCACTCGCTGCTATCGAAAGCGAAAAATCGCCATCGGTCAAGCCGTTTCCGCAGTTTAACTTCTTTTGTTGAAACCACTCGTATAGCCCAAACCAGCTTTCTATAAATGCTAATTTAACTCGCAATTTCATGAGTTAGCTGCAACCAGCAATAGAGAAGCCACCAATATCGATCACGATATCAAATATATAGTTCATATTTCGTGATGTTCATTCCGACGAATAAAAATGCTTATTATTCATACAAGCCCTTCACTTTACGCAATTATCAGTCTTTTAGATCTTAGAAAAAGCAATAAAAAACTAGCCGTAATAGCGCCTAGAGAAAAACCAACGAGGACATCCGTAGGATAATGTGCACCAACAAATATTCTTGAAAGCGCTAACAACATGAAAAGAATCAAAAACAACCAACGGTAACGTGGCAAGTAATAAGCACATGTAATCGCAAGGACACCTGCTGTCATTGCGTGCCCTGAGGGAAAGCTTTCATAGACATATACCATTGCAAAAGGGGCAAAAGAAAATGAACCCAATGCATCTATTTCTTCAGGCCGCGCTCTACCGATCATTACTTTAAGAATTTCGACTGGAATGCTTGCAGCAATGAGGGATGCGACAGTAACACCGGCCCATTCAAAAGCACGCTCACACAATCGTCTTAAGCGCATTGACTTGGACATTTTAAAAGCCGCAAGACATACACCGATTACCAATACACAAAATATAAGCCAATAAATGGCTTTTGCCCCATTGGTTGAGCTTCGTAAAATTTCAATAAAAAAAGAATTTTTGCTCGTTGCGAAACGACTAATAGCTTCATCAAAAAAATGCAGAACAATCGTCAACAAAGCAATAACACCAGCTAAAGGCATTATTTGCCAGCAAAACTCTCTTAACGGATGCGCTTCTAAATGTCTTTCACTGGCATTTGAGTTAAACTGGTTTCGTTTTGGTTCGTTCAGTGATGGCATCATTGCCGATTTTTTTTTCATTATTAATAGTCCAAAAGATAATTTGGTTAATGCGCTTGTATCGAGCGCAAGCAATCATGCTGATGTCTAACGGATTGGCCGACTTAATTATGGCAAGCTCAAATTTTACCTGTGATTTATTATAATATAATCGGTTAATAGTTTATCAAGCAGCTGAGACCAGTCATAAAAAGACTCTATTTTGATACAATCTCATTTTTTTAATGCAAAAATTTTTATGTAGTTATAGGCTTATAAAGCAATAATAAAATTCACTGTTACATTATTGAAAATGCAGGAGAACTTCTATGACGAACAAAACAGCGAAAGGCATTAATACGCGCCTCGCACATGATGGCTACAACCCGCGTGACTACCATGGCTTCGTCAATCCACCAGTTGTCCGTGCATCCACCGTTTTGTTTCCTGATACCGATACGATGGACAATAATGGGCAAAAATACACTTATGGTACCAGAGGTACGCCAACATCAGATGCATTATGCGATGCAATTAACGCATTGGAAGGGTCGGCAGGCACTGTATGTGTGCCCACGGGTTTAGCCGCGGTTACTCTCCCATTGCTAGCTTTTCTTAAACCAGGTGACCATGCCCTTTTCGTAGATACGATTTACAATCCGACAAGACATTTTGCTGACACAATCCTAAAGCGTTTTAATATTGAGGTTGAGTATTATCCACCTGAAATCGGCAGCAATATTGCGCAGTTTATCAAACCAAATACGAAAGTTATTTTCACTGAATCTCCAGGCTCCAATACTCTTGAGATACAAGACATACCTGCAATCACAAAAATCGCGCATGAGCAAGATATTATCGTGATGATGGATAATACATGGGCCACCCCGGTATATTTCAAGCCACTTGAGTATGGCGTTGATATTTCCATCCATGCTGCAACCAAATACCCAGCCGGTCACGCTGACATTCTCTTTGGGACTGTATCAGCCAATGAGCGCCACTGGCCACAATTGATTGAAACACATGGCACTATGGGGCTATGCGCTGCCCCAGATGATACCTACCAAATTCTGCGTGGCTTGCGCACAATGGGCGTCAGGCTAAAACACCATCAGGAAAGTGCATTTACAATTGCCCGCTGGCTTGAAAACAAGCCACAAGTCGCCAAAGTTTTACATCCGGGCTTAGCAAGTAACGAAGGCCACGAACTCTGGAAACGCGACTTTTCTGGTGCCTCCGGCCTTTTCTCGTTTTCATTGAAAGATCAAGATGCACAAGCAGCAAAGAAATTTGTTGATGCACTTGAGATTTTTGGCCTTGGTTACTCATGGGGCGGATATGAAAGCCTCGCGATAGTACCCAATTTGAGCGACCGCACTGTTGCGAAAAAAGATTATGGGGGCACAGTCATCCGTCTTCAAATCGGCTTGGAAGATGTTGAAGACTTGATTGTAGATCTTGAACGTGGATTTGCAGCATTAAAGAGTTGATTTATGAAATCTTCGAAAAGCTGATTGTCTAATTAAAAAGCACAGATGAATAATTTCACTGTGCCTTTTAATTTTCTAATGGATTAGCCAAAAAAATCAGTTACTTGCCCTTCTGTGTGATGTTTTCGGTTGATAACGATAAAAAGAAGCAATCTTTATGAAATAGAGCTTGCTTCCTCAAAGTTTTTTATCTATTCAAAGTCAAGTTCGCACTGAACGGAGCGTAGCGCAGTCTGGTAGCGCACCTGATTTGGGATCAGGGGGTCGCAGGTTCGAATCCTGCCGCTCCGACCATTTTAATTAGCGGATACAAGGTTCAAAACATGGTCGCTCTTATTTATCGTCCAGCCAAAACAGCTATGCAGTCAGGTTTTGCAAAGACTGAAAAATGGGTTTTGGAATATGAACCTGAAACACCGCGAGTGGTTGAGCCTTTGATGGGTTACACATCAAGCTCAGATATGCGCAGTCAGATCAAATTGTTGTTTGAGACAAAGGAAGAAGCAGTTTCTTACGCTGTAAAATATGGTATCCCTCACCGGATAGAAGAACCGCAGACAGCTAAACGCCGCGTAATCTCATACTCAGATAACTTCAAATATGATCGTACCCAGCCTTGGACTCACTAAGTATTTTTGAGTGAGTATATAATCCGGTCCCGTAGCTCAGCTGGATAGAGCAACGGCCTTCTAAGCCGTAGGTCACAGGTTCGAATCCTGTCGGGATCGCCATTAATTTCAATGGCTTAGCTATCTCTGTACAAATCACAGTTTACAGCTTTTTTACAGCGGTTTACATATTTGTTCATTCCATGTTCTTAGGTCGCGGCTGCTACAAACTAATCTCACCCCGCTATCACGGCCCAAAGTGGCAAAAGCACCCCCGATTGAAGCGGCTACGATTGATACAAACATCATCGCCCCTACCCCGCGCTCACGCCACTTGCTGATCTCAGAAGCTGATTCCTCAACCTTCTTTAATCGTGCATCCAGCGCATCAAGCTTTTGGCCGATTTTCTCAATATGTCGGTCTGTCACTTCTTGTCTTTCATATTGATTCTTGCGTTCGGTTCTTGCTCGATCCTGATCGGCGATGATGTGGTCGAGCTTTCCTTCTAATCGGCCAATGGCCCGCTGATCTGCGATATCCATCACCAGCACCCCGCTTTATTGCCATATTGATTATGCGTGGCCACACCCTGCCCCGCTTGAAGATCATTGCCGGCTAAATACACGGCAGTATCAGGCTTAAGCTTAATCTGCTGCCAGCCCGCGCAATTGCTCGCAGTCGATGCGCAGCCCGCCAAGCTCAATACAAAGAGCAA
>CANQXU010000160.1 GCA_947627865.1 uncultured Paenochrobactrum sp. | reverse complement strand
ATTGAGCCGGAAATTCCTCTTTAACGTAACAAAAGTTCTGGTAGATCAGCAATTGAACCCAGCACAAGATCAGCGCGTGGCTCAAGCTCTGCTCTTGATGAGTTGCCCGAAGTTACCCCAATGGCCAGCCCTGCTTTGGCTGCATGTGCAGATTCCAAATCATGCAAATTATCACCAACCATCGCAATTTCAGAGAGTTGCACACCTGTTTTTTCTGCAAAATAAACAATCGGATCCGCAAATGGTTTTGGCCTTGCTGCCGTGTCATATCCAATAATAACCTGGAAATAATGGTCAATTTTCAAAGCCTTTGCTGTGGCTATTGCACTGGCTTCGGAATCATTGGTTGCAATCCCCAGGACAAAGCCGCGCGCTTTCAACACCTCCAACGTTTCATGTAAAGCGTTGACAGCCACCGCTGAGATTGGTGCTTGTATTTCGCTTTTGGCAGCTAGGTCGGTGATAATATCGCTGACTTCGACATGTGAGGCTTCTGGATACCAGAGTGCGACCATATCCTCGACAGTGCCGGAAGCGATGATTGAATTCGCCCGAAAACTCCCTGCATCCCAGTCATAACCGCCTGCATCCATGAGGCTGCGGGCTTTTTGTTCATTTCCTTGAGCGGCTTGCAGCGCCATATCCATGGAAATACTGAACCATGACTGATCAAAATCAATCAAAGTTCCGTCTTTATCAAAAAGAACAGCTCGAATATTCTTCAAGCGATCAACCAATTGCGGGTTCAGTATTTCAGGTTTAATCGGCATAATGCGAACTTTTCAACTCAAGGTTCAAGCTTCAAGTGACCCAGGCTTTTTAATGATCTGAGATGGTTTGTCGGCCAGTAATTTGACCAGATCATCACCACGACGGATATAACGAACTGAACGTCGTGTTAAAACCCGCCCTGGTTGCGGTGCAGTTACAACCACATCATGCTCCGGCTCACCTGGAACACTCACAATCGTCACAAGCTTTGCATCTTTTTCAACCACATCGCCTGGCTCGGTGTGATAAAAAATCATACCGCCGACAGGTGCGCGCACGATTTCAACATTATCAAATGGGGTGACCAGACCTTTATAACTGCCTTCCAGTTTAACGCCTTCATCGCTCACAGTTCCGCGGTGAACCAGAAATTTATAAAGTCCTTCCGCATCAGATTTGCCCGACTCTGCATAAACATCTGTCAAGCCACGAAATTCAATAGTCGTCACCAGGCGGCGCTTCAAGTCCAATTCGGATCTTTTCATTTTAAGAACAGGATGTGCGCAAGCATCCTCAAATGGCGGAGCGCCAGCAACCTCGTCATTCCAAGTTAAGATTGCAGTTGACCCAAGTGCAACAGCTAAATCCTGAATACCTTCTGCAAACAAATTGGCCGAATAGAGATAGCTTTCACTCTCATCATCACAATGCAAATCAAGCACAATATCATGTGGCAAAGCCAGGCGAAGTAATTGTGCCTTTAAGCGGCGTACCAATGAAATTGGCGCATCAATTGCTGGCAAACTGCTCGTATCAAAATTATTGAGCAGCGGAAAATCACGATTGAAATTTACTTTAGAAAAAGCATCAAACCGTCCCATATGCTGATGCGTAGACCATTGGTCGGAAGCCACCGGATTGGCTTGTGGCACCAGCGTAATATCTCCAAGTATACGATTCTCTTCAGCTGCTTTTTTAAGCATGGGAATAAGAAAATGGAGTGCCGCCTGCCCTGGCAATTCCGCACCATGCAATGAAGATTGCAAATAGGCTTTTGGTGCTTGTGCATCACTCCCTGCAAATTTCAAAATACGCAGATCAATCGACGTATTCGGCACATCACCATCTAAGCGGATTATTTCGGTTTTCATTCTCGTTCCCAAATATTTAAGAAGCGGAAAACTGCCTCCCATTTAGGGCATGCAAGTTGTCCCGCTTCCTGATCTCTTGATTACCGCATTATTTAGTGTTTGCGGCGTGACTGCAAGTATTCAATCAAACCAGCAGTTGATGCATCGCGATCACCCACCGGTTTTTCACCACGCACTACAGGCAGTAGCTCAGTGGCCAGTTCTTTACCAAGCTCCACACCCCATTGATCGAATGCATTGATATTGAATAATTGCGCCTCGACAAATACGCGGTGTTCATAAAGTGCAATCAACCGTCCCAAGCTATAAGGATCAAGCAAATCATGTATGATGGTAATAGTAGGGCGATTGCCGGAGAATACACGATGCGGCGCTATTTTCTCAGCCTTATCAGCATCCATGCCAGCGGCCAGCAATTGTTTGCGCGCCTCATCAAGGGTGCGCCCGCGCATAAATGCTTCGGATTGTGCCAGACAATTGGCCATCAACATTTCGTGTTGAAGATCAAGATGTGGCTCATGCCCTTTCGCTGCAACAATGAATTCCAGCGGAACCGTATCTGTTCCTTGATGCAAAAGCTGGAAAAATGCGTGTTGCCCATTTGTGCCCGGCTCACCCCAAACAACCGGACCAGTAGGCGTTGTCACGGGCTTGCCATCAATGGTTACGCTTTTGCCGTTTGATTCCATATCAAGCTGCTGCAAATAGGCAGGCAGCCGCTCCAGACGTTGATCATAAGGAATGACACCTCTGGTTGGATGTTCACAAATGACCCGATGCCAGAAGCCCAATAGCCCTAAAATCATCGGGATATTCTTGTCCATTGGAGTTTCGAGAAAATGGCGATCCATCGCATGGGCACCAGCCAGGAAATGACGGAAATTCTCCTCTCCGACCGCCAGCATTACTGAAAGACCAATCGAAGACCAAACAGAATACCGTCCGCCAACCCAATCCCAGAAGCCAAAAACGCGATCAGGCTGGATGCCAAATTCTGCCACTTTGTCCAGTGCCGTTGATACAGCTACAAAATGATCTGAAACGGCCTTTTCCCCCAACTGATCTGCCAGCCATTTGCGGGCTGTTTTCGCATTGGTCATGGTTTCAATAGTTGTGAAGGTTTTTGACGCCACAATGATCATGGTTGTCGCCGGATCCAGACCAGTCAATGTATCGGCAATATGCGCACCATCCACATTGGACACAAAATGCGTGCGCGGGCCATCATGATAAGGCGATAAAGCAATCGTTGCCATGACGGGACCAAGATCTGAACCGCCAATGCCAATATTGACTATGTCAGTAAAAGGCTTGCCCGTTGCTCCTGTTATTCCGCCTGAGCGGACCGCATTGGTAAATACTGCCATCCGATCCAAAACACTGCGGATTTCAGGAATTATATTTTCACCATCCACGATAATTTCCGATGATGAAGTGTCTCGCAATGCAACATGCAACACAGCCCTATCTTCGGTTTCATTAATCGGCAGCCCGCCAAACATAGCATTGCGCCGCCCCTCAACATCTGCCGCGCGTGCTGTTTCAAATAATAGCTGCATGGTCTGCTCATTGATCAGGCATTTTGACCAATCAAAAAGCATATCATCTAATTGAAGTGAATAAGAATTAAATCGATTAGAATCTTGTTTAAAAACAAGGCGCATATCTTTAGGCGCTTCGCTATGCAGGTGTTCCTTTAATGACTTTACAACCTGATCAAAGCGTTCTTGATTTCTTGGCACACATATTCTCCCGACTATAAAATATATCTGGCTGACGGCTCAAAACTGCGCAGTATAAATGCACTGTTCATCAATATGACCCGTCAATTTCCGACCATGATACAAAATCTTCGTTTCATATTTACACTTTATAGTGCGGCTATTAAATGACAAGGGAACAAATGCAGGTTTGCACCAACTCATTAACATAAACTGCTTTATATATTTGTCAGCCGTACAAATTCGCTTTCAAAAAACATACAATCAAAAGGAAACTTATATGGATCTGACTGGTGAGGAACATATTGCGGCATCAAGAGAGGCTGTTTGGGAGACCCTCAACGATATTGAAGCGCTCAAAGAATGCATTCCAGGTTGTGAAGATATTGCATGGGATGGTGAAAATCGGGTGCGAGCCTCTATTAAAGTCAGCCTTGGTGTGATCAGCATCAGATTTTTCGGCATACTCGAATTATCCGATCTCAAGCCACCGCAATCTTATCGCCTCACGGGACATGGAGAGGGTTCAATTGCTGGCTTTGCCGAGGGGGTGACCGATGTCTATTTAGCCGAAAATGGCGACCACACCATCCTCACCTATATCATTCGAGGTGATGCGGGCGGCAAAATAGCGCAGCTGGGCACGAAATTACTTGGACGGACTGCACGCAAAATTGCGGATAAATTTTTCGCAAATATTGCAATTGCTGCCAGCAAGCGTGAGAAGTTAAGCCCAAAAAGCTCGTAAAAGCAGTGCTTTTCTTATATTTCCAATGAGCAGAGCGATATCATACACTGTCTCATAACAGCGCTTAATCTTGACTATAAAAGTCTATTTTTGACCATTTGATAAAATATTTGACCTTCTGAAAAAATATGTCATGCTGTGATTCAAGTGGATGGAAAACATAAAAATAATTTCTGCCCACGCCATATAGACCACCGGAAACAACGCTCGGGAACAGCGTTGCTCTGATGAAAATGGGAGATGCGACCTCATGGGATCCGCAGAGAATAAGTCTATTGGTGCATCAAATTCAGCCTTACAACCTGACATTCAGACCGCTCGTCTGGACGCTCAGGCATATGTGGATATATTTGATGACCTGAACCCGCCACTTACACGACATGAAGCACTGGTAGAGGCGGATCGCTGCTATTTCTGCTATGATGCGCCCTGTATGATTGCCTGCCCGACCAGCATTGATATTCCGCTTTTCATCCGGCAGATTGCCGCCGGAAATGCTAAAGGGGCAGCCAAAACTATTCTGGCAGAAAATATTCTTGGCGGCATGTGTGCTCGCGTCTGCCCTACAGAAACACTGTGCGAGCAGGTATGTGTTCGTGAAACGGCAGAAGGCAAGCCCGTTAAAATCGGCCATTTACAGCGTTATGCTACTGATGAACTGATGGAAGAAGGTCAGCATCCCTTTAAACGCGCTGCACCAACCGGCAAACATATTGCTGTCGTTGGCGCGGGGCCAGCTGGCATCTCGGCAGCCCATCGACTTGCAATGTATGGCCATGAAGTCACCGTATTTGAAAACCGTGCCAAAGGCGGTGGCCTGAACGAATATGGCATTGCAGCCTACAAGACCGTTGATAATTTTGCCCAACGCGAATTGGAATTTGTCACCCAAATCGGTGGTATTCATTTCGAATATAACAAATCACTTGGACGTGACATTTCAATTGAAGCTCTTAAGACCGGCTTTGATGCTATTTTCCTCGGCATGGGTTTGCCTGGCGTTAATGCCCTTAATCTCCCTGGCGAAGAAGCGTCCAATGTCATTGATGCTGTTGATTACATTGCCAAGTTACGTCAGGCGGAAGACTTGTCTACTTTGCCTGTCGGGCGTGATGTCGTCGTCATTGGCGGTGGTATGACAGCCATTGACATTGCTATTCAAATTAAAAAGCTCGGCGCTGAAAATGTGACCATTGCCTATCGTCGTGGGCAGGAAAATATGAATGCCAGTGAGTATGAGCAAGAACTGGCTCAGGTTAACGGCGTGATTATCAGACACTGGCTGCAACCAAAAGAGCTAAAGCGTAATGCTGATGGTACCGTTAACGCTATTGAGCTGGAATATACCACGAGCGAAAATGGTCGTTTGAGCGGAACTGGTGAAACAATCACGTTAAAAGCAGACCAGATTTTCAAAGCGATTGGTCAAGTATTTGAACCAGAACCATTGAAAAACTCCGGCATTAGCATGTCCAAAGGCAGAATTAGTGTCAATGAACAAAGACACACTTCTGTTGATGGCATCTGGGCGGGCGGCGATTGTGTTGCAGGCGGCGAAGATCTCACCGTTTCTTCTGTCGAGGATGGCAAAGTCGCAGCAGAATCCATTCATCATGTTTTGATGCAGATACCGCAAGCAATTAGCGGATTTGCAGAAGAGGTTTTGTCGGCTCAAGGCTGGATGAATAATGGCCAACGTATTGTTCCTGGGCCAGAACCGATTGAATGGCCACGGGAGCATTAAAATATGAAGCCTGACTGGTGGTCAATTCATTGATCTTTAGGCCACCAGACAGACAGCGCAGCATTGCATGATGACTTTGCTGCCCCGTGTGGAAAGCCTCACCTTAAACAGCCTCATAAAGAATGGCGTGGATGGGGCGTATAATATTACTTGGGGAACTATAATGGCTGATCTAACAACAAATTTTCTAGGCATAAAATCGCCCAACCCTTTTTGGCTGGCCTCTGCACCTCCAACGGATAAAGCCTATAACGTAGAGCGCGCTTTTAAAGCGGGCTGGGGCGGTGTTGTCTGGAAAACTCTGGGTGCTGAAGGGCCACCGGTTGTCAATGTGAACGGACCCCGATATGGCGCCATTTATGGCTCCGACCGCAGGCTTATTGGTCTCAATAATATTGAGCTGATCACAGACCGCTCACTCGAAATCAACCTTCGTGAAATGAAGGAAGTCAAGCGCCGTTGGCCTGACAGAGCACTGATTGCTTCTATTATGGTGCCTTGTGAAGAGGAGGCATGGAAAGCAATATTGCCACTTGTGGAAGATACCGGCGCTGATGGTATCGAACTCAACTTTGGCTGCCCGCACGGTATGAGCGAGCGTGGTATGGGAGCGGCTGTTGGTCAGGTTCCTGAATATGTCGGCATGGTTGTTAAATGGTGTAAACAATATACACGCATGCCAGTCATTACCAAGCTGACGCCCAATATCACAGATGTGCGCTATCCAGCCAGAACTGCCTTTGCCAATGGCAGTGATGCGGTATCTCTTATCAATACTATCAACTCTATCGTCAGTATTAATCTGGATAGTTTTGCGCCGGAGCCAACCATTGACGGCAAAGGTAGCCACGGCGGCTATTGCGGCCC
>CANQXU010000159.1 GCA_947627865.1 uncultured Paenochrobactrum sp. | reverse complement strand
GGACGCGGTTATAATATTGAAAGCCTGACAGTTTCTGAAACAGAGCATGAGAAGCATTTGTCACGTATCACGATCGTGACACGTGGTACTCCGCATGTTCTGGATCAAATTCGCC
Source organism: uncultured Paenochrobactrum sp. (assembly GCA_947627865.1). Taxonomy (GTDB): domain Bacteria; phylum Pseudomonadota; class Alphaproteobacteria; order Rhizobiales; family Rhizobiaceae; genus Paenochrobactrum. The sequence continues at coordinate 6,850 of CANQXU010000159.1, read as the reverse complement.
ATCAGCTTGATCGGATCGTGCCTGTGCATCGCGTGGTTGATCTGACCTTTGCAGCAATTGAGCTTGGATATGACAGACCAATTGAACGCGAGCTTGCACTGATCAAAGTGGCTGGTAAAGGCGAGGCGCGTGCCGAAACATTGCGTCTAAGTGATGCTTTCAATGCTAAAATTGTTGATGCGACGACTGAGCATTTTATTGTTGAAATTACGGGCAAAACTGCAAAAATTGACCAGTTCATTTCATTGATGAAACCATTAGGTCTGGTAGAGATTTGCCGTACTGGTGTTGCCGCGATGAATCGCGGCTCACAGGGTATGTAATAGCTTGCCAAGCGGGCAGGAAGAGTTTTTGCCCGCTTGGAAATGTTTGAGTTAAGTTCAAGCGGCTTTATTGCAAGTTCGGCTGCGTATTATTTATTTTTGAAAGCAGCACCATGTCAGCAGAAATTTATTTTGCTTTAATCACATTTGCTTTTGTGACCTCGGTGACACCTGGGCCAAACAATCTGATGTTGTTATCGTCAGGTGTTAATTTTGGCTTTAAGCGTACGATCCCGCATATGATGGGTATTGGCTTCGGTTTTTTCATATTGCTGATTGCTACCGGCTTTGGCTTGGCGGCCTTGCTTGAATATATGCCCATTCTTTATACCGCACTCAAATTTGCGGGTGGTGCTTATATGCTCTATCTTGCATGGAAAATCGCCACATCGGGCGAGATTAGTGCAGAAGATAAAGCAGCTTCCAAGCCTATAAGTTTTATACAGGCTGCATTGTTTCAATGGGTCAACCCCAAAGCATGGGTAATGGCTGTAACGGGCATTGCAACCTATACTGCGGGTCAAGATTATACTTCGATGGTTATAATCATCAGTCTCATATTTACCTTGGTGAATGTCCCTAGTGTTTCACTTTGGGCGGGTTTAGGCACTCTTATGCGCTCGATGCTCTCTGATCCGGTTAAGTTGAAAGTGTTCAATATTACTATGGGGCTGTTATTGGTCGCCAGTCTTTGGCCAATGTTGATGTGATTATGCCGTCAAAAATATTTGTTCGGGGTTTGATCTTGCTCTTCTTGTCCGAATCCTGTCTGACATAGTTATGCAGTTTTCACCGGAACAAGATATGGCGCTGCAAAGCGTCAGTAAGTGGCTGAAAGAAGGGCGGAGCCCGATTTTCAGATTGTTTGGCTATGCTGGCACGGGCAAGACAACACTTGCCCGTTATTTTGCCGAGCATGTCGATGGCGATGTTCAGTTCGCCGCATTTACAGGCAAGGCTGCGCAAGTCTTGCGCTCTAAGGGGGCATCGAATGCACGTACACTTCACTCGCTGATCTATCGCCCAAAGGGTGAGGAAGCGATTGAGGATGAGACTACAGGTAAAACATCTATCTCGCCGACTTTTTCTTTGAACCGCTCAAGTCCGGTTGCAAAGGCTGCACTTATCGTTGTTGATGAGTGCTCGATGGTTGATGAGCAGCTTGGCCGCGATTTAATGACATTTGGCACGCCGATTTTAGTCTTGGGCGATCCGGGCCAGTTGCCGCCCATTAGCGGTGGTGGTTTCTTTACAGAGCATGAGCCAGATTTTTTACTCACTGAAATTCATCGCCAGGCACGTGATAACCCGATTATTCAAATGGCGATGGATGTGCGTGAAGGACGTGAACTGAGCCTTGGTGATTATGGCAAAGCCAGAGTGATCACAAAGGGTGATGTGACGCAGGAATTGGTGCTGGATGCCGATCAGGTTTTGGTTGGTACCAATAGAACCAGACGCAGATATAATCAGCGCTTGCGTGAATTGAAGGGCTTTACGGCTGACTTTCCGCAATCGGGTGACAAGCTTGTGTGCTTGCGTAATGACCCAGCCAAATCATTGCTGAATGGTTCTTTGTGGAAGGTGATGACGGCATCGCGGGAAACGGTGAAGCCGGGGATTAATCTTTTGGTTACACCAGAGGATGATGAACCAGGCCGTGGCGTGGCTAAAATCAAATTACTGAAAGCGCAGTTTGAAACGCCGGATGCCGAGATACCATGGCAGACAAAAAAGCGTTTTGATGATTTTGATTATGGTTATGCTTTAACGGTGCATAAAGCGCAGGGCTCTCAGTGGAATAATGTGGTGCTTTTTGACGAAAGCTACGCATTCAGGGATACCAGAGAGCGTTGGTTGTACACAGCAATCACACGTGCGGCTGATAGTTTGACAGTTGTTAAGTAAATAAAAACAGCCCATTAATGGGTGGAGAGTAAGTTGGCGTATCGCGACATGCGGATATTAACAAGGGGGTGACATGAGCGCTGAATTGTCAGTTAATTTAAATGCGGTCGCGATGCTTCGAAATCGTCGCGATTTGCCGTGGCCAAGTGTGACGGCAATTGGCAGGATTGCCTTGCAAGCAGGTGCAGCTGGTTTGACCGTTCATCCAAGACCGGATCAGCGCCATATCCGCTTTTCAGATCTTGGTGAAATCCGCGCGCTCCTTGATGATGAGTTCCCAAAGGCGGAGTTCAATATTGAAGGGTTCCCGTCTGAGCACTTTATTGAGCTGATCGAAAAATATCAGCCTGAGCAGGTAACATTGGTGCCGGACGATCCGTTGCAATCAACATCTGATCATGGTTGGGATTTCGAACGCCATGCGGATTTTTTAAGTCCGATCATTGCCCGATTAAAAGCTGGTGGTGCACGCGTATCTCTTTTTGCCGAGCCTGATAGTGTTGGTTATGCGGTGGCAAAAGCCATCGGTGCTGATAGGCTAGAATTTTACACCGGCCCTTATGGCGGCACCTATGACAACCCAAAGCTGAAGAAGGCTGAATTGAAAAAGCTGGAGCAGGCGGGGCTTACGGCAACTGGTCTTGGACTTGAATATAATGCAGGCCATGATCTGACAGTTGAAAATTTGCCCGAACTGGTTGAAAAGCTACCTCTGCTCAAAGAAGTTTCAATTGGTCACGGCTTAACTGCGGATGCTCTTGTCTATGGCATGGAGGCCACCGTTAAGCGTTTTATCACTGCGCTTAAATAAGTTTTATCTCTATGCAACTTTAAAAGCTGCGAAACTCAAAAGGCTGCGAATATCGCGGCCTTTTTGCTTTTGGGATGGTTGGTGCGCGCTGCTATGAAGAAAATTACGTAAAAGCTTTGTAAAATGTAATTTTATTCTTGACGATTGGGAGACTCTATTATAGCTTAGAACCGTACCGTACGGTACAAGGAGTTTTGGGTTGTCGCAGACGGATATTAATATCGCATTGGCGTTTTCATCTGCAGGAGGGGATCATATTTCTATGGCTCATAATGTAGATCAAAAACAGGCCGATGCGGCGCAAGAAATAACGACGTCGGCTATTTCCTTGATGCCGGAAGATCTGTCTGATCGCCAGAAAAATATATTAGAGCACGCATTACAATTACTGGTGAATGGTGGTGATAAGGCTTTGACCACAGCCAGTATTGCGCGTGCAGCAAACTGTTCTAAGGAAAGTCTTTACAAGTGGTTTGGTGATCGCGACGGGTTGCTGACAGCGATGGTTCGCTGGCAAGCTGCTAAAGTACGCGTGGTGCCTGTGGCGCGCGAGAAGATGGATATGGAGTCCTTATTTTCCAGCCTTGAGCACTTTGCCCGTGACTGGTTGTTGGTTTTGTCCGGGCAAACTTCCATAGCGCTGAACCGTCTGGCAGTGAGCCATGCTGCTTCAGAAAAATCTGCATTAGGCGATATTGTTTTGTCGAATGGTCCAGTTGCAATGGCGCGCCGCCTTAAACCTGTCCTTATCTTAGGGCGGGAGGCAGGCTTACTGGACTATGACGATATTGACGATGCTTTCAGAACATTTTTCGGTCTCGTGGTCAGAGATATGCAGATCCGTCTGCTGCTTGGAGACCAGCTAGAACAAACTGATCCGGTTGTTATTCGGGACGCCCGACGCGCAACGCGACAGTTTTTTGCTCTGTATGGAGCTCAGAATACGGCTGCTGTAAAAGGCGCTGAATAACAATCTTACGTAATAATAGTGTGTCAAAAGGAAAATAAAATGCGCGTATATTATGATAGCGATGCGGATGTAAACCTGATCAAAGACAAGAATGTTGTTATCGTTGGTTACGGTAGCCAGGGTCGTGCCCATGCATTGAACCTGAAAGACTCAGGTGCGAAAAATATTCGTGTTGCATTGCGCGAAGGTTCAGCAACGATTGCTAAAGCACAGGCTGACGGCTTTGAAGTTATGACTGTAGCAGATGCTGCCAAATGGGCTGATGTCATGATGATGGCAACTCCTGATGAGTTGCAGGCCGATATTTATAAAGACCATATTCATAACAATCTGCGCGATGGTGCAGCGATCGCTTTTGCTCATGGTTTGAATGTTCACTTTGGTTTGATTGAACCAAAGAGCACTTTTGACGTTATCATGATCGCTCCTAAGGGCCCAGGCCACACTGTGCGCGGCGAATACCAGAAGGGTGGCGGTGTGCCTTGCCTTATCGCTATCGATCAGGATGCTTCCGGTAATGCGCATGATATTGCATTGTCCTATGCTTCCGGTGTTGGCGGTGGCCGCTCAGGTGTTATCGAGACAACTTTCAAAGAAGAGTGCGAAACAGATCTATTCGGTGAGCAGGCAGTTCTTTGCGGTGGTGTCGTCGAGTTGATCCGTGCTGGCTTCGAGGTTCTGGTTGAAGCAGGTTATGCGCCAGAAATGGCATATTTTGAGTGCTTGCATGAAGTAAAGCTGATCGTTGATCTGATCTACGAAGGCGGTATTGCAAACATGAACTACTCAATCTCCAACACTGCAGAGTGGGGTGAGTATGTTTCTGGTCCACGCGTTATTACGCCAGAAACCAAAGCTGAAATGAAGCGCATTCTTCATGATATCCAGACTGGTAAATTCACCACCGAGTGGATGCAGGAGTGGAAAGCTGGTGCAGCTCGCTTTAAGGGCATTCGTCGTATGAATGACAAACACCAGATCGAAGAAGTTGGTGAAAAACTACGTGCAATGATGCCGTGGATTGCAGCAAACCAGCTGGTTGATAAAACACGCAACTAATCTGCAATCAGCAGACTGCTAAAGGCAGTTTCATCAAGTTGTCAGAGCCCGCGTGGTAAATCACGCGGGCTTTCTTTTTATGGGCTGTTACAATCAATGATTGGTGCAGGAACAGCATGATGTAAGTCGATAATGCCAACAGCTATCGCTCTTATTTTATGTTTTATGAAATATGAATTATCATTTGAGGAATGATCATGCTTAACTGGGAACAGGTATTTGCAACGCGTGCGTCTCGTATTAAAGCTTCTGAAATTCGCGAGTTGCTAAAGCTGCTTAATCAACCGGATATTATATCTTTCGCGGGTGGGATTCCTGATCCTGCACTCTTCCCTCACGCGGACTTTCAAAAAGCCTATTCAGAAATTTTTACAAGTGAGAGTGTAAACTCCGCACTGCAATATTCAGTGTCGGAAGGTTATAAGCCATTACGTGAATGGCTTGTTGCCGAAATGGAAAAAATTGGCATCCCTTGTAATGCGGACAATATTTTCATCACTTCCGGTTCACAGCAAGCGCTTGATTATTTTGGTAAATTATTTTTATCGCCTACTGATACGGCTTTGGTAGCTGCGCCTACATATCTTGGGGCCTTGCAAGCTTTTAACGCCTATGAGCCTGTTTATGATATTTTGTCTCTCAATGGAAATAGAACGCCTCAATCATATGCTGTTGCTGCTGAAGAGGCAGGTGGTCGGGTAAAATTTGCCTATGTGACGGCCGAGTTTTCAAATCCGACTGGTGAAACTATGGATTTGGCAACCAGAAAACAGTTGCTGAAACTTGCTGAAGAGCTGGATATTCCAATTATTGAAGATGCCGCTTATCAAGCATTACGTTATAATGGCGAGGCAATCGCACCAATTTTAGCGTTAGATATCGCAGAAAAAGGCGATATTGAAGCGACACGTACAATTTATTGCGGCTCATTTTCCAAGACATTGGCGCCTGGTTTACGTGTTGGCTTTGTTGTTGCCAATAGTCACGTTATTCGAAAACTGGTTTTGATCAAGCAAGCTTCGGATTTACATTCTTCAACGATCAACCAAATTGCTATCCATGATGTTGCATCCCGCATCTTTGATAAGCAAGTTGCAAAATTGCATGAAGTTTACAGCCATCGTCGTGACAAGATGCTTGAAGCCTTGGAACATTATATGCCTGAAGGGGTTACTTGGACAAAACCGGATGGCGGGATGTTTATATGGGTTGAAATTCCCGAGCATCTTGATGGTGCTACATTGCTTGCTCAGTCCATTGAGACGGAAAAGGTGGCTTTTGTTCCAGGAAAGGCATTCTTTGCTAATGATGAAGGTGCCAATTCAATCCGCCTTAGTTATTCCTGTGCGAATGATGCCATGATCGAAGAGGGTATTAAGCGGCTTGCCCGGTTGATCGAAAAACAAGCATAGATTGTGAATATATGAGCAATAATTATTGGGCGGCTGGTTTGGTAATCAGCCGCTTTTTAGCTCATTTACTGTAAGGTGAAATGCAGTTTTGTCTGCTGCCGCCAAAGGGTTGGTAGCTATTATCTTTCCTATTGTAGCTTTTATGGTTCTCTGCACACCAACGCTCGTGGCTGGCGAGGGGGACAGTTTTATGGGGGATGGCGGGCGCAATATATGCGTTATTACTGTCAGTTTTAAAGCGGCTTGATGGCCTGCCAGGATTTTTTATTCCATTGGTAATTGCAGGGGCTTGGGAGTGCGGTGGTGAAAAATTGCTGTTGGGACGGGCATCATTAATTTGTGCCATTGATGGGCCTGAGGCTATCAT
>CANQXU010000158.1 GCA_947627865.1 uncultured Paenochrobactrum sp. | reverse complement strand
AGCAGCCTGTTCGATTTCAGCCTGTGTTGCATCTGGTCGGGCATAGGCAATATTTTCAGCCAATGTCCGGTGAAAGAGAATTGGCTCTTGTTGCACAATCGCGATCTGCGAACGTAATGATGATTGCGTCACATCGGCAATATTCTGGCCATCGATCAAAATGGCGCCGTCATTAACATCATAAAGCCGTTGGATGAGCTTCACAAATGTCGTTTTACCCGATCCGGAATGGCCAACAAGTCCAACGCGTTCACCTGCATCAATCGTCACGTTAAAGTCTTTGTACAAAGCTTTACTGTGGCCACCATAGTGGAAAGTCACATCTTCAAACTGAATGAGGCCATTGGTTATTTTGATAGAAGGAGCACGGGGCTTGTCAGCGACGCCAAAGGGCTGTTGTTCAATTTCAACCAGCTCTTCCATGTCGTTGACCGAACGTTGTAAGTTGCGAATATGCATTCCAACATCACGCAGATAGCCTTGGAGAATGAAAAAAGCGGTCAGAACAAAAGTGATGTCACCCGCTGTTGCTCTTCCTTCCCACCATAGATACAGCGCAAAAAAGATAACTAATGCGCGCATGATCAGAAGGGTTACCCCTTGTATCAGGCCGTTTAACGTACCGCGCAGCCATGTTCGTCTGGTGCGATGGCGCCATTTGCTGACAACTTTATCAAGACGTATATCTTCACGCGCTTCCGCACCAAAAGCTTTGACGACCTGATTGCATGAAACTGCATCAGCCAATGCACCGCCCATACGGGTATCCCAGCTATTTGCAAGGGTTGCTGCTGGCGCAACAACACCGAGCGAGATAAGCAGAGTGAGAGCGATGTAAATCAAGGAACCAAGCGCAACAATCAGTCCCATCATCGGCCAATACCACGCGAGTAAAACGGTTGAGCCAAGCAGCATGACAATGGATGGGAACAGGGCAAGCAGCAAAGTATCGTTTAAAAGATCAAGCGCCCACATACCGCGCGTAATTTTACGTACTGTTGAACCGGCAAAAGCATTCGCATGCCAATCTGTCGAGAAGCGTTGTAAACGACGAAACGCGCTTTGCCCCATATCACTCATGATTCGAAGCGTAAAATCAGTGATAATATAGAAGGTTAACTGCCGCATGATCAAAGAGACAGCACCCAAAGTCAGAAGAATAATTAGCGCTGTGATCGCTGCATGCCATGCTTGTGACTGAGTGAAACCATCCGAAGCGAGCGCGTCAACAAGACGTCCGGAATAAAGCGGTGTCAAGACATCAGCAGCCGTTGCCAGCAGCATGCCACTAAGCATCAAGCCTATCCTGACAGGCTGCCGCTTCCATTGGCGGAAAGTATATCCGAGGACATTGCGAAAAGCAGGCCCGCGTAAATTTAAGCGAAAACGAGTCATTCGTATCTCCGCCCCGTAATAAGCTGAGCGGCCTTCGATAAAGAGTTGAACTCAAGGCTAGAGAGTGGCGCGTAAAATAGTTTTTAGTGTAACCGCTCTTGTTATTTTAAAGCATATCCAGAAAAACATTCTTCGCTGGTTGGCGATATGCTGTTAAAATAGCCCTGCAAATATAACGTGAAATGAAAAGAAAGCGTCGGGCTTTGAAATTGAAGAGATCAGAAAATTCTGTTCAATCATTTATGACGCTGCGTTTGGCCCCGCAATAACACCGGGCACTGATGGAAATGGATTTTTTCGCATTAATACCTCCTAGACCAGTGTTACAGTTGAATTGACGATAAAGTAATCGCTCTTATTGGCAAGACATAAAATATAAAATTCAAGTAAATTTTAAGGATGTTGCATTTTTGCCCAATAATGTCTGATGGTCATGAGTTGATCAGATGGTTTCATTAATATTTGTTGGAACTGCACAGTTTTATACAATCATTTTGGCTGCTAGTTTGAGAACTGTTGGGTAAGCTGCGACTCTATTTAACTGTGCTATAAAGCCGATAGATACAATACTGATAAGCTGGGATCACTGGGAGAGGCGAATGACCGTGCATAACAATTTGATTGATGGTGAGTGGGTAGGCGGCAGCGATGCTGCAGAAAACATCAATCCGTCGAATACAAATGAAGTGGTTGGTCTTTACGCGCGAGCGAGCGCAGAGGATACAAAAAATGCAATTGCTGCGGCCAAAGCTGCTTTTCCTGCATGGTCACGCTCAGGTATTTTAGAACGTCATGCAATTTTGCGCAAAGCTTCCGATGAAATTATCGCGCGCAAAGATGAACTGGGCGCATTGCTGAGCCGTGAAGAAGGCAAAACGCTGGCGGAAGGAATTGGTGAGACCGTCCGCGCTGGTCAGGTCTTTGATTTCTTTGCTGGTGAATGTCTGCGCCTTGCTGGTGAAACACTGCCATCTGTGCGTCCGGGTATCGGGATAGAAATTACCCGTGAAGCTGTGGGTGTCGTTGGTATCATCACACCTTGGAATTTTCCGATTGCTATTCCTGCGTGGAAAATTGCGCCAGCACTTGCTTATGGCAACACAATCGTTTTCAAGCCGGCTGATCTTGTTCCGGCATCTGCATGGGCGATTGTTGAAATTCTGCATCGTGCCGGATTGCCAAAAGGCGTTCTTAATCTGACGATGGGGCGCGGCTCGGTCGTTGGTCAGACTATTTTGGACAGTCCGGATGTCCATGCAATTTCTTTCACCGGTTCAACTGGAACAGGCAAACGGGTCGGACTGGCATCCATTGAGCATAATCGTAAATTCCAGCTCGAAATGGGTGGCAAAAATCCGGTCATCGTACTGGATGATGCGGATTTGAATGTTGCGGTTGAAACCGTTGTCAATTCTGCATTCTTCTCTACTGGTCAACGCTGCACTGCCTCATCACGCATCATTGTGACTGAAGGCATTCATGATAAATTCGTGGCTGGCGTTATCGAAAAGCTGAAAAATACTGTCGTTGATGACGCTCTGAAAGCTGGCACCCATATTGGGCCTGTCGTGGATCCAAGCCAGTTGAAGCAGGATATGGATTATATAGAATTGGGTCGTGAGGAAGGTGCCAACCTGGCCTTTGGCGGTGAGCGCTTGAATCGTGAAAATCCGGGCTTTTATCTGCAGCCGGCCTTATTCACGGAGGCGAACAATCAAATGCGCATCTGTCGGGAAGAAATTTTCGGACCAGTGGCATCCGTTATTCGTGTTAAGGATTATGAGGAGGCGCTGGCCACTGCCAATGATACCAGTTTTGGTCTTTCATCCGGCATTGTCACGACCAGCCTGAAACATGCGACGCATTTCAAGCGGAACTCAGAAGCAGGCATGGTTATGGTTAATCTGCCAACAGCAGGCGTGGACTTCCATGTTCCATTTGGCGGTCGCAAAGGTTCAAGCTATGGTCCGCGTGAGCAGGGTCGTTATGCTGCAGAATTCTATACAACTGTAAAAACAGCCTATACGCAGGCTTGAAGATCACTTGATTAAATCTTAGAAATCGGCGGTTTTCTGCCGATTTCTCAATGCTTTATTGAACTGGTATCGGCCAGCTCGCGAGACGACGCGAAACCCAGCTTGTGCAGATATAAAGCAGCATCGTAAAGATGGATAATACAAAGAGCGCAGCAAACATCAGATCTACTTTTGCTCTGCCATTAGCGAGCAACATCAAATATCCCAGCCCTTTCGACGCTCCAACCCACTCCCCTAAAATAGCACCAATCGGTGCATAAACTGCAGCAAGTGTCAGGCCTGATGCAAGCGCTGGAAAGGCTGCTGGTATCCTGATGTGAATGAGAACCGTAAAGGGCTTTGCCCCAAGACCCGCAGCGGCTTCTGTGAGGGTCGGATCAGTGTTTCTAAGCCCGTCCAAGAATGTTGAAACCACAGGAAAAAAGATCATAAGAACAGTGACGGCTATCTTGGAAGCTACGCCATAGCCTAGCCAAAGTGTGATAATCGGTGCGAGAGCAAAAATCGGTATAGATTGGCTAAAAATCAACAATGGCATGACGAGGCGTTGTACTACAGGCGACATCATCAGGCCAATTGCAGAAGTCACACCTATCATGACGCCTAAGAACATACCTGTGAGCACTTCACTGAATGTCACAAGAGCATTCTCGCGAATGATCTTGTGGTTCTGAACCAGCGCCTTACCAATATCGAGGGGGCTGGGCAAAATGAAACGCGGAATATCCGTGAGGATGACAAGAATTTGCCAACCGGCGAGCACAAGGCTCGCCGATAGTAATGCAGTCAGTATTCTTCGTTTGGTTGACCTTTTTTCAGAGCCAACATTTATGCTCATGCTTGTCCGCCTTCCAGCCCCATTTGCCAGAAACCGGCTTCTAATTTTGTTGCCATGGCAAAGGTTCTGTTGAGCTGTTGCCAACGTGGTGAGTTTTCAAAATCAGCCCCGATGCGATTGGCAACGGCATCATCCAGCAGCTTGCCAACATCAGCACAAAGTGCCTGAAATGGTTCCCCATTATAGGTATCGATCCATTCTTGATATGGGGTACTACTAGTTTGGGAAGCAGCCAGCCGCTTTCCGATTTCTCCATATCCCAGCGCACAAGGAACGACTGCTACCAGCAGATCAAGGAAATCGCCTGAAAGTCCTGCATCAAGCACATAACGGGTGTAACTCAAGCTTGCGAGTTCTTCCTCGGCATTGAAAAGCTGCGTCTCATCAATATTCTCGCGTGCACAAATTTTAATATGCAGCGGCATTTCAATATTGATCAAGCCATTAACGGTTGCCGCAGAAAGACGCATCTCTTCCAATGTGTTCGCTTTGACAACACCCATGGCCCATGCACGTGAGTAGTGGCGCAAATAGACATAATCCTGAATGAGATAATGCAGGAATGAAGCTTTGGGCAAGCTGCCATCACCCATACCGCGCACAAATGCATGATCTATATATGCGTTCCATTCCGTAGCACAATTACGGCGCAAGGCTGCAAAAACTTTGGAGGAATAGTCCGGTGCTGGAAGGGTCATTTTGTTTGCTCCTTTGCATTAATATCAATGGCAAGCCGTTCAACAGGCATCGTGCCCGAGACCAGTTTGTGTTCATTCAGATAGTTTTCGTAGCGCTGATAACGTCCGGTATCAAAAGCGGAAGGGGTTCGTGAAAAACGTGAAAATGTGTCTTTCCAGGCGCGTTCATTCAGTTCGTCTTGCAACTCGCCACTGTACGAGGCAAAAACTTTAAAGCTCTCATCTGGATGATTAACGATATAATGGGCTGCTTTTTCTGTAGCATCGATGAAGCGACCGACTTTGCCTTTATCAAGCTTATCTGGATTGGCGACATAGATCAGCTCGTCATAAAATGGCACGCCTTCTTCCTCAACATTAAAGCACTTGCCTGCAATGCCTTCTATATGCATCTGGTTCAGCTCAACATTGCGAAAAGCTCCGATGACTGCATCGACTTGTTTGGACATGAGAGCAGGGGAGAGCGAGAAGTTGACATTGATCATTTCAACGTCATCGGGTGTTAAGCCGTGTCTCGCTAACATGGTTTCTAGGGTAATCTCTTCAACGCCGGAGACTGAAAAGCCAATTTTCTTACCCTTCAAGTCTTTGATGGATTTAATAGTACCTTCGTCACGTATCATCAGGCAGTTAAGCGGAGTATCAATTAAGGTTCCGATACGGACAAGATTAAGCCCCTCATGCACATCCAGATGAAGCTGCGGCTGGTATGAAACAGCCAGATCCGCCTGTCCGGCAGCGACCATTCTGGACGGTGTGGATGCGTCAGACGGGGCAATGATCTCGACGTCCAGGCCTTCATCTTTAAAATAGCCGAGCTGCTCAGCAATAATAATCGGGCCGTGATCAGGATTTACATACCAATCCAAGATCAAGGATAATTTATCTTCGGCTTTTTTCTCACTGCTTTGAGCTGAAATTGGCATGAGCAAAGCCGTGGCGCTCGCAAGCGCACAAAAAACTAATTTTTTGAACATTTTATCTCCGTTGGTCTAGAGTATTTGATCCTGAATATGGCTGTCGCCAGCAGCGATCAGTGCAATCGGACCGTTGAAATGACGGCGGTGGAATAGCGCTGCCCGCCAGGAGCGAACACCTGATCGGCAGCAGAAAACGATGCGTTTGTCGTGCGGCAAATGCACTTTCCCTTTTTCAAAGTCTGCAACTTGATACCGCAATGCATTTGCACGAATGCTGTCAGGTGCTTCCTTCTCATCGCGCAATTCGATCAAAATATCATCATCTTGAAGTGCGGCTATACTGATAAAGGGAAACGGCGCGCTTTCAGGTTCTTGAGCTTTATCGAAGCGAAAATTGCGAAACATATAGTTTTTAAGATCAATGCTGAGCATTAGCCCTAGCGGCGAAGGGGACATATTGGTCAATGTAGCAATCGCCATTTGAGATTGCATTGTGCCCAGTATTCCCACGACAGGACCAAGCACGCCAGCACTTGCGCAAGTCGCTAGGTTTTTAGGTAGCTCAGGAAATAATGCTCGTATTGATGGTGCTGTGCCGCAAAATCCACCGACATAGCCTGTCATGCCCAGAGCGGAGGCTGAAATAAGCGGCTTGCCTAATTCTCGGCATATGTCGGAAAGAATGTAGCTTACAGAAAAACTATCAGCACAATCCATTACGAGATCTGCATTGCCAACAAGTGTGCGCGCATTGTCAGGATCAAGCATAGCGGCAATGGCTGTTATTTGAACTTGCGGATTAAGCGCATGAAGATGCCCGACTGCTGCCTCAACTTTGGGTTTTCCAATGTCTGCCATTGTATAAAGCGGCTGGCGATGAAGATTACTCTCCTCAACATGGTCATGGTCAACAAGTGTGATTTGGCCGATGCCCGCACCTGCCAAATAGCTGAGAGCCGGGCAGCCGAGGCCGCCGGCGCCAACAATCACAATGTGTGATTGTTGGAGCTTTGTCTGGCTCATGTCTCCCATTTCAGGGACAAGTATTTGGCGGGCATAGCGGCTCATTTGATATACTCAC
>CANQXU010000157.1 GCA_947627865.1 uncultured Paenochrobactrum sp. | reverse complement strand
CAGTGATGAAACCTCTTACTGCAACAACGGGATCAACCCAGCCAAAGCTTTTCTTGATTCTATAATGTTCCTCGATGACTGGCCCGCCGGCATCAGCGGCGACTTTAAGCGTAACATCATTGGATATATTCCAAATCCTGACACCACCAAGCAGGTCAATAGAAAATTGTGGCTGGTCAACAACACGATAACCGGCTGTTAAGGTGCTGTTGAAAATCTGGCTTTTGACTTTAATGGACGCTTTGTCCAGATTTACATGAGTACCTGGATAAAAAGGCGATAAATTAATTGTATGGTGGCCAGTCGCTTTCTTATCCGTTGTGTCGACATACATCAGATCGCCCTGAAAAATCCAATTGTCACGACGATAATAAGCCTCAATGAAACCTGCAAAATTCAAGTTTTTTAGGACATCATTAAAGTTTTGATCAATTGAGATTGTAGGCGCTCTTTTAAATGGAGAAATGTCTCCATTTAATCCAGTCATCCATAGATATGGCGATATCTGAAGAGCCCAATTTTTAGGCTCGTTTTCCAGCATTTTTATATCTGCCGAGATAGCATGTGACGCGCTGGCACCAAGGGAAAAGCCAATAATACCCAATGTCGTTGCAATGGTTGATAAAGAGCGCATCATATAAGCCTCAAAAGATGTCTAACATTATTGTGATGTTTGCTTGAATATCAAATCTTCGTCAAGGTAGCGCTGTAGTCGTCCAAATAAATCTGGTTTCTGTGGTAATAATGTACCGTGATAATGTGAATTAATCTCACATATTACATTGTAATCGCTCGCTAGCAAGCAATCTGATAATTATTAGGTAAGCGTGCTTAGCCATTGCTTTGCTAGCTTGATCTGCTGATCAAGCGGGTGTTCCACACTTATAACCATTCCTGCTTCATTATCGCTGAGAGGCTCTAAAGATTGAACTTGTGAAGTGAGTAAATTACTTGGGAAGAAATGGCCGCTACGCTGTGAAAGTCTCGTCGAAATCACCTTGTCACTGCCATCGAGGTGGAGGATATAGACATTATTTTTGTCGGTAGATGTTCGTAATATATCGCGATATTGGTGTTTGAGAGCCGAGCAGCTGGTAATAGTTGAAATAGATTTCTTGTCACAATCACCGATCTTGGATGCAAGCGTTTTAAGCCAAGGCAAACGATCTTCGTCATCAAGCGGTATTCCATTCATCATTTTCGATTTATTGGATAAGGGATGAAAATCATCACCTTCAATAAATTGCCAGGATAAAGCTGCGGCTAGCGCTTTTCCAAAGCTGCTCTTGCCACTTCCCGATACGCCCATGATAATCAAATGTTTCGGGCATATATCCATAATTCTTATCCAGTTTGATGATCGGCGTTTAATATTTAAATGGTCTGAAACTTAAAGCCTATAATGAAGCCAATTACCATTGTTTAGCTAAATAAATATTATGCACATAAACCTACAAAATAAAGCCATTGCCCATTGCTACAATAGTTTGCTTGGGTTAAAACGCCTTTGCTGAGAATTATAAGCATCATGCGCACCCGTAGCTCAGCTGGATAGAGTGCTGCCCTCCGAAGGCAGAGGTCGTGAGTTCGAATCTCGCCGGGTGCGCCATTACAATCAATGTGCATAATGTTTTCAAGTTTCGCCTTATCGGCGATTTGCGCATCGTTTTAATTTGCTATCTTGGCTATTTCCAGCTTTAGCCCTATAAGTTTGCATATTGGGTGCTGTAAAACTGTGGGTGAAAAATGAATATACTCGTTGGTCTTGTTGTGTGGATCTTTGGCATTGCTTGTGGTCTGTCCGTGGCAAGCTGGTTAATTGCTGATGAGCGTATCGGCGATGCAATTGTCATTCTCTACACCCTGAATGGTGTGGTTTTAATCGCATCTTTGGCCTTGATCTATGTTTCTTTGCGTCACCACAGAAAAAATAGATAAATATTTCGATTTACACGAAACGTAGCCAGTCATTTGTTGAACAGTATTAGTGACGGAATTGTTCTGTCAGAATGCGCTCATTCCATGAGTGGCTGGGATCAAACAATATTTTGACACGTGAGTTCTTGTCTTCACGTACCGTGACCGATGTTACTGATTTAACCTCGATATTATCAGCAACAGCATTCACGGGGCGCTTTTCTGTTTCCAATATATCCAGCTTCACGGTCACTGTTTCAGGTAATAAAGCGCCGCCCCAGCGCCGTGGTCTGAAGGGGCTAACGGGGGTGAGTGCTAGAAGTGGCGCTTCCAGTGGTAAAATTGGCCCTTGCGCGGATAAATTATAGGCGGTCGATCCGGCAGCGGTCGCAACCATAACGCCATCACAAACCAGCTCTTCCAGCCGGACATGTTCATCAATAGAAATACGTATCTTTGCCGCCTGATATGATTGGCGGAACAGCGCGACTTCATTAATTGCAAGAGCTTCAACCGGATCTGAATCCACCGTTTCAGCAATCATCCGCAGAGGTTTAATGGTCTCCAGCTGTGCATTCGCTATTCGCTCCGGCAAATCTTTTATTTTGTATTCATTCATTAAAAAGCCGACGGAGCCACGGTTCATCCCATAAAGCGGCTTATCCGTGTTCATAAATTCGCGTAGATTTTGCAGCATTGTACCGTCACCACCCAGTACAACAATCACATCCGCATCTTCAAGCGAGCTTTGCCCGTAGAGCCGAATAAGTTTTCTCTTGGCTTCGGTCGCATGGTCAATGCCTGAGCATAGAAAGTGAAAGCGGGTGAATGACTGAGACATAAATTATATGCCCTTAAAAACTATAAGCAACGAAACGGATTTGTTTGAGAGGGAGAGAATCTACACGGGACTTTTGATAAAGGAAATACTCAATCCAGCGGACCGACCAGATAAGGAAGGTAATCCTGCTCATCTTTCATTTCATGATCAAAGGCACGTATCTTACCACGTACTGATATGCCAGCTTTATGGACTGAGTCCGGATCGCCGGAAATCAATGGATGCCAATCATAAAGATCTTGTCCTTCGGCCACAAGTTTATAGGCGCATGTCTCAGGCAACCAATCAACAGTATGAATAATCTCCGGAGTGAGAAAGATACAGTCAGGAACTTTCTTTTTTCTGCCAGGATAATTTGAGCATTGTGCTGTATTGGGATCAAGTAATGTACACGCTACCGAGGTGAGATAGAGTTCATCCGTATCATCGTCACGAAGTTTGTGCATGCAGCATTGGCCACATCCATCGCACAGGCTCTCCCATTCCTGACGGTTCATTTCTTCTAATGTTTTTGTTTCCCAGAAAGGTGGCTTGGTCGTAGCATTCATTACAGGTTACCGAATTATCCTTGGTAAAAATATTTATCTATAATTCTTATATCATATTTCAATTGAATATAGAGTGCTTTGCAAATTTAAGCGAATATGTTGGTAAAACATCGATAAAGCTACCAGCTACTCTTTTTTAGATAACTCTCTATTTTATTCTCATTATTAAAAGAGATTCAAAAAATATTATGTAGTAGGGGGCTAGCAGAGTGCTCACTTACCGTTCAAACTCATTTACGTAGAGAGCTATATCTGATAATGGCAAAATAAAGGCAGCCAATGCTGGGGCACATAAGTGAGCATCAGGCTGCACATACTGAGTGACAGATACTTAAAGGCCATCGCTGGCAGGTAAAAAGAAGGTTATGTAATAAAATAAGATACCTGATTATTGAGGGTGGCTGCTTATTCATAAAAACTGTTCATTACCTTTAGTCTATAAGTTTAAGAATCATGTCATATTTATGGCCACTCGCGTGGAAGCACGTGAAAAACTCTAGCTCTGCATTTGGCAATCATGCCAGGGAGGAATTATGCTGGAACAGTTCTTTAAACTAAGGGAACATGGAACGACTGTCAGGACTGAAGTCCTTGCTGGTCTCACCACATTCCTCACAATGTCCTATATCATTTTTGTTAACCCGGACATTTTATCGACCACTGGCATGGATAAGAATGCCGTGTTTGTCGCAACTTGTCTTGCAGCAGCGCTTGGCTCTATTGTCATGGCACTTGTGGCAAACTGGCCGATCGGTATGGCTCCTGGAATGGGGCTGAATGCGTTTTTTGCATTCACGGTTGTTGGCGCCATGGGCTTTACCTGGCAGCAGGCACTGGGAGCTGTCTTTATTTCGGGTATTATTTTCCTGTTATTGACAGTAACCGGCGCACGCCGTTGGCTTGTTGAGGGTATACCACATTCCCTGCGAAGCGCTATCGCAGCTGGTATTGGTATGTTCTTAGGTCTCATCGGCTTGAAAACAGCGGGAATTGTTGTTGGCAATGAAGCAACATTGGTTGCTCTTGGTGATGTTACCGCAACCACGACATGGATGGCTATTCTTGGCTTTTTCATCATCGCTGGATTGGACGCACTAAAAGTGCGCGGTGCCATCCTGATTGGTATTCTTGTCATTACAGTTCTTGCCATGATTATGGGCGTAACCAATTATGTGGGTGTTTTCTCTGCGCCTCCAAGTGTTGCGTCAACTTTCTTGCAGCTTGATCTGGTCGGCGCATTGAAAAATGGCTTCTTTCAGGTAATTCTGGTCTTTATTCTGGTGGAAGTCTTTGATGCGACTGGTACTCTCGTTGGTGTCGCCAAGCGTGCAAACTTGATGCCTGCTGGCAAGCCAAACCGTTTGGGTAAAGCGCTTCTCGCTGACAGTACTGCGATTATCGGCGGCTCCTTGATCGGAACAAGCAGCACCACCGCTTATGTTGAGAGTGCATCTGGTGTGCAGGCTGGTGGCCGCACTGGTTTGACAGCGCTTGTGGTCGGAATTTTGTTCCTAGCAGCGCTTTTCATCTCTCCGCTTGCTGCTGCAGTGCCTGCCTTTGCAACAGCTCCGGCACTTATCTATGTGGCATGCTTGATGATGCGTGAACTGGCTGATGTGGATTGGGATGATATCACCAATGCCGCTTCTGCTGCTCTTTGTGCATTGGCAATTCCATTAACATATTCTATCGCAAACGGTATTGCTTTTGGCTTTATCAGCTATGTTGTTCTCAAAACAGTATCTGGCAAGGCTAAAGAAGTGCATCCAGCCACTTGGTTGGTCGCGGCACTTTTTGTTATCCGTTTCGTCTTCTATCCAGAATAAGAAGATTTGGTTGAGACAATAAAGAAAGGCACTCTGATCAATCAGAGTGCCTTTTTATTTTAACCGAGCAAGAGCTGCAATTTATGTAATAATGCTTGGTTCGCTTCTTCCGGTCATTTTTTTCAAATCAGAAATATCTTCCGCGATTTGTATAAGCTCGCTCAAAGCTAGCTGCGTGTCCAAATTGAGCAGATCTTTATGATCCTCATAGCGTTCAAGATATAGGCGGATAGTCGCGCCACTGGTTCCTGTGCCGGATAAACGAAATACAATCCGCGAGCCATTGGTGAAGAGGATACGAAGTCCTTGATGCTCGCTGACAGATTGATCAACAGGATCATGATAAGCAAAGTCATCGGCGGACAGAATTTGCAGTTGACCAAAGTTTTGTCCGCTGAGTGCGGCGAGCTTTTGGCGCAGTCTGTCCATAAATGCGTCTGCAATTTCGGTGCTTACGCCTTCATAATCATGTCGTGAGTAATAGTTTCTGCCAAAGCTTCGCCAATGTTCTTCTGCTATGGTCTTGGCGCTTTGACCGCGTTTAGCTAAAATATTCAACCATAGTAAAACTGCCCATAACCCGTCTTTTTCCCGAACGTGATCCGAGCTTGTTCCGGCGCTTTCCTCTCCGCATATTGTGGCGAGGTCTTGGTCCAGTAAGTTGCCGAAGAATTTCCAGCCGGTTGGGGTCTCATACATATTAAGCCCAAGTTTTTCAGCAACACGATCGGCTGCGCAGCTGGTAGGCATGGATCGCGCAATACCCTTAATGCCGCCATGATAAGCAGGCGCTAGATGGGCATTGGCGGCCAGCATGGCAAGAGAATCTGAAGGTGCAATAAATATTTCGCGACCCAAGATCAGGTTTCTGTCCCCATCGCCATCGGAAGCTGCACCAAAATCTGGTCCGTCTGGCTGCATCAATAGGTCAAAGAGTTCTTTTGCATAAACAGGATTGGGATCAGGATGACCACCGCCAAAATCCGGGAGCGGGTAAAAATTCATCACACAATCTTTGCCAGCTTTTAAACGGTTCTCAAAAATCTCGATGGCATATGGGCCGGTGACGGCATTCATCGCATCAAACTTCATCGTGAAGCCTTGCGCAAACATATTTCGGATAGCCGGAAAATCAAAAAGATTTTCCATTAAGTCCGCATAGTCACGAACGGGATCAATAACCTCCACCAGCATCTTACCCATTTCGGTTTCCAGCTGTATGGTGCCAAGTTCTGAAATGTCGATATTCGCAGGCTCTGTTATTTTATAGCTTTCAATCGTTTTTGAGCGCTCAAAAATAGCTTTGGTAATCTTTTCTGGGGCAGGGCCGCCATTGCTTATATTGAACTTAATGCCAAAATCACCGTTTTTACCACCAGGATTATGACTGGCAGAAAGAATAATTCCACCAAAAGCTCGATATTTGCGGATCAGGTGGGATGCTGCGGGTGTGGAAAGAATACCATCTTGACCGATCATAATATGGCCAACACCATTGGCAGCCGCAATCCGAATGATTTTCTGGATCACTTGTGGATTTAAATAGCGCCCGTCTCCCCCCAAAATGAGTAGTTTACCTTGATAATCGCTGATTGAATCAAAAATAGATTGAATGAAATTTTCAGCATAATGCGCTTGTTGAAAAACAGCCACTTTCTTACGCAAACCGGAAGTTCCCGGATTTTGATCCGAAAATGGCTGGCTCGCAATCGTGGATATATTCAAAGCTTTTAGGGACATATGGCTCTCATTCATTAACAGCGAGAAAATTTTATGATTATATTTTATAACAACATACAATCTGCAGAAGAATATGTCATCCGGCTCAAAAAGAATAACAAGTAGAATATCTTGTGTAGGCTCCTGCTTTTATCCAAA
>CANQXU010000156.1 GCA_947627865.1 uncultured Paenochrobactrum sp. | reverse complement strand
CATGGCATTGATGCCAATGCGACTGAAGCAGCCATCATCGAAGTTGATCAGCTTTGGCTCGATGAGAATGCACCAGGACGCTAATTAGTCAAAGCTTAAGGCTGCCTAAGTCATTGTGACGGCAGTCTTAAGCTGGTTTTGAAAGCTAGTTTAAAACTATGCAATTAATAGCGCATTCATTTTTTATAAATTTATGCGCTGCTATCTTCGATTTATAAATTGAACAAATGTAAGTTCTGCCGCACGCAATGCCAGTTCTACAGAGAAACATTTGGATACGCCTATGTTAATGGTGATTGGCAGGCGACTGCTGCAATCAATAGTGACCGTTTTTGCGGCCATAACTCTTATTTTCTTCCTTTTCAGCGTTATGCCGGGTTCCTATATCTCGTCCCTTGGCGCTGATAAGCAAGAGATAGATCCGGCTGTACTTGAACGGATTGAAAAAGAGCTGGGATTGAATGATCCTGTCGTTGAGCGCTTTGGTAAATATATTGGAGCGCTTGCAACAGGAGATCTCGGTGTTTCCTTTTCAACTCAGCGCCCTGTAGCGGACATGCTTTCCAGCCGTGTGATTGCTTCATTCCGCTTGGCGGTTGCTGCCATACTTTTTGCCGTGGTTGTCGGTTTACCGCTGGGTTTTCTGGCCGCTATTCGCCAAGGCACTTGGATGGATACAACAGCCATGATCACCGCCGTATCCGGACTATCCATCCCCGGCTTCTGGTTCGGATTGCTGGCGATGTATTTTATTTCTTTAAAACTCGGCTGGCTACCAACCTTTGGCTATGGCAACGGAAATATCAAAAATCTCATACTGCCCGCCATTACACTCGGCATTGCACCAATGGCACTTTTGGCACGAACAACACGTGCAGCAGTGTTAGAAACTATGAATGCCGATTTTGTTCGTACAGCACGCTCTAAAGGCAATTCCGAATTTCGCATCATAACAAAACATATGGCCAGAAATGCGTTTGTACTCGTACTAACGACGATTGGTTTGCAGTTCGGCTCCATGCTTGGCGGGTCGGTGGTCATTGAAAATCTATTCGCATGGCCAGGCATTGGCTCACTGCTCATACAGTCTGTTTCCATGCGCGACATTCCCACAGTGCAAGGGTGTATCTTATTGATTGTCTTGTTCTTTCTCATCATCAATACGATAGTCGATATTGCCTATCTGATGATCGATCCGCGCATAAGATATCAATAAGAATGATGATGGAAATGATCTTTTACCCCTTAGAACAAGTCTCGCAGGAACGATGCCAGCATGTTACGTACTAATCTTCTCATAGGTCTGGTGATCTTGGTGACTATTCTGCTGGTAGCAATTTTTGCACCATGGATCGCGCCATATGATCCGGTTGCTCACTCCAATCTGATGTATGCTGAAGAGCCGCCAAGTGCACAGTTTTGGTTTGGTACTGACGAGCAAGGTCGCGATATTTTTTCACGCATTGTCTATGGCGCACGTATTTCCCTGTTTATCGGGCTTGCTGTTCAGACAATGAATACCTGTATCGGTGTATTACTTGGTATTTCTGCCGGTTATCTCGGCGGCTGGTGGGATGAGTTTGTTCAGGGCCTCACCAATCTCATGCTGTCAATTCCAACACTTGTTTTTGCGCTAGCTTTAATGGCAGTTCTTGGACCAGGTCTGCCGAGCCTGCTCATTGCATTGGGATTGACTGACTGGGCTTATAGTTGTCGTATCTCACGTGCGCAGGTTCTAACGCAAAAATCCCAGAACTATGTGCAAGCAGCACGTACCTTGGGTTTTGGCAAATTTTACATCATGATCAGAGAAATTCTGCCCAATATTGCAGGTCCGCTTATTGTTGTTGCAACAATGGGTATCGGCACCGCCATTATGGCAGAAGCGGCATTGTCTTTCCTTGGCTTAGGCGTCGTGCCGCCAGCTCCGAGTTGGGGTGGTATGCTGGCACGTGCACGAGAGCAGCTTATGGTTGCTCCTTGGGTTGCTATTTTCCCCGGTCTTGCGCTTTTCATCACAGTTTTAGGCTTTAATATGCTTGGTGATGGTCTGCGTGACATATTTGATCCGCATGGGAGGTCAAAGCGCTCATGAGCAGCAATCCCGTTCTAGAAGTTAAAAACCTTGCTATTGTTCTGCGTTCGCAAGAAAAAGATTATCCAGCAGTCGAAGAAATCAATTTTTCTATTGAAGCTGGTGAGATTTATGGCCTTGTTGGTGAATCCGGCTGCGGTAAAAGTCTTTGTGCTTTGACGATAGCCGGCCTTCTTCAATCACCAATGCATATCACCAATGGTGAAATCCTGCTGCAAGGGCAGGATATCAATAAGCTCCCGAGCAGAGATCTGCGCCGCTTGCGCGGTGATCGCATGGCTATGATTTTTCAGGAGCCTATGACCTCTTTGAACCCGCTTATGACCATCGGTGATCAAATCGGCGAGATGTTTGTGCTACATAAAGGCATGAGCAAACGCCAAGCGCGTCTCAAAGCAATTGAAGCACTGGAGCAAGTACAGGTCCCTGGTGCTGCCAAGCGCATCAAGGATTATCCGCATCAGCTATCGGGCGGTATGCGCCAACGTGTGATGATTGCCATTGCACTTGCTTGTGATCCGGTTTTGCTCATTGCCGATGAGCCGACAACAGCGCTTGATGTAACCATTCAGGCAGAAATCGTCGAGCTCATTCTAGAGCTTTGTAAGGCGCGCGGCACAGCCGTTTTGATGATCTCGCATGATCTTGGACTAGTCGCTAAAATGTGCAACCGCGTAGCGGTAATGTATGCTGGTAATATTGTTGAAGAACGACCAGCCAATGAGATATTCACCGATCCACGCCATCCTTATTCACAAGGGCTAGTCGCTTCACTCCCACGCCTTGGTCAGCGCCTGCAAGAAGGGCGCAGACGTCTGACCGAGATTAAAGGCGTTGTTCCAGGGTTGAAAGAACGTGACATTGCTTGTGGCTTTGCCTCTCGCTGCCAGCGCGCGAGTGATGAATGCAGAACTGTGATGCCGCCTGTCACTGCGCTTGACGAAGACGGAACAATCAGGTGCTATCATCATGACTGATCAGAATTTGCAGATGAATACCAATAAAGATAACAAATCTGATGTATTGAGCATTAAGGATTTACGTGTCCATTATGCGGTACGTGATGGGTTTCACAAAAAATCACTGAAAGCTGTCAATGGCATTGATCTGCATATTGGTGCAGGTGAATGTCTTGGGCTCGTTGGTGAAAGCGGTTGCGGTAAATCGACCCTAGCAGCTGCCATTATGGGTTTGGTTCCACTGACTTCCGGATCAATCCAGATTGACGGTCAAGACTCTCAAAAATTGAGCGTCCAAGACCCGCTGGCTCAGGCCCGTAACGTCCAGATGGTATTTCAAGACCCTTTTGCATCGCTCAATCCACGCCGCTCTGTGCGTGAAACCTTATCCGCCCCTTTACGCCTGCATGGTATCAAAGACCGCCATGAAGTCGAAAAAAGAATTACAGACATATTGGACAAGGTTGGCATGAAAGCAGATGCTGCTGATCGCTGGCCACATGAGTTTTCAGGCGGGCAACGCCAGCGGCTTTGCATTGCGCGTGCGCTGATTGTCAAACCAAAACTCCTGGTCTGTGACGAACCTGTTTCGGCGCTGGATGTTTCAATACGTGCGCAAATTATCAATCTGCTGCTTGATCTGAAAGACGAGCTTGGCATTTCCTTGCTGATGATCTCGCATGATCTGGGCGTGGTCGAGCATATGAGCGATCGCATTGCAGTCATGTATCTCGGGCGTATTGTAGAGGAAGGTATCTGGAGCGATCTTTTCACCAATCCGCTTCACCCCTATACTCAAGCATTGATCGCATCGATCCCTGATCCGCTTGCCCCTTCCGACAAGCAAAGCCGTATTACCGGCGAGGCACCCTCCCCGCTCAATCCACCTCTTGGCTGCGCTTTCAATCCAAGATGTCAATATGCATTTGATGCATGCCGCACAGGGGATATTCCGCCATTTTTTACCCAAAATGGTGTGGAAACCCATCATGCGCGATGTCTATTACTAGATCCTAATCACAAGCAATAACTCCCAAACAGGTCATTAGCCAAAGTTATTTACAGGTAAATCAATGAGCCAGAACCCGTTTATGATCGGCACTCTCGAACAGCCAACTATCATTGTTCGTACCGGACAGGATCCAGAAAACCCGCATATCGGGCTTTTAACCATTGATGATTGGACAGTGAAATGCTCGATCGGACGCAATGGATTGATTGCACCAGAATTAAAACGCGAAGGTGATGGCAAGACACCAATTGGCCGCTATCCGCTGCGCTACGGCTTTTATGATCCGTCAGTATTTGGTGATGAACCAAAAAATTTTGATTTTCCGTTTTTGCCAAAGCCAGAAAATTATTCATGGGTAGAAGATCCTGACAGCCCGTTTTATAATCAGCTTGTCTTTGATAATGATGAAACCAAGCCATCGCGTCGTGGTGAACGTTTATTTGACCTGATTATTCCTGTTGGCTGGAATGATGCTCTACCTGCTGCGCGTGGCGGTTCAGCCATTTTCATGCATACAGCAAGAGAAGATTTTAGCGGCACTGCTGGTTGTGTTGTTGTCGCGCATGAGCATCTCATGGAACTTGCACGCCGCATGCGCCCTGGCATGGTACTTGATGTTGCTGCCTTTGATGCACCAGCAACACAACTAAAAACTATCGTTGCCAATCCACCAAGCGCCTTGGAGGCTGTTACTTTCTACGGTTTGCAGCGCGGTTCTAAACTGATCGTTACGGGATCTGTGCATGGAAATGAGCCTTCGGGCCCTTATGCGATCGCACGCTTGATCAACGAGTTCCGTTCAGGTCAGCGACAGCTTGCATGTGGGCAAGTAACATTTGTTCCCGTTGTCAACGGTCTGGCTTTCCGCAAAAACACGCGAGAAGGCGATCGCAACCTCAATCGTGAGCTGGCAGAAAGCGCAATACCACAAGATAATGAAGACCGCGTCGCCAATATATTGTGCCCATTATTGCGTGCACATGATGTGCTGATTGATTTACACTCTTTCAGCTCTGAAGGTGAAGCTTTTGCCTTATTTGGCCCTAAGGATAATAATGGCAAACTTGAATCATTTGAACATGAAGCAAAAGAAAGCAAATTAGCGAAATCTCTTGGTTTGCCTCTTCTTGTCTATGGCTGGCTACCGGCGCATGAAAAAGCGATCGAGCAAAAGCGTGCTGCAGGCGTAACCAATGGCCTGTCATCCGTACATGGAATTGGTACAACTGAATATATGCGCTTTGCTGGTGGCTATGGTGTAACGGTTGAATGCGGCCAACATCTTGATCCTAATGGTCCGCAAGTTGGTTATGATGTTGTCATCAACGGCATGGCGGCTCTGGGAATGATTGATGCGGCTTTACCGGAGACTCAAACACCGCTCGTGCTAGAGATAACAGAAGCCATTCTAGCAGATCATGATGAAGACAAAATGATCCGTCGCTTTGTAACGGGCGAGCAAATTAAACAAGGTGAAATTATCGGCAAACGTCATGACGGCCGCGATATTATCATGCCATATGACGGAGCGATTATTTTTGCTGGAATTTCAGTGCCAATGCATCATGAAATGTGTTTTTTATGCAAAACCAGTGATCGCTTGCAGGATTAATATACTAGAATAACCAAGTAAAAACGGCGGGACATCACATTTGAAATCCCGCCGTTTTAATTGAGAACTATTTTTATAATGTCATAAGCGCTTGTTTCAAAGTGCGAACCTTATCAGCCGATGTCTGCGCTATTTCTGGTGGTGCAAAGCCGAAATCAATCGATCGTTGATCTTGGTTTATAATGACTTCACGCCCTGAAGCATGAATTTCATTGAAATTGGCTGCCTGTATAATGCTTCGTGCATTCTCGCTAGTAACACCACTACCCGGCATTATAATAATACGACCATTAGCTTTCGCATTGATTTTTTCTAGTAATTCCAGACCATCAATGGCTTTTAATTGTTGTCCAGAGGTCAAAATTCGCTCAAATTTTAAAGCAACAGCTTGCTCAATCGCGCTATAAGTATCCGGCACCAGATCAAAAGCACGATGCAGTGTGGTGCCCAAACTTAAACTTTGTGCGTATTCACATAATTCCTGCAATAAAGAAATATCGAGCGAACCATCCTCGCAAGATGCACCAAGCACCACGCCCGCAAGACCTGCCGCATGCACAGCAGTGATTTCACTCAGCATCACCTCTTTTTCACACGGATTAAAACAGAAATTACCATCGCGTGGGCGGATCATCGCATAAATAGGAACAGATTTTTTAGCAGCATAAGCCATAAGACCAACAGATGGTGTTAATCCGCCTAGGTCAAGCGCTGAACAAAGTTCAATTCTGTCTGCACCATTAGCTATCGCAATATCCAGACCATCTACAGTATCCACGCAGATTTCAAGCAGTTTACCCATTTTGCCTACCTAAAATAGCAGCCCCAATCAGCCCGCCATCGCTGTGAAAGCGACCAGTGACAATAAGCGGTTTATCTGTAGGCCGTAAAATGCGAGCCCGTACTGCCTTATCCAAGGCCTGCATCAAACGGTCATCGGCAGCAAGCCCGCCGCCAACCGGAATAATGGATGCGCCCGTTGTATTCACAACAACGGATAAAGGATCAGCAATAAGCTCCAAATACGCACAGACTGTTAATTTGGCCTGTGCATCACCTTCATGCCAAGAACGCAATATCGTTCTGCTGTCACTCTCGATTTCATGCAGATATTTGTGAAGGCGTTCAATACCACGAGCGCCGCCGATTGTGTCAACGCAGCCCCTTTGCCCGCAGCCACATTCAAAACGTGGCACATAGCAAGGCTTCTCGACATGTTCTAAGTCGAATTCATTTAATTCAAGCATAGTGTTTAGAACAGGCCCATGCCCCCACTCGCCCGTCATGCCGCCTGCGCCGCGCACGAGCTGACCATTGGTAACAAGCCCACCACCTACTC
>CANQXU010000155.1 GCA_947627865.1 uncultured Paenochrobactrum sp. | reverse complement strand
TCGTATGCACGGAAGTCACCGAAAAATTTGGTGATCGCAGCTGTTGTTGTCGTCTTACCATGGTCAACGTGACCAATGGTACCGATGTTAACGTGTGGTTTAGTGCGTTCAAATTTGCTTTTAGCCATTTGAGCTCTCCATAAAATTAGCCTGCTCAGGCGTTTTTTAATTGGGAGCGTAATCCCGAAGGATTACGCAAACTTCTTTTGAATTTCCTGTGCGACCGCAGTTGGGACCGGCTCATAATGGTCAAACTGCATGGTGTACTGGGCACGACCTTGCGACATCGAACGCAGTGAATTCACATAACCAAACATGCTGGCCAATGGAACCATTGCATTGATGACAGTTGCAATGCCGCGGGCTTCGGTACCGGCAATCTGACCACGACGTGAATTCAGGTCACCAATAACGTCACCGACATAGTCCTCCGGAGTAACAACTTCAACCTTCATGATAGGCTCAAGAAGCTGCGCACCGGCTTTCTGTGCACCTTCGCGGAATGCTGCGCGAGCAGCGATTTCAAAGGCAAGTACAGAAGAGTCAACATCGTGGTATGCACCATCGATGAGTGTCGCTTTAACACCGAGCATCGGGAATCCTGCGAGTGGGCCTGCACCCATAACGCTTTCAATACCCTTTTGAACACCCGGGATATATTCCTTAGGTACTGCACCACCAACGATCTTAGATTCGAAGATGAATTCATCAGCATCATGCGGTTCAAAAATAATTTTAACGCGCGCAAACTGACCAGAACCACCGGACTGTTTTTTATGTGTGTAGTCGATTTCAGCCTGACGGGTGATGCTTTCACGGTAAGCAACCTGAGGTGCACCGATATTTGCTTCCACCTTAAATTCACGCTTCATACGATCAACAAGGATATCAAGGTGAAGTTCACCCATACCAGCAATGATCGTCTGACCGGATTCTTCGTCGGACTTAACGCGGAATGAAGGATCTTCAGCAGCCAAACGATTGAGTGCAATACCCATCTTTTCCTGGTCAGCTTTAGTCTTTGGTTCAATCGCGATTTCGATAACCGGCTCAGGGAATTCCATACGCTCAAGAATAACAGGCTTCAAAGGATCACAAAGGGTGTCACCAGTTGTGGTTTCTTTAAGACCTGCAAGCGCAACGATATCACCTGCAAACGCTTCATCAACGTCTTCACGGCTGTTTGAGTGCATCTGCAACATACGACCGATACGTTCACGCTTACCTTTAACGGTATTCTCCAAGGATGTACCTTTGGACAATTTACCGGAATAGATACGAGCGAATGTCAGAGAACCAACAAACGGATCGTTCATGATCTTAAATGCTAGCAATGACAACGGTGCATCGTCTGAAGATTCACGTGTTGTTTCAGTTTCAGTCTTCACATCAATACCCTTAATCGCAGGAATATCGATAGGTGAAGGCAGGTAATCAACAACAGCATCAAGTACAGGCTGAACACCCTTGTTCTTAAATGCAGTACCGCACAGAACAGGATGGAACAGAACGTCTACAGTACCCTTACGAATAAGTGCACGCAGTTCTTCAACGGTTGGCATCTTACCTTCAAGGTAAGCTTCCATCGCGGCTTCATCAACCTCAACAGCGGTTTCAATAAGCTTTTCGCGGTATTCTTCAGCCTGATCAAGAAGATCAGCAGGAATCTCTCCAACGATAGTATCTGAGCCGATAGCACCATCCCAAGTATAGGATTTCATATCAACCAGATCAACTACGCCCTGGAATTCGTTTTCAGCACCAATTGGCAACTGAATAACAAGAGGTACAGCACCAAGACGTGTTTTGATCATGTCAACGCAACGGAAAAAATCTGCACCGATTTTATCCATTTTGTTCACGAAGATCATACGTGGAACATTGTACTTCTCAGCCTGACGCCATACGGTTTCAGTCTGTGGCTCTACACCTGCGTTCGCATCAAGAAGTGCAATCGCACCATCGAGAACACGAAGTGAGCGCTCAACTTCAATCGTGAAGTCAACGTGACCAGGAGTATCGATGATATTGAAGCGACGCTTCTTACCATCACGGCCAGTCCAGAAAGTGGTGGTCGCTGCAGAAGTAATCGTGATACCACGCTCCTGCTCTTGAGCCATCCAGTCCATAGTTGCTGAACCGTCATGCGTTTCACCAATCTTATGGCTTTTACCAGTATAGTAAAGAATACGCTCTGACGTGGTTGTTTTACCAGCATCGATATGCGCCATAATACCGAAGTTACGGTAGTCTTCAATTTTAAATTCGCGGGCCATATTCTTTGCTCTTCAAATAGAGTTCAACGATTACCAGCGGTAATGTGAGAATGCGCGGTTAGCTTCCGCCATACGATGCGTGTCTTCACGCTTCTTAACAGCAGAGCCACGATTGTTTGCAGCATCCAGCAGCTCACCGGAAAGACGATCCACCATAGTGGTCTCATTGCGGCTGCGAGCAGCATTAATCATCCAGCGAATGGCCAAAGCCTGACGGCGCTCTGGGCGAACATCAACAGGAACCTGATAGGTCGCACCACCAACACGGCGTGAACGAACTTCAACATGCGGAGCCACATTATCCAAAGCCTGATGGAACATCACCAACGGATCCTGCTTGGCCTTTGCTTCGATCGCGGACAACGCGCCGTAAACAATACCTTCAGCAATCGACTTTTTACCATGAAGCATAATAGCATTCATGAATTTAGTGATTACGAGATCGCCGAACTTTGGATCCGGGTTAATTTCGCGCTTTTCAGCTTTATGGCGTCTTGACATAATAATCTGTCTTTCAATTACATCGGGCCAGCCCACCTAAATGGCAGCCGGTATCCCCGGAAAATTCTTATTTAGGACGTTTCGCACCGTATTTTGAACGACGCTGTTTACGGTTTTTAACACCCTGTGTATCGAGAACACCACGAATGATGTGATAACGAACACCCGGCAAGTCCTTTACACGACCGCCACGGATCATAACTACGGAGTGCTCCTGAAGGTTATGACCTTCACCCGGAATATAACCGATAACCTCAAAGCCATTGGTCAAACGGATTTTGGCAACCTTACGAAGAGCCGAGTTAGGCTTCTTAGGGGTTGTTGTGTACACACGTGTACATACACCGCGCTTTTGTGGGTTAGCCTGCAATGCAGGAACCTTATTACGCTTCACCGGCGCAATGCGCGGTTTGCGGATCAACTGGTTTACGGTAGGCATTGAACCTTCCTCTACTAATAACTCATTTTACGCCCTTTTCAGGGCCGTTTTGACCTAAATGCAAGCCAAAAATCGGGAAAAGCATCGCCACAAAGGCAGCCAACCCGACCAAAATGCAGAGGAAGCTGACGCTTCATGCAATAAACAAGCAAATCGATCGTAAAACGAACCCTGTTTGAGACGCCTTTCGGAGTATGTCACTCTGAAAACTTTTGCCTCACATCGGCTCAGATGAGCTGCTGATACGCTGTAACCGCTCTTGCGTCAAGGCTAACAGGTTAACTTTCTCATAAAAACCTATCTTCACCTTAAAAAATGTAAGGAATTAGCCACTGAAGAGCATATTCGTCATAGTAAATTTGTTAAATTGACTTAAGTAAGAGATAGATTCTTAACTCATGCTGGCTTTGCACCGTTAATCGCATCAAAAGCACGACTGAGTCTGATTACAACAAAACATTAAGGATTTACTAATGTCCTCCACAGAAAACACAACTCCTGTCGATTCGAACTCAGTTTATCTGATTATCGCTGATGTCTGGAACAAAGACGTAGAAGAATCTGTCGAAGTCCATATGGTTCTGACACTTGAAGAAGATGATGATCTGGTTCAGACCGCACTCTCTATTCTGGCAGATGAAGGCTATGATGAAGCCGAACTTCTTGAAGTTGGCACTCTGGAAAGCCAGCCAGATGAAGAACCACACAAATCAGCATGGGAAACAGCGATGCGTGGTGAAATCGCACTCATCGAGTTTGATGGCGACGATGAAGAAGAAGACGAGGAATAAAATTTCTCATTCAATAAAAAAGGCCGCTAAAAGCGGCCTTTTTTATTATTAGTGCTTATTCAGCTGGGTTGTTTGTCATATCAATCAACATCGCATGCGCTTCCGTTGAGCCAGAAGACTTACGACGCTCATCCAGTATGAGCTCATCTCTTGCAGATGCAATACGACGGATCTTATTCGCCATACCACCAGTACCCGCTGGGATGAGACGCCCAACAATAACGTTTTCTTTCAGACCCTGCAGTGTATCCATCTTACCAGCAACAGCCGCTTCAGTCAGAACGCGTGTTGTTTCCTGGAAGGATGCTGCAGAGATGAAGGAAGGTGTCTGCAAGGAAGCCTTGGTAATACCCAGAAGAACCGGATTACCAACACCTGGTTTCTTGCCCTCTTCCAGCAAGCGATCATTAACCTCATCAAGTTCGATGCGATCAACATGGTCGCCCGGAATATAGCCAGTATCTCCGGATTCGGTGATTTCCACCTTCTGCAACATCTGACGAACAATCACTTCAATGTGCTTATCGTTGATAAGAACGCCCTGAAGACGATACACTTCCTGAATTTCATTAACGAGGTAAGAAGCCAAAGCCTCCACACCCTTAATGGCCAGAATATCATGCGGTGCCGGGTTACCATCGAGGATATAATCACCCTTTTCAATCGCATCACCATCCTGCAGATGGAAAGGACGACCCTTAGGGATCAAATACTCAACAGTTTCAACATTCTCGTCATTGGGCTCAATCGCGATGCGGCGCTTATTCTTATAGTCACGGCCAAAGCGGATTGTACCATCGATCTCTGCGATGACAGCATGATCCTTTGGACGACGTGCTTCAAAGAGTTCAGCAACGCGTGGCAGACCACCGGTAATATCCTTGGTCTTAGCACTTTCCATAGGCAGACGTGCAATAACGTCACCCACATTGACCTGACTGCCCGGTTCGACCGAAAGAATTGTTTCAACTGAAAGCAAGAAGCGAGCTTCGCCACCCTTAGCCAGTTTAACAACTTTACCGTTCTTGTCTTTAATAACCAGAGCTGGTTTCAGATCGGCACCACGAGGTGTTGAACGCCAGTCGATGACGACGCGCTTAGTGATACCTGTTGACTCATCTGTCGATTCAGAAACCGACAAGCCATCAACGAGATCTTCGAACTCGATAGAGCCTGCAGCTTCAGTAACGATCGGGCGGGTATACGGATCCCACTCAGCAATGCGCTGACCGCGTTTAACAGTATCACCATCATCAACGAACAGGCGTGAACCATAGGTTACACGATGTGCTGCACGTTCGCGACCATTCGCATCCATGATCAGAACAGCCATGTTACGGCCCATCACAACCAAATTGCCGTCGGTATTACGGACAACATTGCGGTTGCGCAGCTGAACTGTACCCTCATAGGACGCTTCCAGATGCGAGCTATCAACAACCTGCGCTGTTCCGCCTAAGTGGAACGTACGCATGGTTAGCTGAGTACCAGGCTCACCGATGGACTGAGCAGCGATAACACCAACTGCTTCACCCTGGTTAACCGGAGTACCGCGAGCCAGATCACGACCATAACAAGTTGCACAAACACCATTACGTGTCTGACAGGTCAATGCTGAGCGGATCTGAATGGTCTGGATGCCAGCTTTTTCAATGAGATCAACGTCTTTTTCTTCGATCATACGACCAGCCGGTACGATAACATCACCTGTTGCCGGGTGGATGATATCGTCAAGAGCCGTACGACCTAGAACACGCTGACCAATAGAGGCTACAACCTGTCCAGCATCCACGATTGGCTGCATGGTCAGACCAACATCCGCACCACAATCGACCTGTGAGATGATTGCATCTTGTGCAACGTCAACCAAACGACGTGTCAGATAACCGGAGTTAGCTGTTTTCAAAGCTGTATCAGCAAGACCCTTACGAGCACCGTGTGTGGAGTTGAAGTACTCGTTAACAGTCAAGCCTTCTTTAAAGTTGGAGATAATCGGAGTTTCGATAATCTCACCGGAAGGCTTAGCCATCAAACCACGCATACCACCAAGCTGACGCATCTGACTTGGTGAACCACGAGCACCGGAATGTGACATCATATAAACAGAGTTCATCTGCTTCTGACGGCCAGTTTCTGGGTCGAATTCAACAGCCTTAATACGGGCCATCATTTCGTCAGCGATTTTATCAGTCGCCTTACCCCAAGCATCAACAACTTTGTTGTACTTCTCGCCCTGAGTGATCAGACCGTCATTGTACTGCTGTTCATATTCGTTGGTCAAAGCTTCAGTTTCTGCAACGATTTTAACCTTGGTATCAGGAATGACCATGTCATCCTTACCAAAGGAAATACCGGCGCGACATGCATAAGAGAAGCCAAGCTGCATGACGCGGTCACAGAAAATAACAGTCTCTTTCTGACCGCAATGGCGATAGACCAGATCGATCATCTTAGAGATGTTCTTCTTGGTCATTTCCTGATTACAAATATCAAAGGAAATATTAGCGTTTTTAGGAAGCAACTCACCGAGGATCAAACGACCTGGTGTTGTATCATAAATTTTTGATACAATATTGCCTTCCGCATCAATGCTCTTGAAACGGCCTTTGATTTTTGTGTGCAGTGTAACGGTCTTTGTTTCAAGCGCGTGCTGCAATTCACCCATATCGGCAAAGATCATACCCTGCCCAGGCTCGTTTTCTGCCATGATCGACAAGTAATAAAGGCCGAGAACCATATCCTGTGAAGGCACAATGATCGGAAGACCATTTGCCGGATGCAGAATATTGTTCGTTGACATCATCAGAACGCGTGCTTCAAGCTGAGCTTCCAAAGACAGCGGCACGTGAACAGCCATCTGGTCACCGTCAAAGTCAGCGTTAAACGCTGTACAAACGAGCGGATGCAGCTGGATAGCCTTACCTTCAATCAATACCGGCTCAAAAGCCTGAATGCCAAGACGGTGAAGGGTTGGAGCACGGTTTAGAAGAACAGGATGCTCACGGATAACCTCATCGAGGAT
>CANQXU010000154.1 GCA_947627865.1 uncultured Paenochrobactrum sp. | reverse complement strand
AATCAAATTGTTTCGGGGATTGCAGCTCTTCAATCATCGCTCACGCTCCCTTGGGACTATGTGAAGCAAGAAGAACATCAATATGAGCAAGGATATCTTTGCTTACACCATCAATATTTTGTGCAGCATTAACGACTTTACAGCGTTCGCTTTCCTCTTCAGCAAGCCTTAAAAACGCCTGCCGGCGCTGCTCGTGGACGCTTAACGTTTCTTTTTCGAAGCGGTCAACAATTTCATTCCCACGGCGCAAATTAGCGCGCGCAAGACCTGCTTCTGCAGGAATATCAAGAATAAGCGTCAAATCAGGCTTGATCCCATCAATAGTGATACGCTCGAGATTATCCATAAAATCAGGCTCAAGCTGACCAGTCACACCCTGATAAACTCGACTGGAATCAATATATCGGTCGCACAGGACGACTTTCCCCTGCTCCAATGCCGGACGAATAAGGCCCTCGACATGATCATTACGGGCTGCAGCAAAAAGGATAGCTTCCATTGCTGTTCCATATTGCTCAGCTCCACCGCTCAAAATCACTGAACGCACCAGCTCTGCACCATATGTGCCACCCGGCTCACGCGTCACGACAACGCTATAGCCTTTTTCTGTCAAAAATTTCTCGACAGCCTTGATCTGTGTAGTTTTTCCTGCGCCTTCTCCGCCTTCAAAGCTAATAAAAAATCCGGACACAGGCGCTTAAACTCCAAATAGTATTTCAGCAATATGAACTGAAAAGTCTCTAATTTTAACCAGATAAAACCTGATACGTTATTTATACATCTAACTGCAATGATTAAACTAAAGATACTTCCTGATCCATCCAGTCGCCAGCTCTTTTAATGCATCTTCCGCTCTGTCAACAAGATCACCAGATTGAACAGTCTCTGCTGCATATACCGGAGCTTCTTGCAAAAGAAGATCATCTTGCCAGACCTTTATTACACCCACTTTCTCACCTATATCAACTGGTGCTAAAATGGGACCATCATAGATGATAGAAGCTGATATTCTATCTATATTATCTTTTTCAATCAATAAATTAAGATCATTATCTAAAGTAAGCTCTAAACTGCTCTTGACACCACCATAGAGCGCAGCCTGACCGACAATATCCTTAGCACTGAATAATTTCACATCTTCAAACGATGTCATTGCCCAGTCAATTAAAGCAAGAGCATCTGCCTGACGTTCCTGATCGGACGCTGCACCAGCAAGACCAATATAGACTCTTCGATACCCCGATTCCGCTGATATTGCAGCAGAATAACCAACACCTTGAGTGAAACCAAATCCTAAACCATCCACCCCAACATCATGTTTTAACAAAGGATTTTTATTACGCTGGAAGATTTTATTCCAGTTGAAACTCTCCTGTACGTAATAGGGATAATATTCAGGATATTGCTGTTGAATAAAAGCTCCGAGCTTGACCATATCAACCAATGATGTCCGCTGCCCTTCTGCAGGAAGCCCGGTAGCATTCACAAAGCTACTTGATGTTAAACCCAGCTCCTTTGCTCGTTCATTCATCATGGCGGCAAAAGCGCTTTCTGAGCCTGCTAATTTTTCGGCAAGAATAATCGCCGCATCATTCGCATTTTGAACCGTCAATCCCTGTATGAGATTCTCGATAGAAATATGCGATTTAAGCTTGGCGAACATTGTAGCTGTTCGTGATGGCGCCCCGCCAGTACGCCACGCATGCTCACTAACCTCAGCCTCATCATCAAGCTTTATTGAGCCTTTATTCAGCGCATTAAAGACCAGTTCAGCTGTCATTAATTTTGCAAGTGAAGCTGGCTGAATGGGAGCATCTGGTGCCAATGCGTAAAGTACGGCATTTGTCTCGGCATCAATCATAAAAATGTGCTTAGCATTGACTTCTGGCGGCGCGGCTTGAAGACTGCTGACCTGCGAGAAAAGGCAGGCAGTGACCATCAGGGATACTATATTGCTTTTTAGAAGACCCATAATCACTCCGACATTAATTTCAAAAATGACACAAAGTTATTATGCACAAAATTATTAAACATCAGCTTAGTTAAAACAAAAATCCGCCGGAAACCGGCGGATTTTCTAAAGCATCAATACTTACAAGACAAGATTATTTTTCTTCGTCTTTAGCTTCGTCTTTTTTCTCTTCAGCCTTTTTCTTAGGAGCTGCTTTTTTCTTAGGAGCTGCCTTTTTAGCTGGCTTCTTTTCTTTCGCCTCATCTGCTGATGCTTCTGCATCATCTTCAGCTGTCAGCTCTTCTTTAGTTACAACTTTATCTGTAACTTTGATTGCTTCCAGCAGGTGATCAACAACCTTTTCTTCAAAGATTGGCGCACGCAGATTAGCAACTGCATCAGGAGTATTGCGCAGGAATTCATAAATCTGCTGTTCCTGACCTGGGTAGCGGCGAACCTGATCGAATACAGCGCGCTGCAATTCTTCTTCAGTTACTTCTACACCAGCTTTTTCACCGATTTCAGATAGTACGAGTCCAAGACGAACGCGACGTTCTGCAAGCTTGCGAT
This sequence comes from uncultured Paenochrobactrum sp., assembly GCA_947627865.1. Taxonomy (GTDB): domain Bacteria; phylum Pseudomonadota; class Alphaproteobacteria; order Rhizobiales; family Rhizobiaceae; genus Paenochrobactrum. Next base: position 4,532 of record CANQXU010000154.1, on the reverse strand, counting down.
ATTCTTCGCGTGCTGCTTCTTCGGTTGTTTCTTCGTCTTCGAAAGTACGACCAGCTTCGTTGAGGTCAAAATTGATCTGCTGCCAGATATTGTTGAACTCAGCTTCAATCAGCTTTTCTGGTGATTCAAACTGATACTGACCATCCAAGGCATCAAGAATCTGACGCTTAACTTTCTGGCGTGTGATCGAGCCGTACTGGCTTTCGATTTGACCACGAACAACTTCGCGCAAACGCTCAAGAGTTTCGATGCCGAGCTTCTTGGCTGTTTCGTCGTTTAGCTCCAACTCACCTGGCTTAGCAACTTCTTTAACGGTGATGTCAAAGGTTGCATCTTTGCCAGCAAGATGTGCTGCACCGTATTCAGCAGGGAAAGTTACATTGATAACTTTTTCTTCGCCTGCTTTGGCACCAATCAGCTGCTCTTCAAAGCCTGGAATAAACTGGCCTGAACCAAGAACGAGCTGAGCATCATTGTCAGCACCACCGTCGAAAGCTTCGCCGTCAACCTTGCCCAGATAGTCAATGGTTACGCGATCGCCATCGGCTGCCTTGCCTTTTTTAGCTTCGAAAGTGCGTGTTGATGCCGCAACTTTTTTAACCTGCTCATCAACTTCTTCGTCAGAAATTTCAACAACTTCACGGACAACTTCAATGCCTGTAAAATCTTGAACTTCAATTTTCGGCAGAACTTCGTAGTTCAATGAAAAGATGAAATCTGCTTTACCATCCAGAACCAGATCTGCTTCTTTTTCGTCTTCAGACATGGAAACAACAGGCTGGGTCGCTGATTTCTCATTGCGCTCTGCGAGCACTGAACGAGGTGTTTCGTTCAAGATTTCATTGACGATTTCCGCCATGAATGACTTGCCGTACATTTTACGCAAATGCGCAGTAGGTACCTTGCCTGGGCGAAAACCATTGATTTTTGCACGCGAACGCGCGGTTTCCAGCCGCTCAGCGAGCTTTGCTTCGAGATCCGTGGCCGGAACGACGATCTTGATCTCGCGCTTCAGCCCTTCGTTGAGCGTTTCGGTAACCTGCATGTCAAAACCTTCACTTTTATATCGCGCCTCATGGTGGAACACCACTTATCGCCAAAGAAACTGTTGTGCCTAATTGGCCATTACTGCACTTTTAAGCGCATTACTTCAGAAATTCAACGTATCAGCATCACTGTACAGAAATAAAAAGCAAGTCTTACCAGCTTTAAATCTGACTGCCATTTGCGAACGCATTCTGTTCCCATCAGACCAGCGCTAAATTTCACTCCCATTACGTGGAGACACGGCAAAGGTCAATGCAGAAACCGCCAATTTTAAGGTCAGCAACCATATTATCTTACTAAAATATAACTTGCAGCTCAAATTACCACCCTAAAAATTGCTCTTTTATTTCCTGTTGTATTTTATTCAAGCTCATACCATCATGGCTAAAAGACTGCCTATATTTATTCACGCACATTAAATCGATAATAATTCATTTACCGGTGACAGAGTGGAATATTTAATTTGCAATCATCCGCTCCAACCGTGAATTGCAACAGGGAGGGCGTAATAATATGAACCATTTAAAATCTTTCGTGATTTCTATTGGACTAATCGGCTTATCTTTCTCCGCAAGTGCAGGAACCCTTGACGATATTCAAAAGCGTGGCGCGCTGCGTGTAGCAGTTCAAACACAAGGACCGCCATTTTCTATGATTGATAAAAATGGCGAGCGAACCGGAAGCTCTGTCGAGCTCGCGAAGCTCATGGCAGAGGAAATGAACGTCAAAATTGAATTTCTTGATTTTGACTGGGACGGTTTGTTACCAGCACTTCTTTCCGGAAAAGCTGATTTGCTCGTAGCAGATATGACCCCGACATTAGCTCGCGCCACCAAGGTCGCATTTACCCAGCCATTCATGTATACAGGCACAGCTGTATTTACCAAAGCTGGCACGGATTTCACTTCAGTAGATGATTGCAAAGCACCAGGCGCCCGCATTGCTGTCTTGCTTGGCTCCACTGGAGAGAAAACCGCCAAATCCATCTTCCCTGACGCCGACATCAAGAGCTACAAAGGTGGCGGCCCTCTCATCCTTGATGCCGTCAATAGTGGACAAGCAGACTGCGGCATGAATGATGCATCCGCTATCAAAGGCCAAGCAGCCGATTATCCTGCCGGTACTTTCACCATTATGCCCGATCTGTTTGGAAAGGAACCTTTAGCTTTTGCCACACGCTATGATGCAAACGATCTTTTGATCTGGATGAATCTCTTCCTTGATCAAATCGAACTCGACAACAGGCTACAGACAAATCTGGATTACTGGGTCAATAGCGATCAGTGGAAAGCTGATCATTAATTGAGCACTTAACTGCCACCCGTCTCAAACAGCAAACTCCGCACTCTCATATTGTGGGGTTTGCAATCACATTTCTCTTTATCTGCAGAAAAATAAATACATGCAATAAAATTTACACAATTAATATGCGCTTGGAGAAGTAAACTTGCTGGCGAACTTCAACTTTCGAACTATTGGCGAATATTTACCTTTATTCATGGAGGGTTTTTTCGCTACAATATTTCTCTCCGTTATTGCTTTTATATTTGCAATGATAGTTGGAATAGTCGTTTGCTTTTCTCTCATCAGTAAAAAATCTTCTCTCCAGCGTATAGCTCGTATTTATATTGATATTATTCGCTCTACCCCCCTATTGGTCCAAATTTACTTTCTATATTTCGGGCTGCCGCGTTTGGGCGTTATTTTGCCTGAATATGTTGTTGGAATCACTGCTCTTGCAATCAATAGCGGTGCCTATATTGCCGAAATCCTGCGTGCCGGTATTAACTCTGTCCCACAAGGACAGGTTGAAGCGGCCCGTGCAACAGGCATGCGCTATATTTTAATCATGCGCCTTATTATTCTGCCCCAAGCCATTAAAATCACAATCCCTCCACTGCTTGGACAGTCAATTGTGCTGGTTAAAGATTCGGCCCTTTTATCATTGATATCAGTCATGGAACTCACCCGCGCCGGACAGCTGCTAGCTTCCGACCGCTTCATGCCAGCAGAAGCCTATATCTCAACCGCCGTTGGCTACCTCATTCTTTATTATTGCTTAAAAGCCATTGCTAAAGTGTACGAGCGCCGCTCAGTCTATATTGGGAGGGAAGCCGTATGATTATCCATCAATTACAATCACTCTTTAGCAGCTACCCGCTTTTTTTGCGCGGCATAAGCATGACAATTATGCTCTCAATCGCAGCATTGACGCTCGGCACCATTATAGGCTTCATATTGGGGATATTAAGAGCAGAATCCAATAAAGCGGTGTCATCTGCTATTGCTGTCTGGGTGGATTTAATCCGCGGGACACCTTTTCTCGTTCAGATTTTTATTGTTTTCTTCATTCTTCCAGAATTAGGCATTGAACTAGATGCCTATTCAGCGGGCATCATTGGCCTAAGCAATCTGGCTGCATGTTTTATATGCGAAATAGTTTATGCCGGACTGCGATCGGTGCCCAAAGGGCAATCAGAGGCAGCACAAGCACTTGGCCTTTCTCGGATAAAAGCTCTAAGGTTAATCGTCTTACCGCAAGCAATGCGCATAATATTACCGCCCTTGATCGGGCAATATGTACTCATCATTAAAGATACATCTGTAATATCAGTGATCGGCTTGACTGATTTAACCCGCGTTGGTTGGCTTGTCGTTCAGCGCGTGCCCAATGGACTGCTGGTCTTTGCTATTGTCGGAATAGGTTATTTCATCGTGTGCTATCCGCTGATACGTGGCGCCCGTTATCTCGAGAAGCGTATGGATAGCGCCTATAATCCAAAGGCAGCAAGGAGTTCAAACAGCTAAGAGAAGCCGCTTATGGTGTCTTTCAGCCTTTGAATATAAAACGCAGATGCCAGCATTCACATCGATGCGCTATCCGCGACGATTTCTTGATAGGTCCTTAAGGATTGTTTTGCTTCAACAGCATTGCTTTTATCGGGATCAAGCATAACAATCAGCGACTTCCAGAGCGCCCAAGCACGGGCTCTATCCCATGTTTGCTGATCTAATGGCAAAGTTTCGCGAAATGTCTTCCGGCTGACATCATCAAAAACAGTCCACGCCATAACTAAATCACAGGCAGGATCACCAGTAGATAGCAAGCCAAAATCGATAACGGCAGTTAATCTACCTTCATTAATCAGCAAATTGCCTGCACTTACATCACCATGCACCCAGACAGGATCTTTATCCCATTGAGATGCCATTCCCCTCTCCCAGATTTTTATCGCAAGAGCTGCATCTATTCTATTTTTTAATGCCGCGATAGCACCTCTGGTTTCTTCATCATAAACTGAAATTGATGCCCCTCGATAAAAATTATGCGCGCCTGACAATGGGCCATTTTGAGGATCAATCGCTTGCAATGCCCTCAAAAACTTTGCGAGATCAAATGCTAATAAATTAAGATCAACTGTAGCGCATGCATCAACAGTCTCTCCATCAATCCAGCGATATATTGACCAATGCCACGGATAATT
>CANQXU010000153.1 GCA_947627865.1 uncultured Paenochrobactrum sp. | reverse complement strand
ACATTAAGCTCTGTTTGGGATTTTTTATTTTGCATATTTGCATCCTTGCGTTCATGACGCAGTGCAGCGAGCTGACTGTAAAGGTCACTTTTTTCGGTTTCTAAAGATGAGATTTCGATCCGCAACGTTTCATTCAAACTGCGAAATTCATCCAGAGTTTTGTTATGATCATCAATGATTGCTTGTTGTTGATTAATCGCTTGATCAGCATTGGATTTAGCTTGGGAAGTTTCTTGCAAGTTTTTATTGATCTGAACAAGGGATGCATTAAGATTTTCTATTTCATGCTCCAGCTCGGGAATAAGTTTCAGACGCTGGTAATTCTTGCCTTGCTCAACTTTCAGATTGCTTGAGATTTCACGCTCTTCACGAAGCAGTGCGTTTAATTTTGCTTCAGTGCGCGCATGTGTAGCGCGCAGTGCGTCAATCTCGGCATTAAATTCTGCTAAAGTAAGAGGGAGGGTTGCTTCCATTCTGCGGCGTGCAAGATGTGCACTTTGCCGCCAAACTGTTGGCGCTACCAATGTGACAAAAAAAGCAGCGCATAACATTCCCAGAATAAAATAAAGCGCGGCTTCTATCACGGCTAATCTTTCATACGAAGATTGAAGGTATTATTAAGCTTTAAAGCATGGCTGTAAGCTTCAATAATACTATGCTTCAACTCATTGTTAAACAATGGCTTTAACGAGAAGTTATCTTAAAAATTAAATAGCATTCTTTATTAGGTTACACCCCTTGCGAAGAACCGCAAGGGGTGATGATCATGAATATTAAAAAGGGTTCCAGGTCGGTGAATTGGTGAGCTTGAGGTAGCCGATATTCACGCCGAGACGTGCACCAACACCTGTGCGTACTGGAACGAGCAGAATATTGCTGCGTTTTAATACATTGATGCCAACACCAGCAATCACATAGGCAGAGCCTGCCACGCCAGCATAACGGCCATAAAGGCTGTCGATACTGTCAAGATTGTAGACCAGCATCATCACGCGCGAGCCCTGTCCACCAAAGTCCCAGCCGACGGATGGGCCTTGCCAGAAAGTTTTATGGTCACCGGCATTTTTGGTGTAAAGTGTGCCTTCACCATAAGTGAGACCGCCAATAAAGGCGCCGGAACCTTCTTCTCCTAAAATATAGCCATTGGGAAGGCCGTATTTTTCAAAGATATTTTCGATTGCTGTTGCAATGCCACCAGCAGCAGAGCCGAAGAAACTGTGACCAGAGCTTACAATTTCGTCTGCGGTATAGGTATTAGCGCTCGATGGTGTGATGGTTACGCTGAAGAGCATAACTGCCATGATCAGCGTATATAAAGTTGCCGATAAACGCTTAATGCGCTTCGACAGGGAGGGGGAGGCCATATGATCTTCCTTCTGGCTACTCGCGTCTCTGTCTGACATGCGACCCTGCTTATCTTGTTGAAGCACTTTGCCCTTCATTAAATTCAGGTCGTGTGCTTCAATTTTTAGTTTCACGCATATCTTCACCCAAGTTATTTTGCTCGGGAGACACACACTTGTTGGCTTAATTGTTTCTTTCGAATCAAAATGCTTGTTTCTGCATTATGTTGCTTAAACCTTTAAGAATATGAAAACGGCAGGACTGAGGGATAAACTATCTATCTGTCTGTCGTGATCCGCTCTTACATGTCAGAGTGCTATATGTATGGCTCGGCTTATAGAAGCGTGAATTACGATAACAATCTTTTGCCAAGCGAATCTCTAAAGTGTTAGACAGTCAAACAGAGTTGGTTCCTGAGCCATAATGCTTTGTAACAAGCTGCAAGCTCAGTGCATGGTTTTATAAATGTTACTTTACCTCAATTGCTGAAGGTAAATAATCGGAGAGAAATATGACTTTAGCCGTCACTTTATCCGCTTTAGATCTCGGCGCACTTTTGTGCAGCCGAATTTGCCATGACATTATCTCGCCAGTTGGCGCGATCAATAATGGTCTGGAACTGTTGGAAGAAGGCGGTGCCGATGAAGATGCTATGGCGCTCATTCAGTCAAGTGCCCGCAATGCTTCTGCCAGACTGCAATTTGCCCGTATTGCGTTTGGTGCTGCAGGTTCCGCCGGTGTTCAGATTGATACCGGTGATGCGCAATATGTCGCAACACAATATTTCCAGAATGAAAAGGCCGAGCTTAGCTGGGAAGGTCTGCGCGTTCTTTTGCCGAAAAACAAGGTGAAGCTATTGCTGAACTTGTTGTTGGTTGCAAATGGATCTATTCCTAGAGGCGGCAATCTGGATGTGATTTTGGAGGGCGGGGATATCGCACCTAAATTCAAGATCAAGGCAAAAGGGCGCATGCTGCGTGTTCCGCCTAAATTTTTGGAGCTCCATTCGGGTGCCCAACCGGAAGAAGCCATTGATGCACATGCTGTGCAGCCTTATTATACTTTGCTTCTGGCGCAAGAGACTGGCATGAAAATCTCCATTCATGCCAATGCTGAAGAAATAACATTTTCTGCTGAATAAATATAAAGGCTGCGATATGAGTTCGCAGCCTTTATTTTTCCAATAATACAAACTGGCTGGATTGTTTTAGCCAGTTTATTTTATCGATTAATATGCGTATTCCTTAAACACGGGGTCAATTGTTTGATCCCATTGTGTTTCATAGGCTTTGAGCATTTTTTCAGCTTCGCTATAGCCGCGAGCGAGTACTTCTTCCAATGGTGCAAGGAATTGCGTCTCGTCAGCGCCATGCTGGTTAAGCTGATTACGGTTTTTCAAACCAAGCTGCGAAATTTTAACTGTTTCACGCGCTATTTCCAATAACGGAGTATCCCTGAATTTGGTTTTTAAGCCTAATGCGGGGACTTCATTGCGCATTTTCAATACTTCTTCATAAGTCCAGTCAGCTGTCAGCTGTTCAGCAGCATCAAGCGCTTCTGCATCATAAAGCATACCAACCCAATAAGCTGGTAATGCACAGATGCGGCGCCAAGGACCACCATCAGCACCACGCATTTCCAAAAACTGCTTCAAGCGGACTTCAGGAAATAATGTGGAGAGATGATTTGTCCAGTCACCCATATTGGGCACCGGATCATTGACTTCACCTTTGAGTGCGCCATTCATGAACTGACGGAAGGTGACATGTGTGCAGTCATGATAGCTGCCATCGCGCAATATGAAATACATCGGGACATCAAGCGCCCATTCGACATAGTCCTCAAAGCCAAAGTCTTTAGCAAATACAAATGGCAAAACACCGGAGCGCTGGTTGTCTGTATCGCGCCAGATATCGGAGCGCCATGACAGCAGGCCGTTTGGCTTGCTTTCAGTGAAGGGTGAGGTTGCAAATAACGCTGTAGCTACGGATTGCAGTTTCATGGAAACCTGCATTTTGCGGCGCATATCAGTTTCGGATTTAAAATCCAGATTAACCTGAATAGTTGATGTGCGATACATCATATCAAGGCCCTGTGTGCCAACCTTGGGCATATAACGGGTCATGATCGCATAACGGGACTTCGGCATAACTGGCGTTTCAGCCAATGTCCATTTGGGGCTGCCGCCAATTCCTAAAAAGCCGATGCCGAGATGTTGTGCAACTTCATGCACCTGCGCTAAATGCGCATTCACTTCACGACAGGTCTGGTGAATTGTGCTTAGCGGTGCTCCCGACAGCTCAAACTGCCCACCTGGCTCAAGAGAAATCGCTCCCATGCCTGTTGGTTCGACCAAGCCAATAATATTGCCTTCATCCATGATGGGATCCCATCCCAGCTTAAGGCGCATACCATCAAGAATGGCTTTAATACCGCGGTCACCTTCATAAGGTACAGGTGCATTATTGGCTACATAGAACGGAAATTTTTCATGTTCTGTGCCGATGCGCCATTGCTCTTCAGGCTTGGAGCCTTCGGCAAGATAATGGGCTAGCTCTTCGGTGCCCGAAATCGCCGTTTCGTCAGTGGTGTCGCGCGCCATATTAAGATCCTTAAATACTATAACGAGTCATATGCCTGATTGAATGGTTTTGTTGTTGCAGGCAAGTCAATTTACTTGAAGATTAGTTTAACCAAAGAATATGTTAGTTTGAATGCCAGTCACCTATTGTTGATTGGAGAATGGCCATTGCGGCAACAGCGGCTGTATCCGCACGTAAAATGCGTGGTCCAAGCGGGATTGAAACGACATAAGGGAGCTTGTGTAAAACAGCTCTTTCCTGTTCTGAAAATCCGCCCTCAGGTCCGATTATTAGTCCGACTTTCCCGTCGGGGTGCTTTGGCAAATTTTGCAAGAGAGGCAGCGGATTGTCTCCAGCATGGCTTTCATCACAAAAAATCAGCGGGATATCTGTGTTCCATTCATTGATAAATTTATCAAACTTAATTGTGTCCCGACATTGAGGAAGGCTGAGTATCCCACATTGTTCAGCAGCTTCTACAGCATTTGCCAATACGCGTTCACTATTCAGCTTATGCATTTGCGTATGCTGTGTAATCACGGGTTGTAGAATACCGGCGCCCATCTCGACAGCTTTTTGAACCATATAATCTAAGCGGCCCTGCTTTAGCGGGGCAAAGCAATATATGAGCGTTGCTGAGCCCGGCTGCGGGCGCTCTTGGCTTGTGAGAATAAGGTTTAAGCGTTTTTTGCCTTCTGGTTGAAGACTTGCTCGCCATTCGCCATCCTTGCCGTTAAAGACGAGAATTTCATCGCCCGCTTTCAAGCGCAAAACATTATTTAAATAATGTGCGGCCTCAGGCGGGGCAGGGATGATGGCCTCATGATGAAAAGGCGCATCTATATAAAGTCGTTGCATTTTGTAATTTGCTCGCATGGTACAGGAATGGCAAAAATATGGGTGTCAGGTCAAGTCGCCATTCTTATCCCAACGCAATATTCAGGTGGTGATTCTGTAAATATTGTTCAGCTACCACTTAGCTTTGGCGAAGCTTGTTTGAAATATTGGCTAAGATATCGCTCGTCAGTGGATAAAATCCCTAAAAGCAGTGACAACAATGTCACGTCTATAAAGAAAGGTATTTTTATAGTGCTTTGTCGCTAAAAAACGATTTCTGTTTAGTTGCGGGTAACTTCTTTGCTGTGTAACTGGCACAGCTATATAAACTTGGCGTGTTGGGGATTGGTAAATCTGCACGGCTCGATTTTATAGTATCGGTTTCAACAAGTATTTGTTGTTCGCCCTAAAATTTGTTTCGTCTGAGAGTTTTAAAATGACTGTTAAAAACGCTGCGCTTGTTACTGCCCTTATGCTCTCAGGCATTCTTTTTATGGCTGCTGGACTGGTTAATGTTGATGCAAGCAGCAGCAAAGATGGTTATGGCGTTTCTGAAACACGCCATTAATACGCTTTAGAGTTTTCAAACTATCTTGGGCGCCTTGCCGCTTTCCCAATATGGGGTCGCGCCATAAAGGCTTGCCAGATAGTCGATGAAAAATCTGGTTTTGGCAGGCAAAAACTGGCGTGACGGGTAAACTGCATGAATTGCCAGATTACTTGAGGCTGCATATTGCGGCAGTATATGCACCAGTTGGCCTTGTGCAAGTTCTGGGCCGATATCCCATGTTGAACGCTGCGCGATGCCTAAGCCACCTAAAACTGCTTCTCTGATCACTTCACTGGAATTTGTCTGGATTGGACCGACAGGGCGCAAAGTGACTGGGCCTTCTGGGCCTTCCAGGCGCCATGGCTCATTATTATGGGGCGAAAGACAAATATGGTGATCCAGATCTTCGATCATATTCGGGGTGCCGTACTCTTCTAAATAGCGTGGTGAGGCAACCAGAATGCGGCGTACAGGTGCAAGTCTTTTTGCAACAAGGGATGAATCAGATAGCTCGGCAATTCGAATGGCGAGATCATAGCTTTCACCAACAATATCGACCATTTCATCTGACAAGACCATATTGACTGTTAATTCCGGATTGCGGCGCATAAAGGGTCCAAGATAGGGAGCAATATGCATGCGACCGAAAGTTGTCGGCGCGGAAATCTTTAATGTGCCACGAGCATCGCTTGAGCGACGGGTTACAAAACTCTCAGCTTCTTCAATACTGGCAAGAATTGCCAATATACGCTGGTGATATCCTTGTCCGGCTTCTGTCATGGCGACTTGTCGTGTGGTTCGTTGCAGAAGACGCGTACCAAGACGTTCCTCCAGCCGGCTGAGCCTTTTTGAGATTACAGCAGGAGAAAGACCCAGCTCTCGTGCTGCGGCTGACATATTGCCGGTTGCGACAACACGGGCAAAAATCTCCATATCGGCTAGATGACTCATGACAACGACTGCTCATTTCAGGGTGGAGAGGGTTTAAAAAGGTAATCCATACAGTGTGAGGTAATATATCGGAAACTAAGCAAATTGTGTAGCTTAGAGCAAGAGTTATGCATCCATTGCATTTTTTGATTGTGATAATAAATGACGCAGCCTACTTGTAAGGAAAGTGAGCCTTTAATAAAACTGAATAAGCGGTCATGGGGTGCCGTGTAATAGGAGGTTCGCATGGGCGGGCTTGTCATGCCGGAACCAGATGCGCAAATATTAGAACGCCGGCAGAAAATTATTGCGGCAATGCGGGCAATTGTGCCCGATGAAGGTGTGGTCGACACACAAAATGCAATGCGCGTTTTTGAAAGCGATGCATTGACGGCTTATCGCCAATTGCCATTGGTCGTTGTTTTGCCGGAAAATGTTGAGCAAGTCGCGAAAATATTGCGCTATTGTTATGAAAATGAAGTTAAAGTGGTGCCGCGAGGGGCGGGAACTTCATTGTCTGGCGGTGCGTTACCTTTAGCAGATGCCGTTTTGTTGGTCATGTCGCGATTTAATCGCATATTAGAAATTGATTATCCCAATCGTGCTGCTGTGGTTCAGCCAGGTGTTACAAATTTAGGCATTACAAAAGCGGTCGAGCATGAGGGCTTTTATTATGCCCCTGATCCTTCCTCGCAGATTGCTTGCTCAATTGGTGGCAATGTTGCGGAAAATGCCGGAGGTGTGCATTGCTTGAAATACGGATTAACAACCAATAATATTCTCGGCCTTGAGATCGTCTTGATGACTGGCGAGATTATCCGGCTGGGC